>CAZTVF010000130.1:0-13603 GCA_964616985.1 uncultured Planctomycetaceae bacterium
GCACGATGTATTGGCAGGTAAACCCGTGCACGATGTATTGGCAGTTGTCAAGTAGCTGGTAGCCAGTGAAGATGCGTTGCGACAAATAGGGTTTCTCCGCGTCTCATCCGCCCAGGCCTGCGGTTTCGCTTACGCTCGCCTTTCAGCAAAACGCCGCCGGACAGTTGTCTCCCTCTTTCTAGCTTGGTCTGTGTGCGGGGGCAACCTTCGCCCCCCGAGCTTCTCCATACGCCTCGTCCTCTGGACAACTGCCTTCCCCCGGTGTCCAATCTTGCCCACAGGAGAAACTCATGACGCATGCGATCATCTATTCCGCGCCGGCGGCGGAGACGCCGTCGCCGGATTACACGATGGAGGTCGATGGCCGGCCTGTCTTCGTCTACGCCGCGCGCGTGCGGGCGGAGATTCTGCAGAAGCCAGGCCTGTGGTCGCATGTCACCGATCCGCCCGGCGAGCGGGCGTCCTTCGCCATCTTCGACGCCACGGGGCCCGTGGACGTCGTGGTCCGCCCGGCGAGGCCCTTTGCCGCGGCGGAGGTGCTGCCAGCGCGGGCGGGCATCGCGGCGACGGTGGCGGGCGGATGCGTCCGCCTGCGGATGGATCGGCCGCAGATGCTGACGATCGTGCTGGACGGCAGCGACATGCAGCCGCTCCACATCTTCGCCGCCGCGCCGCCGGCAGACCTGCCCGATCCCACCGACCCCAGCGTCATCTACTTCGGCCCCGGCATGCACGAGATCACCACGCTGGAACTCCGCAGCGGGCAGACGCTGTTCATCGACGCCGGCGCGGTGGTCAAGGCGACCGTCGCCCCCGGCGAGACGGGCGTGTATAGCGACAAGTGGCAGGTGACGTTCTTCCAAGGCGCGGTGGTGAATGTGAAGGATTCCCACGGCGTCCGCATCTGCGGGCGGGGCATCCTCGACGCCAGTCTCATCCCGCACCCCGGGCGGAACATGATCTGCCTCGACAACGCCAGCGACGTCCGCATCGAAGGCGTCACCCTCCGCGACGCCGCCAACTGGAATTTCGTCATGCGCCGCTCGCACGACCTGCTCGTGAAGGACATCCGCATCATCAGCGGCCGGCTCAACAGCGACGGCATCAACAGCGTCAGTTCGCAGCGAGTCGCCATCCGCGGCTGCTTCGTGCGGAACCACGACGACAGCATGGCCGTGAAGACGACGGTCGTCGGCGTGCCCGCCGAGGACATCGCGGTGGACGGCTGCACGATCTGGAACGACTGGGGCTACGCCCTGGGCCCGACGTACGAGACGCGGGCGGAGATCCGGCGGGTGTCCTACCGGCGGTGCGACATTCTGTTCGCGCGGCACTGGTGCCTGGGCGTTCACCTGTCCGACAGCGCCACGGTGAGCGACATCACGTTCGCCGACATTCACATCGACAACCTCCTGCGGCCGCCCACGCCCGGCACGGCCTACGCGGCGCTGGCCGGTGAACCGAAGCTGCTGCACATGGCCATCGTGCAGGACTGCTGGGGCAACGACGGCAAGGCCGGGCTGATCCGCGACGTGACGGTTGACGGCGTGGTGGTGCATGGCGAGCGCATGCCGATATCCGACATGTACGGCTTCGACGCCGACCATGACATCCGTGGCGTGACCTTTCGCAACATCCGCCTGGGCGGCAAGGCGGTCACCGATGCCGCGGGCCTGGGTCTGCAGAAGAATGAGCATGTGAAGGACGTGCGGGTGGAGTAGGGCTTGGCCGGTGGCGGCCTTCCTGCCTCCGCAGGCAGGCCCAGGCCGCTGCCCTCACGGCGTGAGAAGGCCGCTCGCCAGCGATTGAGGTCAGGCAGAGCACTAGTAGTTCATCACAACCGAACATGTGAGTGCGGCTGGCGGCTTGCCGTTCGGCGCTGTCAGATCTGGGTGAGGCTGGGGCTTCTACAGCGCTCAACGGCAAGCCGCGGCAGAGCCTTACTCTCAGATTCAATCGTGAAGGGCTACTAGAATGTTCTGGACCCATTGCGATGAAAGGGAACGATATGAACACCGAGACGTTCCTGAAAGAACGGGGCGTGGCATTCACGGTTCACGAGCATATCCCGGCCTATACAGCCCAGGAGGTGGCGGCGGAAGAGCACGTGAGCGGCAACATGCTGGCCAAGGCCGTGGTCATCAACGCCGACGGCAAGTTCGTGCTCTGCGTGCTGCCGGCCAGCTTCAAGCTCGACATGGACAAGGTCGCCCGGGCGCTGAAGGCCAAACGCATTCGTCTGGCCGACGAGCAGGAAATGGCCAAGCTGTTCCCAGACTGCGAGGTCGGGGCCGAGGCGCCGTTCGGCAACCTCTACAACATGCCGACCCTGGTCGACGAGCACCTGTCGAAGGATCAGGAGATCGTGTTCCAAGCCGACTCGCATCGACAGGCCATCCGCATGAGATACGCCGACTACGCCGCCATCGCACATCCGGAACTGGCGGACGTGGCGATGCACCTGTAGGCACATCGAGTTCTGTCATCCGTGATATGGCGGATGCACCGTTCGTGTTAGCGGCGGACGGCCACGTCCGCCATACCCACGCGCGGACGACATTCCCCGCCCTGCCGTATTCCCGCCCCGGTCGGTGAACGGGAGCGCCCGAGGTTCACCTTCCGAGGCGGGGAATATCGGCAGCACATTGGCAGTTCAGACGCTGCGGGCGCGGCGGCGCCGGGCCAGCAATCCAAGGGCGCCCAGGGCCAGCAGACCCATCGTGGCCGGTTCGGGAACCGTCGGGCTAGGGCCGGTCGTCGTGGGCTCTTCCCAGGTGACGAGCCCGCCAATCGCCTGGATGATTTCCAGTTCGCTGGGCGGGACATCGCGGCCGGACATCTTCTGGGACGCCGCCGCAATGTTTTCCGGGGAGAAGGCCAGGACTGTGCCCGCCTCATCCTTGAAGGACCCCATCATGCCGTCGTCACCCATGGCGATTTCAATCGTGTAGAGCTTTGCATGGGTGTCCGAGAACAACGTGAACAGCTTGTTGTCATCGGAGCAACCATCGACGGTGATGTGTTCCGAAATCCATTTCGGTTCATTACTGCAAACGCCGCCCGGCGTAGAGGTGGGCGGCGTGGGCGTTGGAACGGCCAGGTGGTCGTCGTCGCAGCCGGATGGGGTTTCGGTGGACATGATGTCCGCAAACGCAGCGGACGAAAACAGAAGAACCAGCACAACAGGAACAATTCGCCTCCAGATCATTGCACACTCCTCGAACAGAGATGGACAGACGTGGGGGAGGTGGGTCCGGCGGAACTTCACCGGCCTCCCAGTTTGATGACATTAGCAAAACGCCCCCTTCGTCTCCTAATCAATCTGCAGGTCCGAGGGCACTTTTTCTGAAAATCGTTCGAGCCGGTGCTCTATCCACCCTTTGCAGCATGAGCGGCAACACACCGGCAGCCCTTCACAACCGAATCTGGGAGTAAGGCTTTGGCGACGGCTTGCCGTTCGGCGCTGTCAGATGTGGGTGACGCCTTGGGCTTCTACAGCGCCGAACGGCAAGCCGCTGCCAGACGCAATCACACACTCGATTGTGATGCCGACCCGGGCGTATTGGTTCCAGGCATCTGCATTGCGTCCGGCCGCGTCTACCGCACGCGCGAGATGGCGTCCTGGACGGTCTGGAGGACCTGGCGAGGTTTGGAGATGTTGATCCAGCTGCCGCTGTAGGTCTTGTCCTCGCCGAAGGTGAAGTGCAGGCTGCCCAGGCCCGCCATGCGCTCGGGCGTGGTCAGGCTCAGGCGAAGATCGTGCACCTTGTGCAGCGGGCATTGCACAACGTTGAACGTGGAGATGCCATTCACCCACAGCACCCGCCGCGTCGTCAGCAGGTACAGCCGGCCCGCCCACTGAAAGCTCGCCAGCAGCAGCCTCAGCAGCACCGAGAACACACAAATCAGGGCGATGCCCTGGCTGGGTAGCGGGAAGCGGAAAAGCCCCTCGGTGATATAAACACCTATCCATATTAACGCACTGACCGCCACCACCGGCAGCGACACCAGCAGCACCGACAGCGGGTGGGGGCGGATCGCCAGGATCACCAGCTCGCCCTCCTCCAGCACGCGCGCGGGCAGCATCGCTTCGGTGGCCAGGGCCGGGGCAGTCGCCGAGGGGGCGGGGCTCATACGCTGGCCCTCCCGGGCGAGGGAAAGGTTGGGGGCCTCTTGTCGCCGACCCCGCGGGCCTCAGGGGCGGGCGAGAGGGTCTTGAGCACACACACGTCGGGGAGATTGCGGTAGCGCCCGTCGTAGTCCAGGCCGTAGCCGACGACGAAGCGGTGGGGCACGTCGAAGCCGATGAACTCCATCTCGGGCCGCGGGCGGGGGGAGGGCAGGTCCTTCCGCAGCAGCACGCAGGCCGCCACGCTGGCCGGCTCGTGCGAGCGAACCATCGTACGCAGCGCCTCCAGGGTCGCCCCGGTGTCCAGGATGTCGTCGACGATCAGCACGTGCCGGCCTCGCAGCGACGCGTCCAGCGGCATCGAGATTTCCAGGCTGCCGGCCTCGCAGCAGGCGCCGCGGTAAGAGCTCATCCCGACAGCCTCGACCCGCAGCGGCATCTGCAGGCCGCGGACGAGGTCGGCCATGAACACCACGGACCCCATCAGCACGCCCAGCACGGTCAGTTCCTGCCGTCCGTAGCGGCGGTTGATTTCGTCGGCCAGCGTGCGGACGCGCCGCGCGATCTGCCTGCGCGAGATGAGCACTTCGGCTACGTCGACAATCGGGGCTCCGGCGATGGATTTGGGTGAGGTCACCATGACCATGCTACCGGAGGGCGGGGGGGATTTCAATTCGGGGTTTTCTCTTCCCCCCCGTGCGGAAATCGTGTAATTTTCCTGATTCGCGGGGCATAATTAAGGAACCGGTCGATTTCGGCGCCCAAGGGGCCGCCGCAGCGGCCTTCACAGGAGATCAACTATGTTCGCTCGCAGGCTTGCAGTGGTGATGTGCATCGTGGCGTTGGCCCAGGTTGCCTTGGCGCAGGATACCAAGCCGGCCGCCTCCCCGGCCGCCCCGATCGTCAAGGCCCAGCCGATCCTCGAGGCCATTCCGGCGGGGTCGATGGGCTACGTCGTCGTGCCGTCGGTCAAGGGAACGTTCGCCAGCGTCAACAAGATGCTGCAGGAGATCGGCGTGGCCGACATGCTGGCGGCCATGGGCGTGGGCGACTTGCTGGACACGATGAAGAGTGAGTCCAAGCTTGGCGCGGGCTTCAATGCCGAAGGCGGTTTCGCGGCCGTGATGCTCGACCCGCAGGCGTTCGGCATCGACCTGGTCAAGGCGATGGACAACAAGGACGGCAACGCCCCCGAGCTACCGTTTGTGCTGTTCGTTCCCGGCAGCAGCGTCAAGGACGTTTTCAGCGAGTACGAGATGGCCGCCGAGGGCGCATACACGAAGGTGCAGCTGCGGATGGGCCCGATGCTGGCCGGCCAGCTGGGCGGCTACGTGATCCTCAGCCCGATGGCCAAGGCCCTGGACGCGGTGGTCAAAGCCGAGAAGAAGGCCGCGGCGGAGGTCTCGAAAGATCGCGCCGACGTGCTGGCCAAGACCGACGTGGGCATGCAGATCAACATGAAGGTCGCCGGCCCGCTGTACCTGGCCGTCATGAACAAGGCCGTGGCCATGCAGCAGCCGGACATGCCCAAGGAAATGTCCACGCTGATGACCTCGATCCTGCCGATGTACGGCCGGATCATCACGCAGATCGACTCGCTGACGATCACGCTGAACTTCGCGCGGTCGGGCGGCATCGTGTTTGACGAGTACGTGACCGTGGTGCCCGACAGCCCGCTGGGCAAGGTGATGGCGAGCTTCAAGTCGAGCGGCCAAGGCCTTGTGGACCGCCTGCCGAACCTGCCGTACGTGCTGGCGCTGGGCAGCGAGGGCACGGCCAAGGACCCCAACGGCGTGCAGATGGAGATGCTGGACGCCCTGGTCAAGGCCCTGCCGAACCTCTCCGACGCCTCCCGCGCGAACATCAAGAAGATCTGTGCCGGTTTCGACGACCAGGTGACGGGCGGGCAGCTTGTCATCGGCGGCGCCCCCGAGGGCAGCGGCGTGATGGGCCTGGCCTGGGTCATCGCCTGCAAGGACTCCGACGCGGTGAAGCAGCTGCTGAGCGATTCGTCCGAGACGATCCTGGCCGTGATCAAGGAAGTTGCCAAGGACAACAAGGCGGACGTGACGATCGCCTACAAGAAGGATGCCGACAAGCTCGAGGCCATGTCCGTCGACACCATCACGCTGGGCTCGGCCAAGATGGAAAAGATGGAAGCCGACGACAAGGCCGAGATGAAGGCCCTGCTCGGCCAGGACTCGCTGGTCTTCTACGTGACCGCCCCGGACAAGAACACGGTAGTGGTGACCTTCGGCGGCGATAAGAAGATGCTGCAGGAAGCGGTCAAGACCGCCAAGACCGGCGGCACGATCGCCAAGGACGCGCAGGTGGCCGAGGTCCTCAAGGCCCTGCCCAAGCCGCTGCACGGCATGGCCCTGCTGAATGTGGGCAACCTGTGGCAGTTGATTGGCAAGGGTGCGGCCGCCGTGAACAAGGCCGACCAGGTCCCGCCGATCAGCCTGGAGGCCAAGACCCCGCTGGCCATGGGCGTGGGCTTCTCCGGCAGCACCGCCCAGATCACCTTCTTCCTTCCCAACAGCCTGTTGAAGGAAGGCCTGGAGATCTTCAAGCAGTTCATGATGATGGGCGGCGCCGGCCCCCGTGGCGGCAACGCTCCGCCCGCGGGTGGCGGGGACTTCTAATCGTCCTTCTTCTCATACGAAGTGATTCACGTGGCGGCCCCTTGCGGGCCGCCACTGTTTTGGTGGAACCGCCCGGGGCGATTTACTATGATCGGACGGGATAGAGAGGTCCAACCGATGAGAGCCTTCCTTTGTGCAATGGCATTGGCGTTCGTGTGCGGCGCCGCCGCGGGGGCTGATAATGCCGCCCCTGTCGCCGCCTCGCCGATCCTCAAGATGATCCCGGCCGACTCGCTGGGCTACGTGGTGGTGAACAACGTCAATGGGTTGTTCACGGAGGCCGATGCCTATATCAAGCAGATCGGCCTGGCCGAACTGGCCGGCCAGGAGATGCCCCAGGGCGTGCTTGCGGCGGCGAGGAAGGCATTGAACCTCGGCGAGGGGCTCGACGCCAACGGCGGGGCAGCCTTCGTCCTGCTCGACCCGGCCCCGCTGGGCCTCAACCTCATCTCGATGCTCCTGCCGGCGTCGTCCAGCGCGTCAGCCCCGTCCTTGCCGCCCGTGCCGTACGTGGTCATCCTGCCGGCGGGCGGCCTCAAGCCTCTGCTGGGCGCCTTCGAGATCGAGGAATCCAAACCCTACGCCCGCGTAGCCATGCCCACCGGCGACCTGTACGCCGACGCCCGCGGGGGCTACATCCTGCTGAGCCCGACGCCCAAGGCGCTGGACGCGATGGCGGCGGCCAAACGCACGGCCGACCTCGAGCTATCGCCGGCGGAACTGAAGCTGGCGTCGTCGTCCGCCGCGGCGGCGATGCTCAACTGCCGCGTGGCGGCGCCAATGGCCCAGAAGGTGGTCAACGCGCTGAACCTGATGGCCCTGGCCGCCAAGGCCACCGACACCCGCCCGCCGGCGGAGCTTCGTACATATCTGGAATTTCGCCAGAACATTGCCCAGCTGCTCAAGGCGGTGAACCAGATGGACCGGCTGCTGATGGCCGTGCAGCGGAAGGACGCGGGCCTGGCGGGTCAGCTGGTCATCCGCTACCTGCCGGACACGCCGGCGGCCAAGGCCGTCGCGGCGGCGGGGGCGATGCAGCCCAAGCCTCTGCTGGGCGGCGTCCGCGGCGGGCCTTACATCCTGGCGATGGATTTCGCGAACCTCCGGGAGCCCGAACCGCAGACGATGCTCGCCCAGCTGGAGGCGGCCCTTCAGGGGGCCAAGCAGCTCAAGCCCGCGCGGCGGGACGAGGCGATGGCCCAACTGACCAAGATCCTGCAGGAGGTCGAGGGCGTGCAACTGCTGATGGCCCCCGGCGACGACGACGCCCAGGGAACTATCGGCATCACCGCCGTGATCCGCTGCCAGGACTCGAGCAGGCTTCAGGCGATGCTGGCCCAGAGCGCCCCACTGGCCGACCGCATCCGCCGGGAGATGCTCGCGCCGGACATGGATGCCAACGAATTCGCGATTCGCTGCGCCGCCGGCTCCCTTAAGATCGGCGACGTGCAGGCGGACGTCATCTCGGTGGAATGCCCCGCCGACGAACAGGCCATGTTCAAGGCGATGTTCGGCCCGCACGGCCTGACGGCGCTGATGGCCCCGGCCGGCAAGAACACGCTGGTGATTTCGCTCGGTGGCGGGGTGGCGGGCATGACCAGGGCCCTGGCCGCCGCTCGCAGCGGCGACGGCAAGCTGCTGTCCACGCCGGAGGCCCGGCAGTGCCTTCAGCACCTGGGCAAGAACATGCAGGCCGTCTGCCTGATGAACATGTCGGTCTACGGCGAGGCGATCAACAAGACCATGGTCCGCCTGACCGGCAAGGAGGCCCTGGCCACCCTGCAGTGCAAGGTGCCGATGGGCCTGGCGATCAGCATCGAAGACGACGCCAGCATCCTTTCCTTCTACCTGCCCACCGAACTCATGCGCGAGGTCTGCGCCGGCCTGTGCGGCCCCAAGACGCCATCGCCTTAGCCGGTTGATCACGCTCCAGTATGTGAGTGCGTCTGGGGGCGGCTTGTCGTTCGGCGCTGTGAAACGCCGGTGACGCCCCGGGGCTTCTACAGCGCCGAACGGCAAGCCGCCACCAAAGCCTTACTCCCAGATTCAATTGTGAAACGCTCCCCTAGAATTGTTCTCGGGAGTGCGCGTATGAAGAACGTGCGAATCATTTCTCGCCAAGCCGAGCCGTTCGATAGTCGGGCCCAGGCCGGGGCGATGCTAGCTGAATTCCTGGGGGATTTACCAACGCCGGCCGTGGTTGTGGGCATTCCTCGCGGCGGGGTCGTCGTTGCCGCCCAGATCGTCCGCCGCATCGGCGCGGCCATGGATATCATCCTGACGCGTAAACTCGGGGCGCCGTTCAATCCGGAATTGGCCGTCGGTGCCGTGGCGGAGAGCGGCGTGATCACGACCGATCCCACGATCGCCTCATATGTCGGCGCATCAGAGGAATACACACGACTGCAGGCGCTGGCGCAGCTGACGGAGATCCAGCGGCGTGCGGTCTTGTTCCGGCGGGAGTGCCCCCGCCTGTCGCTGGCGGGGCGGCCGGTGATCGTCACCGATGACGGCGTGGCCACGGGCGCGACGATGCAGTCCAGCCTGCGGGCGATCGCGATGGAGAAGCCCAGCCACCTGGTCTGCGCCCTGCCCGTGGCACCGCCCGAAACGCTGGAGCGGCTGGCATCGTTCGCCGATGACGTGCTGTGCCTTCTCGCCCCGGACGGCTTCGAGGCGGTCGGCCAGTTCTACCGCGACTTCAGCCAGACGACCGACGACGAGGTGCTGGCGATTCTGAAAGAGTGCCGCCGGAACTCGCCGACGCCGGCTCACGCGTGAGTGGCAAGGGTGTCTACGCACGTGCGAGGGGTGGCAGCCTTCCCAGGCCGCCGCCAAAGGTGACAGGGGCGGCGACCTGGGAAGGTTCCCATCCGGGACGACTGTGGATACCAAAGCGTGAGCGGTGTGGGCAACCTTTCTACCCCGCAACGAGCGCCAGCACCGTGATGTCGTCCTGCTGCGGAAGCGATTGGCGGAACGCGGCTGCGGCAGCGGTGACGACGCGGACCAGCTCCCCGCCGTCGCGCGCCGGGTGCTGGGTGATGGCGGCCGCCAGGGCGGGCTCGCCCAGTTGAGACCTATCGGGGGCGGTCGACTCGGTGATGCCGTCGGTCACTGCCAGCCACGCCTCGCCAGGGGCCAGGGTGACGCTCTCGGCCTGGAAAGGGGCCGGCGCGATGCCCAGGGGCGGGTTGGAAGGCTTGCCGATCTGCCGCGTCTGGCCGTCGGGGCTTCGGACGAAGGGCAGGATGTGCCCGGCGTTGACGTAGTCCAGCCGCCGGGTCTCGGCATCGTACACGCCCAGCAGCATCGTGACGAACATGCCGTCGGGCAGGTGCGTTTCGAGGTGCTGGCTGAGGCGGTTCATCACAACGGGCAGGTCGTCGCAGAAGGCCATCGTCGTTCGCAGGGCGGCCTGCAGGTTGGTCATCACCATTGCCGCGGGCAGGCCCTTGCCGGAAACGTCGCCCAAGGCCAGGGCCAGCCGACGAGGCCCCAGTTCCCACACGTCGCAGTAGTCGCCGCCCACCCACATCGCCGGCTCGTAATGCACCGCCACCTCGGCGGCGCCCTGCCGCACCAGCGGCGGGGGGGTGAGCTTGGCCTGGATCTCGCGGGCGAGCGTCAGCTGGCGATCCATCGCCGCGCGCTGGGCCCGTTCATCGGCCAGCAGCAGGCCCTTGCGGACCATGTTGACCTGGCGGGCGATGGCCTGGACGAGGTCCAGTGTCTCGCCGGTGGCCGTGTCGGCAGGGCTGTCGAGATAGAGCAGGTCGACGCACGTTTCGACCTCGGTCATCGGGGCGCAGAACACCGCGCGCGGGCGGCGGGCATCCATGACCGTCAGCAGCAGGTTGGCCTCGGAGATGTTGCCCGCCATCGCGGCCGAGCCGCTCGTTCGGACGGCCTCGAGCACCCGTCGCGACACGTGCAGGTTGTGCGGCATCTGCGCCGCCGAAACGCCGGGCTCAAACCCGCTGAGGCAGCAGGCGAGCATCTGGGGCGCGGCGAACTCGCCGCAGCGGGGCACGCGCAGCACCAGGGCCACGCTGTCGGGCGTCTGCGCCAGCAGCCGGCACGTCTGGGGGTACAGGTCGTCGGCCGCCGTGACGGCCAGCAGGCTGTCGGTGATCCGGTTGAGGTGCTTGATCCGAAGCGAGGACTGGGCGTGCTGCTCGAAACTGCGCAGCGTCACCTGCGTCCGCTCGAGATCGTCCATCACGGGCGGCGGGTTGAACTGCGTGGCGGCTGCGGCGTCGGACATGGCCCCGCCCAGCCGCAGCGTGAAGTTGCCGATGGTGATCGCGTCGTTGGGCCCCAGCGGGCACGCCTTGATCGGCCGCCCGTCCACCAGCACGCCGTTGCGGCTGCCGAGGTCCTCGACGATCCATCGCCCGAAGGGGTCCTGGCTGAGCCGGGCGTGCTGCCGCGAGATCAGCGGGCCCTCCAGCACCAGTCCGCACGAGGGGCTGCGACCGATGATGACGCCCTTGGGGTCCAGGGCGGCTTGGCGGGTGACCTTACCGTCGAAGATGGTGATGATTCCTTCGGGCATCATGGAAGTTTACCACATGCGAAGGAAGATTGACCACGCCCGGGTGCGAAATGGTAGAATTCGCCCATGCGTTGCGCAAAGTGCGGCAAAGACAATTCCGCCGACTTGAAGCTGTGCGGCCAGTGCGGCGCGCAGCTGGGGGGCCAGGTCGACGCGCCGGTCTCGCCTGCGCCATTTAGCGAACAAGATATCCTGGCAACCATGGACGCACCGCGCGTGGAGATGGGGCGGGAGATTCGCGAGGGCGAGGTCCTGGCCGGGCAGTACCGCGTCGTGGGGGCCAAGCCCCTGGGCGCCGGCGGCATGGGCGAGGTGTGGCGCGGCGAGGATACCGAGCTGGGCACGCCCGTGGCGATCAAGGTGCTGCCGCCGATGCTGGCCCGCAACGAGATCGCCGTGGCCAACCTCCGCAAGGAGGCGATGATGGGCCGCCAGCTCACCCACCACAACATCTGCCGCCTGCACAGTTTTCACAGTGACGGCGCGATCAAGTTCATCGTCATGGAGTTCGTCGACGGCAAGACGCTCCAGCAGATGCTGATGGACCGCGATGACCACCGCCTGCCTTACAACGAGCTCGTCCCCATTGCCCGCCAGTTGGCCGAGGCGCTGGACTACGCGCACAACGTGACATATTCCGACTCCGCCGGGCGGCAGGTTCGCGGCGTGCTGCACCGCGACATCAAGCCCGGCAACATCATGGTCACCGCCGACGGCACGGCCAAGCTGATGGACTTCGGCATCGCCCGCGAGATGCACGACGTGCTGACCGAGGTCACCGGCCGAACCAGCCAGACGCCGCTGTATGCCTCGCCGGAGCAGTTCTGCGGCAAGCCCGTCACCGCCGTCAGCGATCTCTACAGCCTGGCGAACGTCTTCTATGAATGCCTGGCCGGGCACCGGCTGGTCTCGCCGCAGGGCGACCTGGCGTGGCAGATTATCAACCGCCCGTGCGAGCCGCTGCCTGACGTGCCGGCCCACGCGAACGCCGCGCTGGCGGCGGCGCTGGCCAAGGACCCGCAGGCCCGCCAGAGGACCGCGCGCGAATTCGTGCAGCAACTGGCCGGCGAACGGACCGCGGCGACGGTGCCTGCTTCGGCCCCCGCGGCCCCGGCGGCTGCCCCCGGCCGGGTGCGACTGTGGATGATCGCGGCGGCGGTGGCGGTCTTGGTCATCGGGGCGGTGGCAGTGGTGCTGGCGACGCGCGATGGCGACTCGAAGCCGTCAGGGGCAAACGGCCCCGTGGTCGCCAATGCCGGCGGGGCCGGGACGATCTCGCCCACTCCCTCGCCCGCGGCCGATGCCACGCCCGGCCCGGGCCAAACTCCCGCGGCCACGGCATCGCCCACGGCGGCAGCAACGCCATCGCCGGCGGTCGACACGCAGGCAAAGGAGTTCACCAACTCCATCGGGATGAAGTTCGTGCGGATCCCGGCCGGCAAGTTCACGATGGGCAGCCCGCGGGATGAGGCGGGCCGCGACCGCGAAGACCTGGAGGCGGCTGAGAAGGTGATCGCGGCCCCGTTCTACCTGGGGGCCTGCGAAGTCACGCAGGCGCAGTGGCTGGCGGTCATGGGCGACAGCCCCAGCAGCTTCAAGGGCGACGAGAACCTCCCGGTGGAATCGATCTCCTGGCACAAGGCCGTGGAGTTCTGCGACAAGCTGTCGGCTCGCGAAGGCCGCACCTACCGCCTGCCGCACGAGGACGAGTGGGAATATGCCTGCCGTGCCGGCACGAGCATGCCCTACGCCACGGGGGCCGCCCTTTCCACCGACCAGGCGAACTACGACGGCACGTACGGCGCGACCACCCAGACGGCCGGCGCCAATCGCAACAAGACCACCCCCGTCGGCGCCTTCGCGCCAAATGCCTGGGGCCTGTACGACATGCACGGCAACGTGTGGGAGTGGTGCTTCGACAACGTCGCCATCGCCAAGGTCGTCTACGTGATCAAGCGGGGCGGCGCCTGGAGCAGCAAGGCCACCAGTTGCCGCAGCGCCAGCCGCGACAAGGACAAGCCCGCCGTTGCTTCCAAGCACGTCGGGCTCCGTGTGCTGATGGAGATCGGGAAGCAGTAAGCAGTAAGCAGTAAACAGTAACAGCGAGGGGTGACCGGGAATCAGCAGACATCTGGGCATCGCTCGCTTTTCAGCGTTGTCTGAACCCCAACGCTCCCAATCGCCTCCAATCTCGCTCCTTTCCTGTTTACTGCTTACCGCTTACGCAGATTCAAATCCGAGATGCATAAACGCGATGCTTCCGCAGCACCT
>CAZTVF010000131.1:0-13596 GCA_964616985.1 uncultured Planctomycetaceae bacterium
GCAGATGGGCTGCGGTTTCAGCCGCGACGACTCGGGCAAGTTCCTGGGCGAATACGTCCGCGCGGGCGTGTACGACTATGACCCGTTCCAGACCCTGGACCGGGCCGGCGTCGGCCAGCTGATCCAGATTGCCGTCGGCAAGGGCCGCTCGGTCCGCCCCGACATCAAGCTGGGCATCTGCGGCGAGCACGGCGGCGATCCGATGAGCGTCGAGTTCTGCCACATGACGGGCCTCAACTACGTGTCCTGCTCGCCTTACCGCGTGCCGGTCGCCCGCCTCGCTGCCGCCCAGGCCGCGATGAAGTACGGCTCGTCCGTCAAGGCCCCGGCCGCCAAGGTCGTCGCCAAGAAGGCTGCCGCCCCGGCGAAGAAGGCTGTCGCCGCGGTCAAGAAGGCCGCCAAGAAGGTCGTTAAGAAGGGCAAGAAGTAATTCAGTCTGCTATATACGCGTCGGCGAGGTCGTCACCGGCCTCGCCGGCACGAACTGAAATGGACAGGCCACCCCTGTCAGACAAGAAACGCGGCTGTGCCGGCCACCCCCGGCGCAGCCGCTGTGTTTTATGCCCCTCAGCGGCGGGCGGCGGGCAACTCTTCTTCGCGGGCAACCGCCAGGTCGCCATGCTCCGCCACCAGGCGCGAGGGCCCCATCGGCCCGCCGGTTCTGCTGCTGGGCTTGGGGCTGGCCGCAGGGGCCGTCGCAGGGCTGTTGGCGTCAGGGGTCGAGTTCCCGTCGGTGTGGCGCTCGACATCGATGCCGCCCAAGCGGAACTGCGTGTCGCCGTGCTCGTCCTTCCAGACCTTGACGCAGCCGCCGGCGCCGGCGGCCACCGCAGCGCATAGTAGTGTCGCGATCAGACGCCGCATGGCTGCCCCCTATTGGTTGATTCGCACGTCGGTGTCACCGCTCTTCAACTGCTGCTGCGGCTCGTTGGGATCGCCCCCGATTTTGACACAGCCCTGAGTGCTGATCACGCTCGCCCATACTACAATCACAAGGCCCACAATCAGAATGATCTTCTTCATAACGTTTTCCTTTAGAGCGGGCGAACTTTTCGCCCGGTCCATTGTAGGCGATGGAACGCCGAAGTCGGTGGGCGGGGTCGCGGAGAAGAGGAAAGCAAGTTCGGCCGCCGCGACCGCCATCCGGCGACGGGTGGCGACCTTCCCAGGCCGCCGCCAAGACCGGCATGAAGGCGGCAGCCTCGGAAGGCCGCCACTGGCCGCCGGACTCAACCCACCCGTGTCAGATGGAATCGCCGGGCGGTGGGAGAGAGGACCTCGATGCGGATCTCGAGGCGGGGATGGGGCAGGGCCTGGCCGGCGCGCTCGGCCCACTCGATGAGGACGGCGCCGGTCTGGAGCATCTCGTCGATGCCCAGCGTGGGCAGTTCGCCCGCGGGATCGGAAAGCCGGTAGAGGTCCAGGTGGTGGATCGGCACGCGGCCGGGATATTCCTGAACGAGAACGAACGTCGGGCTCGACACCATCCGGCCCTCGGCCAGGCCCAGGCCTTGGGCGATGCCGCGGACCAGCTGCGTCTTGCCCGCCCCCAGCGTGCCCATGAGCGCCACGCAGTCGCCCGCCCCCAGCGTCGCGCCGATGCGCCGTCCCAGGCCCACGGTCCCGCGGGTCGACTTCGTCTCATATGTCTTCGTCTGATTCATACTGATTGTGCCTAATCGGTGCCACCGTGCCAAACCGGTGCCACCCCCAAACTTGTTTGGGGGTGCGAACAACAACCGACCCGATGCCGCAGGAACTACGTTCGATGCTCCCACCCGCCTTGCTCCAGGGAACGCTCCCCGGCGGCGTCGCGGATCTTCACTCCCGACCCGGCGGCGATGGTGCCGATGCGGGTGATGCTGACCCCGGTCGGCGGGACTGCCAGCAGCAGTTCGGCATCGGCGGCCGAGAGCGTGAACAGCAGTTCGTAATCCTCGCCGTCGCCCAACGCCGCGGCCAGATCGGCCCCTTCCCGCAGCGGAATCGCGGCTGCGTCGAGGATTGCGGCCACGTGCGATTCGTCGCAGATGTGGCCCAGGTCCGCGGCCAGGCCGTCGGAGATGTCGATCATCGCGTGCAGCGTCGCTGCGGCCGCCAGGGCCTTGGCCTCGGCGACGCGGGGGGTGAAATCCAAGTGGTGTCGCGTCCGCCAGGCGCGGCCCAGCGGGCCGGTCACGCAGACCACGTCGCCCGCGCGGGCGCCGCCGCGCAGCACGGGCTCGATACCATCCCACGGTCGGCCCAGGAGGGTGACGCTCACAGCCAGCGGCTGGTCCCACGCGCTGATGTCGCCCCCGACGATGGGGCAATGGAACTGTTCGGCGATCTGCCGCATGCCGGTGTACAGGGCCTTGCAGTCGGCCTCGCCCATGCCGCGGGGCAGCGCCGCCGTCACCACCGCCGCCAGTGGGGCCGCCGCCATCGCCGCGATGTCCGACAGGTTCCGCGCCATCGCCTTTCGCCCCGCGGCCGCCGGGCCATGCTCGGCCAGGATGAAGTGCACGCCGTCGAGGACCTGGTCGGTGGTCACCAGCAATCGCTGGCCACCGGCGGCCACGATCGCGCAATCATCGCCCGGCCCCACCGGCACGACTGCAGGGTCGGCGTGGAGCTGCGAGCGTATCCATCGAATGAGTTCGCGTTCGTTCATACTCAGCGCATCATACCCGCGATCAGCGCAAAGCAGAAGCGGCGGCGAGCAGAACGATGCAGCTTGCTGCGGGCTGTGACGGGGCGGACCGGATGGCTGTTCTCACCCCCAAACGAGTTTGGGGGTGGCACCGAAATGCGAGCATGGATGCACGGAGAGCCGATCACCCGAAAACGCGTTTCACGGCCTCGAGATAGCCATACCCGTTCTTGGTGTCGGGCTCGAGGTAGCTGCCTTCGGTCCATTCGTTCCAGGCGTTGAGGCTGAGAATCCGCGGGCCGCCGCGCGAGGTGAGGAAGTCCTTCGCCCGCAACAGCGCCCGTTCAAACTGCTGCGGCGTGTTGCCCGACATCATCGACATGAATGGATAGCCGCTGGCCGTGAACACATCCGACTGCACGGTGCGTGGGCTGGCGTCCCAGCCCATGGTGACATTGGGAAAGAACGGCACGTGAAACTCCGCTGCCGCCCGCTGCCAATGCTGCTGGGCCGCGGCGGCGACGCTCTCGTACGGCGTCTGCGGGAACTGGTTCAGCGGCACGTGGTGCACCCAGACGTAGGAGGAGACGCTGTCGAAGCCCATGGCCTCGAGCATCGCCGAGGGGCTCGCCAGCGCCTGCTCGCCCGGGAGGATCTTCACGCCCCAGACCACCGCGTTGAGGTGCACCCCGCCCACGCCGGCTCGCTCGCACTTGGCGCGGAAGCGGGCCAGCGCCTCAGCCGTCTGCGCCACGCCCCCGAAACCCTCCACCAGGCGGAACAACTCGTAGATCGAAAAGTAAGGCCGCCCGTTCACTCGCCAGTACGACGGGTGGCGGAAGTACTTCTCGATTACGTAGTCCGCCACCGTCTCAAACGTCTGGGGCGTGACCTTGCCGGGGTACATCAGCGGGGCCGGCACGCCCCGCTTGGCCGGGTGAATATCGACCCAGTCGTGGTTGGCCCACATGAGGGCGAACTTCACGCGATCGGCGTTGGCGGCGCCGAGGTAGCCCTGCTCCAGCCCGCGCTGCAGAAAAGGGCCATCGTTGTACCAGTACCAGTCGAAGATGAACGACGTGATGCCGTGGTCGGCGGCCGCGTCGATCTTCCGGGCGAACGCCACGGGCGACGATTCATCCTCATAGCCCCACAGCGGGACCTTGGGCTGATCGTGCCCGGCGAAGCGGGGCCTGGCATTCTTGACGAGTTCCCACTCCGTCCACGCCGGCCCGTGCACGGCCTCGTTGCGAGGATCGACGTGGTAGTTGGGAAAGTAGTACGCCGCGATTTGGTAGTCGGCCATGGGAGGGGATTATGGTGCATCGAGACATCGCAACGCAAGACGTCGCGCAGGCGCCATGCTCTTGACGCCGAAGAACCAGCACCGGGTGCCATGCTTTTAGGTCCGAAGGACCAAAAGCATGTTTAGTGCAGTTCCGGCCTCACCTGCATCGTCGGCAGATCCAAAGCGGTGTCGACGCGTCGCTGCGCTCCGCTCTGCCACCGCACTCCATAATGCCACCCTGGAACACCTACTAGGGCTTCGTCTGCCTCATCTCGTCGCACACCAGGCGAAGGACACCCTCGGCGATGATGCCGCTGGAGGGGAGGATCTTGACGTCGTAGCCGGGGACGGTGGCGATGGCGTCGCCGAAGGCCCACTTCTGGTCGATCCATATCTCGTCCTTGCCGATGGCGGGCACGCCGGTGGCAGGGTCCTGCTTGTAGTTGGTGAGGCTCCACGCAATCGTCGCGCCGGCCTGGCGGGCGGCCTTGGCCAGGTCGGGGAAGATGCTGTCGTAGCCGACGCAGAGAACGAAGTCGCCCTTGGCGAACTCGACGGCGGGCGTCTTGCGGAGCGTGTCCCAGCCCTTGAACACCGGCGTCAGCCCGCAGTCGGCGGGCACATGATGGATGATCGAGTGGCCGCTGACGGAGAGATAGGCCTTGTGCCCCGCGGCCTTGGCGGCCTGGGCGGCGGCGGCCGCCTGGCGAATCTTGTCGGCCTGGTCCTTCTGGATGCCCGCCATCGTGGCGGCCAGGCCGTCGAGGTATTCCTTGCCCAGTGCGCCGGGGGCGACCTTCTGCGGCGCGCCCTCGTGGTACTTCATCTGGCCGAGCTTTGCGCCGCGCTCCTTGCCGCCGGGCACCGCGTAGCTCTGGTACATCGCGGGCATCTTGCCCAGTCGCGTCAGGGCGCCGACAAACTCGCCCGTCCACGTCCACATCGCCGTCATGTTGGCGACGGAGTCGCCGGCGGGCCCGTGCGTATCGACGAGGCCGTTGGGCTCCAGCCCCGCCTTGGCGGCGGCCTGGGCGTAGCTCGCGGGGCCGAACAGGACGATGTGCTTGCCCTGCTTGCTGTACTCCGCCAGCGTCGCGAGATCCTTGTCCAACTGCGACGCGACCGGGAAGGCAAGGACTACGCCCTTCCACTTGGGGTCCTTGACCTGGTGCGGATAGTTGATGCGAATGATGCCGCCCGCGCGCCCCACGGCCTCGCTGACCATACCCTCCTCGCCGAACACGCCGATGCCGCAGCCTTCCTGCACGTGCACCGCCGCCGCGGCCTCGGCGGACTTCGTGATAGCGGGAAGGCTCTTCTGCAGAGCTGCGATGGTCGCGGCGAGATTCGCATCCGCCGCCGGCGCCGACGCGGCCTCGGCAGCGAAAGAAGCCGCAGCAAGGCTCAGGATTCCCAAAGCCAGGGCAAGAGCTTTCATTGTCTTTCCTTTGTGTTCGTGACGCATCGCGAAACAGAGAACCGCAGAATATCGAACAAGGAACTCAGAATATCGAAGTCAACGCAAGGCCTTCGTGGCCGTCTTGACGCTGGCGACGAAGATCGAAATCAGCTCGTTGGTTTCCTGGATCAACGGGGCAACCGCGGCCGCCGGCTTTATTAACTCGGCTTGCTGAATCATCAGCAGCCATACCCGGCTTTCCCGAAGCTCCTTCAGCACTATCTTCAGTTTGTGGATGAAATCGCTCCGAGATTCGGCACTCTGCGATTCGCCATAGTTCGGCGCGGGCGACGTTCCACTTCTACTAAGTTGGGCGCGAATGTGATTCTCGACCGGCGCCTTAGGCAAGGATTCAACGAGCCGAATGATTCGAACAGCATAGTCAATCAGGCGCGGCTCAAGATCGAAGACTCGCTCCTTCGACATTCTGAGTTCCTTGTTCGCTATTCTGCGGTTCGCTGCTTCGTTTGCTGTTCTTCATCTCTGCCGATCCAGGGACACCCCCAAGCTGCGCCCTTCGGGCTTGCTTGAGGGTGGCACCATCTTGCTTTCTATTTGCCGGGATTCACGAAGTCCTTCCCCGGGTCGATGATCGTGAACCTCGGGTGGAATGGATACGGGCCGCGCATGCCCCAGGGATTGGCGGGATCTTTGCCCTCGATGCTGAAGACGAACGCGACGAGGTAGAGCCGCCCGTCTTTGCCGGCGCCAAGGGCGTGGCACTCGTTCACGCGGCGGTCGCCCTCGACGACGATGGGGCCGTGGTCGGTGAACGTCTTGGTGTCGAGGTTGTAGCTCTGCAGGTTCGTCGTCCCGCCCCACCCCGTGTAGGGCGTGTAGTAGATCGTGCGGCCCAGCATCACCAGCGTGCACGAGGCATACCGGCCCGCGTGGATCATCGCCTTGTCCGGCAGGCCCATCTTCTGCACGGCCTCCAGGCGGGCCCCCTTGCCGTCCTGGGGCGGGAAGAAGCGGCAGAGCATCTCGTCATAGCTGCGGATGGTGTAGAAGCACTGGTCCTTCTCGTCCCAGATCGTGATGTGGCAGGCGGAGGACTTCCACCGCGCGACGGCGGCCTTGTCGCCCTGGGTCACTTCGCCGGGGATGGGCATCTCCACCGCGATGTTCTGGATCTTGCCCGTGGCCGGGTCGTATTCCCAGAAGGCGCAGCCCCACTTGGAGCCGTACACCTTGCCGCTCTTGGTGGGCATCAAGGTGAGGCTGCGAGTCCAGATTTCCTTGGGCTTCTTGGGGTCGGGGTCGGCCTTCCACGCATCGATGCAGTCCTGCCAGGGCACGCCCAGCACCCGCTCCTGCCGCGTGTTGGGGTCGAAGACGGTCATCTCGCCCGTGCGGTTGGTGTTGCTGTAGAGGATGCGGCGGTACGGGTCGTAGCTGACGCACAGCAGGCCGTCCTTGGTGATGGTCATGCCCAGGTTGGTCACCACGCCCGTCTTCTTGTCGATGGACAGCCAGTAGCCGCCCTTGTAGGGCTTGCCGTCGATGACGTGCCCCTCGCACGTGCCGGCCAGGATGCGGTCGCCGTCCTCGAACATCTGGCCGTGGATCTTGTCCTGCGGCGGGTTGCCGGTGAGCTTCTCGCCGCACGCCTGGCCGAGGTCGGCGATGTGCTCGACGATGTCTTCCTTGAGGTTGTACCGGAAGACCTGCCCGTGCTGCGTGCCTGAGTGCGTTGAGACGCCGAACCACACGTTGCCCGCGCTGTCGGTGACGATGCCTTCCCACTGACCGTCGAGGAACGGCCAGAAGTGCAGGTCGAAGCTGCGGGCCTGGACGTAGGCCTTTTGTTTGAGCTCCGGCCCGGCCAGTTCGTGGTACTTGTACACCACGGGCTTGGCCGCGGGCTTGGTGGCCGCGTTCCCATCCGCCGCCGGCCGCGACTGGGCCAGCCCCAACGACGCCGTCATCAGCAGGGTCAACAACGCAGAGAGGAAAGTGCGGTTCATCCTGTTTCTCCGGAGGTCTTGGTGTTTCGTCATCCTTCCATTTGAACCCGCGCATTCTGATGATGGCATCATTAATTTGCACAAGACGCACGGATGCGGCTGTGCAGTCGCTGTCCTGAGCCCCCTTGCCCGGCCCTGCCGTCCTACAATTTGACGTGGACTTGCACCAGGGGCACTAATTGCGAAGGGCTACCCATGATCAAGAAAATTGAGGACTACGAACCTTTTGTCGGGGCAGAGACGATCGATCGGATCCACATGCGGGCCAAGCCCCTGCTGGACCGATCGGTGGAAAATATCAGTTCGACATACTACGGGGGCGGGGTGGCGACGAAGCTGTCGTCGCTGGCGCTGCTGATGAACGGGCTGGGTATCCATACGGGGTGGCGGATCATCCAGGGTAACCCGGATTTCTTCCGCGTCACCAAGGGCATGCACAACGCCCTGCAAAGCGGCGAGATGGACCTCACGGACGAGAAAAAGCTGATCTACGAGGAGGTCAACGCCGAGAACGCGGTACGAAACCACCTGCACCACGACTTTATCATCGTGCATGACCCCCAGCCGCTGCCGCTGATCGATCACTACCCCAAACGCGGGCCGTGGATCTGGCGGTGCCATATCGACCTGTCCAACCCGCACACCGAGCTGTGGGCCTACCTGCGCCGGTTCATCGACAAGTACGACGCCGCCATCGTCAGCATTCCGGAGTACGCACAGCGGATCAGGCCGCCGCAGTTCTTCCACATGCCGACGATCGACCCGTTCGCGCTGAACAACCGCGACATGACCGAGGCCGAGATCGTCGGCGTGCTGGAAAAGTACAACATCCCCACCGACCTGCCGCTGGTGGTGCAGGTGTCGCGGTTCGACATCTGGAAGGACCCCCAGGGCGTCATCGAGGCGTACAAGATCGCGCGTCGCGAGGCCAACTGCCGCCTGATCCTGCTGGGCAGCTCGGCCACCGACGACCCCGAGGGCGAGATGATCTTCCGCTCGCTGCTGGACCAGCGGAGCGATGAAATCATGATCCTCAACTTCGACGACAGCCTGCTGGTCAACGCCCTGCAGCGAAAGGCCGCGGTGGTGATCCAGAAGTCCATCCGCGAGGGGTTCGGCCTGACGGTGACCGAGGCGATGTGGAAAGGCACGGCCGTGATCGGCGGCAACGTGGGCGGCATCCGCTACCAGATCCAGGACGGGACAAACGGCTTCCTGGTCAGCTCGGTGAACGAGTGCGCCGAGCGGATCGTGACGCTGCTGAAGGACCCGGCCCTGCGCGAGCGACTGGGCGTGGAGGCCAAGGAGACGGTGCGGCGGAAGTTCCTGATGACGCGCCTGGTGGAACAGTACATCAACCTGCTGAACTCGTTCGAGGTCTCCGTCCGCGTGCGCGACGCCTACATCCGCGAGCAGAACGCTCGAGCGGGCGAGGCCGCCTGAAACAGAGTCAAGGAGAGCAACCATGCCTCCCAGAGGAGTCAAGAGCCCCAAGCGGGTGAGGCAATACGAGCACATCAAGGAGTCGGAGCTCAAGCGAGGCCGCGGCGAACGCACGGCCGAACGGATCGCGGCGGCGACGACGAATAAGACCCGTCGCGCCAAGGGCGAGACGAAGAAGAGTTGACGCGCCCTACCTGCAGACGGCGTAGAGCAGGACGTTCGCCGCCAGGCGGCGGGCGTCCGGCGTGGAGTAGCCCATGTTGTTGTAGACGGGCGCGCCGTCCAACGATGCGGTGACTCCGTACCGCGAGATGATGACGGCCAGCCGGCCGTTAACGGACAATCCGACGAGCGACGGGGCCGCCTGTTCGCCGAGCTTGGCCTTCAGTGCGCGGGTGAAGGTGACGGACGTGATGTCAGCGCCCGCGCTGCCGGGAAGCTTGCCGGTGATCAGCGGGTGGTCGGCGGCCAGGGGCTGCGGGGGTGAATCGAAGGCATCGGCGACGACCTTGACGGCGAGGTTGAAGAACTCCTCGCCGCCGACGGCAGAGTCGATGAACAGCGTCCCGCCGCCTTGGATGTACGCCTTGAGGTTCTGCACTTCCGTTCCGGCGATCAGCGGCTTGGTCGTGCCCGTCAGCCACAGCAGCGGCACATGGGCGGGCACCGGCTGGGAGAGGTCGATCGTCTGTTCCTTCACGCCCAGGCTCACGGCAGCGGCCACGGTGTTCGACACGGCCGCCATGGCGCGGGGGCAGATGCTCCAATCGCCGGCGTGCTTGACGCGGCCGACGGCGACGGTCTTGGCGACGGCAGGGGCCGCCGTGACGGCACGGGCGGGCGTGAGCTTGCCCTTGGGCCAGGCGAGGTCGGTGGCGTAGAAGAACAGGTTGGCGAACTGCTGGAACTGCGGCGGGGAATCCTTGGGTGTGCTCCGCCGCCACACGCCCGACCAGTCGTCGGTCACGATAAAGACCCTCGTCCGCAGCCGGTCGCCGATGCCGACCACCGTCGCGGGCGATGTCTTGAGACGAAGCGAGAAGATGGCATGATCGCCCGGCAGGGCGGTGGCCGCGTACTCCGGCAGGGCGGCCGTCAGCGCGTCGGTCACCGCTTTGTCCTCGCCCGCGGACGACTGAACCACCACCGTGCCGCCCTCGCGAACGTAGTCGGCGATGGTCTTGGCGAGTGTGGGCGTCATCGGCGCCTTCGGGGCTGCCTCGACGTACAGCAGCGGCGCGTCCCACAGCATGGCCAGGTTGGGCTCGGGGGGCAACTGTTGCCAGGAAACGGGATAGTCGAACGTGCGGCTGAACCACTTGGTGACGGCGGCGACGTCGCGGGTGTCGCCACCGGCGAGGGTGACCTTGTTCATCAGCACGGGCGGGCGGCCCTTGCACAGGGCGAGGATGGCGAAGCTCGTGCGGATGACGGCTTCCTTGTCCTCGTTGCCGTTGCCGGTCGACCAGCTGCCGTCGCCTTGTTGGAGGCCCAGGATGGAGGCGGCCATGTCGGCGTACCACTCGTTGCGGTCGAAGTACTTCAGGCCCGTGCCGTCGCCGACGCGGGCGAGGCAGAAGAGGTAGTAGAACAACCAGTCTTCGGTGTTGCCCCACGCCCACTGGGGCACCTGGGTGGTGGAATAGTGCCCGGCGATCCAGCGGACGCCCTTGTCGACGGCCTCACGGGCAAGCTGGGCGTCGGACTTCTTGCCGGGCACTTCGGGCTCATCCTGGCCGATCGTCTTCTCGCCGCAGATGATGAGGCTGGCCACGCCGGCGGCCGATAACGAGCCGTAGCTGGCGGCGCGAAGACGAGGCTTGCCGACGGCGGGCGGTTCGTAGCCCCAGCCGCCGTCCTCGTTCTGTGCACGCAGCCAGAAGGTGCGGGCGCGTTTCCAGACGATGGGCGAGACCGCGGCGCCGGCGTCGGAGGCGTCGGCCAGCGCCAGCAGCGTCAGCTGCGTGTTGGACGTATCGACCCAGTCGGGGCGTTGCTTGGGGCCATAGCCCCACCCGCCGCCGCGGTCCTGCTGCTTGAGCAGCCAGCCGATGTCCTGGCCGAGGCGTTTCTGGTTCTCCTCGCCGGGCAGCCGGGCGTACACCATCGCCCGCACCGCGCGAGCGTAGACGGTTTCGACCTCGACCTTGAGGAGGTGCTCGATGGCCTTCTTGACCTGGGTCCCGGAGGGGTCTTCATCGGCGGCCAGCAGGGCCAGGATGGCCAGGGCCTCGGTGCCGCCGCCGTATTGCCGGATGTACTTGGAGTCCCACGAGCCGTTGTCTTTCTGCTCGGCCAGCAGCCACTTTACCCCCCGCTTGACGGCTGCATCGACCTGGGCGTCCGACGGGCGCGTGCCGGCCGCCGCCGGCGTCGCCAGCCAAAGCCCCACCATCAGGATGTACAGGAAGCGTCTCATGTGGTGCGAATCCCTAACAGTGTACTATGCAACCCGCCCGGGTCGAGCATGATTCTTGGGGACGAAGGAGGCGGCGGTGTGCGTTGGTGTTGGGAGTTGCACGCACAGGAGGGCAGAAGGAATCCAACGGCCGGCTATCGCTCGCCTTTCTGCGCTGTTGGACCCAACTGGGAGCGAACAGCGCTGAAAGGCGAGCGACTTCGCGTCTTGCCTTGTGTCAGGTTTCTGAGCTCCATTGAAAACCAAATGCAACCATCCGGTGAAAAGCGGCACCCGGGCGGTGGGCTCAATACCCTATCGCGTACAGGAACAGGTCCAGCGCGAGGCGTTCGGCGTCTTCATCGACGTAGCCGCGGCAGGAGAAGGACTTGTCGCCCTCCAGCGCGCAGGTGAAGTCGTAGGGGGTGTAGAGGATCGTGGTGCGACCCTTGACGACGACGGCCTCCAGCGGCGGCCGGCGGGTGGAGGCGGTTTTCAACTGGTCGGCCAGCACCTTGCGGAAACGCATCTCGCCCAGCGGCAGGCCCACCTGCGATCGGTACAGCGGGTGGTCCTCGGGCAGATCCTTCATCGTCTCTTCGGGATACAGCTGCTTGACGAGTGCATGGAAGCCGGTGTCGAAGGTGGTCTTGCCGCAGCACGCCTCGGCCAGCAGGAAGCCCCCGCGATCAAGATACGTCCGCAGGGCCTTGACCTCATCAGAGCCCAGCTTGGGGTCATGGTGACCGGTCATGAACAGGACGGGGTACTTGCCGATGTCGGGGTCGGTGGCCTTGAGCAGCTGGGCCTTGGGCACCACGTCCACCTTGGCCTTCTGACGCATCAGCGACGCCACCGCCATCAGTGCGCGGGGGTCGGCGTTGTAGTCGCCGTTGTGGACCAGCCGCCCCAGGCGAACGGCCCCGCGGGTGGGCTCGACCTTCTCTTCCTCGATCGTCTTTGACGCCGGCAACACCACCTTGTCCAGGCGGTCGGCCAGCATCTCCTTGCCCGTGGCGTAGGCGGCGATGTTGGTCCCCAGGCGCATCACGTTCAGCGACCACTTGCCGCCGGAGTCCTGGTAATCCTGCAGTTCCATCAGGCAGCTCATGGCATTGGGCGAGAAGAACACGCCCGTGCGGCAGCCTACGTCGATGCCCTCCAGGCTGTAGCTGTTCTCCATCTCGTAGTAGCTGCGGAAGACCGGGTGCTCCAGCCCCAGCGGGCGGCAGGGATATTCCTCGAAAGTCTCCTGCGCGAAGCGGCGGAAGCCATCGCGGAACTCCTTCGAGCCGCAGCACGCGTCGCACACCAGCACCCCGCCGGTCTCCACGTACTGCCGCAGCCGGAGCTTCTGCGCCACGGTGAACTTGGGGAACTCGTGGCCGGTGATGAACAGAAGCGGGCTCATGCGCAGCTCTTCCAGCGGCTGGTCGGGCGAGGCCGTCTGCCACGTGACGGCCTTTCCGAGCTTGTCGCCGATGAAGGCGGTGAAATTCTCGAGGTCATGGAGGTTGCGGCTCCAGTCGTTGGCGTTGCGCTCGCCCTTCCATCGCAGCTTCTGGATCAGCACGGGGCGATTTCCCTTGGCCAGGAACAGCAGGTGGAACGCGGAGTCCGTCCCGCCGAAACCGATGACCATGCGCTGCTGCTGCATACCGGCGCCGCCGTTGAGCTCGCTGATGATCTGGGCGGCTCCCTCGCGGTACCAATCATGCGTGCCGAAGCTCTGGATGCCCGAGATCATCCCCACGCGTTCCAGCGCGTAGCGGAAGTACGCCACGTTGCTCCTGCCGTGCCCGGGGTTCTCGGCGACCGAGAACTTGTTCGTCAGCCACGCCACCCCCGCCGCGATGGGGCGGTTCTGCTTGTAGTTGCCGCAGCTGGGATAGGCTCCGTTGACGAAGACCTTCGCCCCGCCCACGTTGAGCCTCTGGCCGCAGATGATCAGGCTGGCCACGCCGGCGGCCGTCATCGAGCCGTACGTGGGCAAGTTGTCTGGATTCCCGCGGGGGTTGGTGTACCGCGAGAAGACATAGGTCCACCCGCCGTCGGGGAACTGGGTATTCTCGAAATGTTTCTGGCTACGGGCCCAGGTCTCGGGCCGGACGGGGATGCCGACCTTGGCGGCCTCGTGCAGCCCCAGCAGGGCGAACTGCGTGTTGGAATTGTCGCCGCCGCCGCGCATCTTCCCGTACGTCCACATGCCGTTGTCGAGCTGCGCCTCTTGCAGCCACTCCACGGCCGCCTTGAGGCTGGCGGCGTAAGTCTTGGGGTCGGTGACGCTGAGCAGCTGGCACTTCAGCGAGACGGTGTAGACCTGGTCATCGGCCATCGCCGCCACCAGCGGCAGGTTCTTGGCGATGACGGGGTCGTTGATGTTAACGCCCGCGTTGACCAGGGCCAGCA
>CAZTVF010000132.1:0-13380 GCA_964616985.1 uncultured Planctomycetaceae bacterium
TATTGGCAGGTAAACTCGTGCACGATGTATTGGCAGTTGTCACGTAGGCAGTAGGGAAGAAGAAGACAACCAGAAGAAACAGCCGCCGGCTTGGTCGGCGTGGAGTAGATGGAATGGGTAATCCGTGGACGGCTGAGACGCAGAACAAGGAATGGTTCAAGGAGAGCGATTGGCTCAAGCGGCACGAGGGGTTCCTCCAGCGTGCGCGGAGCGGCAAGATCGACGTGCTGTTCCTGGGCGACTCGATCACCGAGGGCTGGTTCGGCGGCGGGGCCAAGATCTGGCAGAGCGAGTGGACCCCGCTCAACGCGGCCAACTTCGGCATCGGCGGCGACGAGGTTCAGCACGTGCTGTGGCGCGTGCTCAACGGCGAGATCGAGGGCGTGTCGCCCAAGGTCATCGTGATCATGGTTGGCACGAACAACCTCGGCAACGCCGGGCACAACGGGCCCGACACGGCCCGGGGCATCGAACTGCTGGTCTCCACGCTGCGGGCGAAGCTGCCGGCGGCGAAGATCCTGCTGTTCGGCGTCTTCCCGCGCGACCGCATGCCCGAGACCAAGTTCCGCCGCGAGATCGCCGAGATCAACCGCCGCATCGGCGCCCTGGCCGGCGGGGCGGTCACCTTCGTCGACATCACGAAAGACTTCCTGGAGCCCTCCGGCGAGATCCTGCCCACGATCATGCCCGACTTCCTGCACCTCACCGAGGCCGGGTATGAGATCTGGGCCCGCGAGCTCCGCAAGCAGTTCAAGACGCTCCTGGCGTAAGCCCGGGGATTTCACCGCAGAGAGCGCAGAGAACGCAGAGAGAAAAAGAGCTGCCAAAGGCGCTGGGTGCGGGTGCCTAGGCAGCGCCTCCGGGTGCCATGCTTTTAGGCCCGCAGGGCCAAAAGCATGTTTGAAAGCATGGCCCCGGCATGTGGTGAAGGCTGTGCCGCGGGGCGAGACGCGGTATAATCCAAGGATGAATGAGAACTCCCTCAAGGCGCTTCTGAAGCAGGTTTCGCAGGGCAAGGTCGCGATCGAGGAGGCGGTGGACAAGCTCCGCCACCTGCCGTTCGAGTCGCTGGGCTTCGCCCACGTCGACCACCATCGCTCGATCCGCTGTGGCTTCCCCGAGGTCATCTTCTGCCCCGGCAAGACCGTCGAGCAGATCCGCATCATCTTCGGCAAGCTCGCCGCCGGCGGCGGAAACGTTCTGGCCACGCGGGCCACGCCCGCTGCCTACGAGGCTGTCAAGGCCGACATCCCCGCGGCCCGCTACGACGAACTCGCCCGCGCCATCACGCTCCGCCAGGGCCGAAAGCCCGCCGGGGCCGGGCACATCGCCGTCGTCGCCGCGGGAACCAGCGACCTGCCCGTGGCCGAGGAGGCCCGCATCACGGCCGAGATCATGGATCAGCACGTCACCACGCACTACGACGTGGGCGTGGCCGGGCTGCACCGCCTGCTGGCGCACAGCAAGCTGCTGCAGGAGGCCCGCGTGATCGTGGTGGTGGCGGGCATGGAGGGCGCGCTGGCCAGCGTGGTCGGCGGCCTGGTGGCCGTGCCGGTCATCGCCGTGCCCACGTCGGTGGGCTACGGGGCCAGCTTCGGCGGCCTGGCGGCGCTGCTGGCGATGCTCAACAGCTGCGCGTCCAACGTCAGCGTGGTGAACATCGACAACGGCTTCTCCGGCGGCTACATCGCCTCTATGATTAACCGCCAGTCCAAGAAATAGGTGCCAGCTCGGTGCCACCCCAAAACTTGTTTGGGGGTGTCTTCGCGGCGGCGGCAGGGTAGGGTGGGCAGGCTTGCCCACGATGGACCCGGGCCGGGTGAACCCCTCTCCCTCCAGGGAGAGGGTGGCCCGCAAGGGCCGGGTGAGGGTGTCTCGGATGAAGCCGCAAAGGCGAGCGATTTCCGGCCGCTCGCTTCGACGTGCGCCGGGCCACGAAATTCGGAAATGAGTCGGTCTATGAACGACATCGAGATCATCAGGTCTGTCCCCAAACTGCCCCCTCGCGCCGGCGGTTCGCACAAGGGTACGTTCGGGCACGTGCTGGCCGTGGGCGGGTCGCGCGGCATGGTGGGGGCGGCGGCCCTGGTGTCGCTGGCGGCGTTGCGAGGCGGGGCGGGGCTGGTGACCTTCGCCGTGCCCGAGCCGATCCAACTCGCCGTGGCCACCCTGTGCCCCTGCGCCACCTCCGTGCCGCTGGCGTGCGGCTCCGACGGCGCGCCGTCGCCGGCCGCGGTGAGGCAGGTGCTGGAAGCGCTGGGCTCGTGTGACGTGCTGGCGATGGGCCCGGGCATGGGCACCGGCGGCGGGCCGGCAATGCTCGTGCGGGCGGCCCTGGAACAGGACAAGCCCCTGGTGCTCGACGCCGACGGCCTGAACAACCTCGCCGCCATCGACGGCTGGGCGGCCCTGCGGCGGTCCCCGATGATCATGACGCCGCACCCCGGCGAGTTCGCCCGCCTCGTGGGCAAGGGCATCCAGGCCGTGCAGGCCGACCGCGTCAACGTGGCCGTGGTCGCCCAGCGGCAGTGGCAGGCGGCCTCGCCCGCGGCCCCGCTGGTGGTGGTGCTCAAGGGCGAGGGCACGGTGGTCACCGACGGCCGGCGCGTGTACGTCAACGACACCGGCAACCCCGGCCTCGCCACCGGCGGCACCGGCGACATCCTCACTGGCCTGACCGCGGCCGTGCTGGGTCAGATGCTCGGCGCGGGCTGCCGGGTTCCGGCCGCACTCTTCGACGCCGCCTGCCTCGCCGTGCACGCCCACGGCCGCGCCGGCGACCTCGCCGCCGACGCCAAGGGCCCCATCTCTCTCATCGCCACCGACCTCCTCGACACCCTCCCCGCCGCCATGCGCCAAGCCACCGCCTGAGCCCTCTCACCGCCACGCCGCACTTTGTGCCGGGCTGTCGGTGCGGTGGTAGAGGACGCGGGCTCGGCACGAGCGGGGAGTTGGATGACTCGACCGGCGCCGAAAGGCGGACGGTGTTGACGCAACGCCATGTTCGAAGGTCATTGCGCCGCATCGACAGAGCGCAGACGCGGTCACTTCACGAAGACGCGGATGATTTCGACGAAGGTCAGCACGGCCAGCAGCGCGACGGCGAGCAGGACGAGCTTGCTGAGGTTGCGGCCGTGACGGAGCATCTCGTCGGCGGTCTCGTCCTTGGCGTTGGCCCAGCGGTCGCGCATCTGTTCCATGATCTCGACGTGGGCGGCGTTGCTATGGTCGAGGTTGTCCAGCGACTCGTTCAGCCGCGACAGGGCGCTGGCGGTGCGGAGGTCGGATTCGTTGCCCTCGGCCAGGGCCCGCTGGATCTCGCCCAGGATGTCGCTCTGGCGGCGGCTGTCGGAGGCGAGGTCGTCGAGCGTCTGGATCAACTCCTCGCGCGGGTCGGACATGCGGGAGAGCAGGGCCTCGAGCTTGGCGTGGAATTCGCCCTGCGTGTTCAGTGCGGCCGCAAGCTCCTGCAGCGTCGCGGGGAGCTGGGCCAGCTTTCCGGCGGTGTCGGCCGGCAGCGGGTAGGTGATGGCGGGCTCGCCGGCGGCGGGGGCGGCGGGCTCGAGGGGCACGTCAAAAGGCTCGGTGGGGACGGGCGACTCGGCCGGCGGGGTGCAGGTATTAAACGTGGCCTGGGCCGGCGGCGCGGAGGCGTCGCTGGGGCGGCTGAAGACCGCAAGTGCCCGTTTGAAAAAGCCTTTCTTGATCATGATGTGCTCCTGCCGGGCGAGCCCGGCTTGACACGCAAGTGTGCGAACTCTACCATCCCGCTGGGATTATTTCAATATCGGCGCTTGTGGCGCAGGGTGAGGAATGAATTTGTCCAAGAATTGCATCGACGGCCTCGAATCGCTGCCCGAAGGCCTTGCCGGGTGCGTCCTGACGATCGGCAACTTCGACGGCGTGCACCTGGGCCACCAGCGAATCGTGCAGACCGCCCGCGAGCTGGCCGCTCCGTACGGCCTGCCCGTGGTGGCCATGACGTTCGAGCCGCCGCCGGACCTGGTGATCCGCCCGGCGGACGCCCCGCAGCGCCTCCTGCCGCCGGCCCAGAAGTGCCGCCTGCTGGCCGCCGTCGGGGCCGACTGGGTCGTCACCGTCCCCGCCCGGGCCGAACTGTTCGCCATGACCCCGCAGCAATTCATCGACGACGTCATCGTGCGGCGGTTCGCCCCGCGCCACATCGTCGAGGGCCCCAACTTCTTCTTCGGCCGCGGGCGCAGCGGCGACGTCAGCACGCTCCGCCAGGCCGGCCTGCGCGGCGGGTTTGAGATGAACGTGGTCGAGCCCGTGATGCTCGATGTGGCCGGCGGCTCGCAGCGCGTCTCCAGCACGCTGGTCCGCGGGCTGGTAGCCCAGGGAAACATGCGCGACGCGCAGCGATGCATGGGCCGCCCCTTCACGCTGTACGGGCCCGTGGTGGCCGGCGCGGGCCAGGGCCGCCTGCTGGAATTCCCCACCGCCAACCTCGCGCCCGGCGACCAGATCCTGCCGCCCGACGGCGTCTACGCGGGCACCGCGCGGATCGGCGAGGTCTCGCACCCGGCCGCCATCAGCGTCGGCACCAAGCCCACGCTGGGCCCGGCGCCGCGGGTGATCGAGGCGTTTCTCATCGATGCCAGGGGCGACTTCTACAACCAGGACATGGCCTTGGGCTTTTTCCAGCGGCTTCGCTCTCAGGAGCGGTTCGACGGCATGGAATCGCTGCGGCAGCAGATCGCAAAGGATGTGCAGAATGTGCGCGACATCTGTAAACGAAGCGTTTGATGCCGCCGCCGGCCGCCTGCAACGGTCGGCGTCGATGCTGATCGTCTGCCACGCCCGCCCCGATGGCGACTGTCTCGGCGCGATGGCCGCCCTGGCTGCCTCGGCCCGCGCCGCCGGCAAGTCGGCCGCCACGCTCTCCCCCGACAAGGTCCCCGCGCGGTACGAGTTCCTCTTTGGCAGCCGCCTGCCGGCGCCGGCGACGCAGTTCGCCGCACTGGCCGACGCCGCCGACGTGATCGTCATCGTCGACACCTGCGCGATGGCGCAGCTGGACGTGGTCGGCCCGCAGGTGCAGCAGCGCCGCGAAAAGGTCGTCGTCATCGACCACCACGCCACGTGCGATTCCCTGGGCGACGTTCAGTGGATCGACAACTCCGCCTCCGCCGCCGGCGTCATGGTGCTGGAGATGATCGATGTCCTCAATTGGCCGCTGCCGCCCGAGGCGGCCGAGGCCGTCATGACCGCCCTGACCACCGACACCGGCTGGCTGCGATTCGCCAACACCGACGCCCGCTGCCTGGCGGCGGCCGGGCGGTGCATCACGCTGGGCGTGCGGCCGGACAGGCTGTACCAGCGGCTGTTCCAGACCGACCGCCCGCAGCGGCTGGCCCTGGTGGGGCGGATGCTGGCGACGCTGGAACTGCGGGCCGGCGACCGCCTGGCGTCGATGATGATCCGCAAGGCCGACTTCGAGGCCACCGGCGCCCTGCCCGAAGAGACCGAGAACCTGGTGAACGAGGCGCTGCGGATCGGCAGCGTGGACACCGCGATCCTGCTGGTGGAGAGCGGCGACTGCATCCGCGTCAGCCTCCGCAGCCGCGACGCCGTGAACGTGGCCGAGGTGGCCAAGGCGTTTGGCGGCGGCGGCCACGCCCGCGCCGCCGGCGTCCGCGTCACGTGCGACATCCACGACCTCCGCCGCAAGCTGGTGGAGGCGTGCGAGAAAGCCTTGTCCACGGATTACACGGATTACACGGATTACACGGAGAAGAAAGAAGAGAAAGCGTGATTTGCTTGCACTCTTTCTCTTTGTTTCTGTGTAATCCGTGTAATCCGTGGACCGCTCTTTGAAAGAAAGACCGTGCTGAAGATCATCGAAATCATCGCGTTGATCGTGCTGCCGCTGGCGTGGGGCCTGCTGGTGGAACACCTCTTCCAGAAGTGGCGGGGCAAGCCGCACGTCCTGCGCACGAAGGCGACAGAGAATCCCAGTGATTGGACTATCTGAAATTGCCGCGCTCGGCTGGGCGGCCTTGTCGTCGTTTGACGTTCCCCATGCGAATCTCGGCGGCGCGGCGTTGCTCGCGTCGCTGGCGGCGCTGGGGCTGGTGATCGGCATCCTGACGGGGTTGTTCGGCGTGGGCGGCGGGTTCATGGTCGTGCCGCTCCTGTCGATCGTCTTCGGCCTCGACTATCGCCTCGCCATCGGCAGCAGCCTGGTCTTCACCATCGGCACGGGCGCCGGCGGGTTGATGGCGCACAGGCGGCTGAACAACATCGCGATCAAGACGATGCTCATCGTCACCGGCGGTGCGGTGTGCGGGGCGCCGCTGGGGGCGATGCTGGTGGAGCACTTCTCGCAGACGCTGGGGCAGCACCGCTTCACCACGATGATGGACGTGCTGTTCATCCTCATGCTGCTGGTGGTGGCCGGCCTGCTGGTGCACGGGGCCAAGGACCGCCCCCGCGTGTCGCTGCTGCAGCGGCTGCCGCTGCCGCCCTACATTCACATCATGCGGGGAAACCTGCACGGCGTGAGCCTGCCGGGCCTGGTGGCCGTGGGCCTTTTCATCGGCGTGCTCAAGGGCATGCTGGGCGTGGGCGGGGGCGTGATGCTCGTGCCGCTGCTGATGGTCGTGGTGGGCCTGCCCGTTCACCAGGCCGTCGGCACCAGCCTGGGCGTGGTGCTGTTCAGCTCGATCAGCGGCGCGGTCGCCTACGGCCTGGAGGGTTCGGCCAACCTCTGGATCGCCATGGCGCTGCTCGTCGGCAGCGCCATCGGGGTGCAGGGCGGCATCTGGCTGGGACAGAAACTCCGCGCCGGCCAGATCAAGCGGTACTTCGCCATCCTCGTCCTCGCCATCGCCGCCGCCCTCGCCGCCAGGCAGGTCTGGGGTTGACTTCCATCCACCGATTCACTGATCCACCGATCCACCGATCCACTGATCCACTGGTCCACTGATTCACCAATTCACCGATTCACCTTCTCCCCGCCCTTGGCAGCGTCCTTCGCCAACGATATAAGATGATGCTCGCAGCAATAAGGAGCCATGAAATGTTCGGAAAGAAGTTCCTCTACGGTGCGGCCTATTACCCGGAACACTGGGACCCCAAGCGTTGGCCTACCGACGTCAAGATGATGAAGGAGGCGGGCTTCAACGTCGTCCGTATGGGCGAGTTCGCCTGGTGCAACTTCGAACCCCGGGAGGGCACCTTCGATTTCGATTGGCTCGACAGCGCGATCGACCTGCTGGCCTCGGCCGGCATCGCGGCGATCGTCGGCACGCCCACGGCCACCATCCCCGCCTGGATGGCCCAGAAGTACCCGCACGTGATGGCCATCGACGAGAAAGGCCATCGCAAGCCCTTCGGCGTCCGCAAGGACTACTGCGTCAACCAGCCCGACTTCGACCGCCTCTCGATGCGGATCGTCGAGCAGGTCGCCCGCCACTACGCCAAGGACAAGCGGGTGATCGGCTTCCAGACGGACAACGAGTTCGGCTCCAGCCCCTGCCGCTGCGAGACGTGCCTGCAGCACTTCCACGCGGCCCTGAAGCGCCGCTACAAGACCATCGAGAAACTCAACGACGCGTGGGGCACGTGGTTCTGGGGCGCCCGCTACGACAGCTTCGAGCAGATCGGCTGGCCCAGCGATGCGCCCAACCCGTCTTTCGCGCTGGATGCCCGCCGCTTCTTCAGCCAGGTCGACGTGGACCACCAGGCCAAGCAGATCGAAATCCTCCGCAAGCTGGCGCCCACGAAGTCCATCACGCACAATTTCATGGGCTTGTTCTCGAAGGTGGAGTACTACGACCTCGCCGCGCCGCTGGACTATGTCTCGTGGGACAACTACCCCGGCAGCGGCACCGCCGGCAAGATCGGCAACGTCGCCCTGGCGTCGGCTGTGACGTGGTCGCTGAAGCGCCGCAACTTCCTGGTGATGGAGCAGCAGTCGGGCCCCGGCGGCTGGGATTGCTTCTGGAACACCAGCCCCCCGGGCGAGATGTCGATGCTCGCCTGGCAGCAGGTGGCCCGCGGGGCCGACGGCATCAGCTACTTCCGCTGGCGCACCAGCGTGTCGGGTCAGGAGCAGTACTGGCACGGCATCTTGAACCACGACGGGCGGCCGCGGCGGCGCTACCACGAGGTGGCGGCCACCGGCAAGGCGATGGCGGACATGTCCAGGCACATTCTGGGCACCGAGCCCGTCGCCACCGTGGGCATCCTGAACAACTACGAGCAGATCTGGGCCACTGACATCCAGCGGCAAAGCGGGGGCGACCCCGTCGCCTTCGGCGCGATCATGAACGACTTCGCCCAGAGCCTCGCGACCATGGGCGTGGACTTCGGCGTCTTCCGCGAGGCCGACGACCTGAAGCAATACAAGCTGCTGCTGTGCCCGCCGCTGTACCTGGGCGACGAGAAGTTCGCCAGGAAGCTCGCGGCCTATGCCCGCGCGGGCGGCTGCGTGGTGCTCACCGCGCGCAGCGGCGTGAAGGACCTCAACAACCGCTGCGTGTATGACCCCCTGCCGGGGCCCTTCGCGGAGCTGGCCGGTGTGGAGGTGGACGAGTACGATTCGCTGCCGAAGGATTCCGGCGCGATGATCGAACTGCAGACGGGCGTGAAGATCGCCGGCGCCCGCATGCGCGAGCGCCTGCTGCCGGCGCCTGGCACCGAGGTCATCGCCCTCCACCGCGTGGGCTACATGGACGGCTGGGCGGCCGCCACCCGCCGCACGCTCGGAAAGGGCAGCGTGATCTACGTCGGCAGCATTCCGCACGCCGAGGCCTGGGGCCCGCTGCTGCAGATCCTGCTGGGCGAGGTGAAGGCGCCGTACCGGCTGGACATTCCCGCCGGCGTTGAGATCGCGCACCGCCGCGGCGAGCGCAAGGAGCTCACCTTCATCCTCAACCACACGGGCGAGCTGAAGGTCATCGAGCTCGGCGACCGCCGGTTCAAGGACCTGCTCGGCGGCCGCGAAGCCACCGGCCGCTTCGAACTCGCCCCCTACGCCGTCGCCATCCTCGACGCGCGGTTCTAGGAACGGAATAGCAGGGATGAACGCCTCTGTAGGGTGGGCAGGCTTGCCCATCATTCGCGTTCGATCCCCCGAAAATGCGATGGCGGCGCCATGCCCATGGGCGCCGCCATCACATCGCTTATTCGCAAATCGATGGTGGGCATGCCTGCCCACCCTACAAAGGCTTCCTGCCTTCTATCCGCGTTTATCCCTTTTATCCCTGCTATTCTTCTTCTTCCGCCGCGTTCGATCTTCCACAATGCGATGGCGGCGCCATGCCCATGGGCGCCGCCATCACATCGCTTATTCGCAAATCGATGGTGGGCGTGCCTGCCCACCCTACAAAGGCTTCCTGTCTTCTATCCGCTTCTATCCCTTTTATCCCTGCTATTCCGCTTCTTCTTCTTCTTCTTCTTCTTCTTCTAGCGGAGGATCTCGTCGATCATCGTGAGGTAATTCTCGACGGGGATGTAGTCGGGGATGCTGTTGCCGGAGCCGATGGCGAAGCGGCCGCCGGGGGCGCAGTCGTCGATGATCTTGCGGACGTACTTGCGGAGGTCGTCGCCCGCCAGCCGGGTCAGACGGTCGATGTCCACGCCGCCCAGCACGCCCAGGCGGCTGCCCCAGGTCTTCTTGAAGTCCGCCACCGGCGTGATGGCCTCTTCGAAGCTGTGGCGGGCGTCGATCTTCACGTCGTCGATCAGGTCGGGGATGATCTTGGAGATCTGCCCGCAGCTGTGCAGGAAGTACGGCAGGCCCTTGGCGTGCGTCATCGCGGCCACCTTCTTGTGCCACGGCAGCACGTATTTGCGGATGTCGTCGGGGGCGATCAGCGTGCCCGTGCGGAAGCCCATGTCGTCGCCGGGGAAGATCGCGATCAGTCGCGGCAGCTGCAGCAGCCGCTCGTAGTACGCGGTGATCCGCTCGCCGATGCCCTTGACGATGGCCTCCAGCAGGTCCGGCTGGTCGTAGATCATCATGCACAGCGGCTCGTAGCCCACGAGGTATTCCATGTGCTCCAGGTAGTTCGCGCCGTGGCTGACGATCAGGCCCATGCCCTCGGGTAGGCGGGCGGCGACGTATTCATACGCCCACAGGTCCGCCTGGCTCACGTCCGGCCAGGGGTACTGGTGGAAGTCGTCCCAGGACTGGATGGGACCCTTGGCGGTCTCGGCGTACGCGCGGCCGTGATCGCCGCCGGGGCGGTTCATCCGCTTGAAGCCCAGGCCCAGCTCCATGCGCACGAAGTCGTAGCCCATGTGGTGCCAGAACGCGATGAAGTTGTCCCAGTACGCCTCGGCCGAGGGGCGGTCGACCGGCTGGACCCACTTGCGGCCGATCATCTCGAGCACCGCGGTCATCACCGGTGCGTTGATGAGATACTCCACCATCCGCGGGCGCGGGGGCTCGTAGGTGGTGGTGACGGCCTTGATGAAGGCCTCGGCATCGGGCTTGGGCTTTGCGAGCGGTGCGATGAACCTGGGCATCGTGGTCTCCTTAGTGGCACACGTTGGACAGAAACGCTCAGCCGGCGTAGAATATCAACTTCATTCACAATGGCCAAGCGAAAGGGAAAATCCGAGCGACGACACAGCGGGTGGGAACGCCTGCCGACGGACCAGCAGCACGACGAGCTGCGGTCGGGGTGGGAGAAGTTCGGCACCAAGTCCGTGAAGATCCCGGCCGAGCGACTGGCGGCGCCGCAGGAAAACCTCGACGAGCTGCCGAAGGTCGATGGGCTGGTCGTGGGGCTGTTCCCCGGCGGGGCGCTGGTCAAGACGATGCCCGCTGCCGGCGCGGTCGCCGACCCCTCGACGCCGCCGGGGCCGCTGCCGCACGTCACGGCTATTCTTCAGTGTGCGATCACCAAGACGTTCCGCGCGCCCGAGGGTTCCAGCCCGCTGGCGGTGGGCGATGAGGTGAGCGTCGCACTGACCGACCCCTCGCACCACAGCGGCAAGGAGCTGCAGGCCGACAAGCAGCGGACGGACGGCTTCATCCTGGGGCGCTCGCCGCGGCGGTCGGCGCTGTCTCGCCCGATGCCCACCAGCGGCAAGCACCAGGACGCGTACGAGGTCGAGGCGTTCGAGAAGGTCATTGTCGCGAACATGGACACGCTGCTGATCGTCGTCGCCAGCCGCCAGCCGCCGCTGCGTCGCGGCCTGGTGGACCGCTTCCTCATCATTGCCGAGCGCGGCGAGCTCAAGCCCGTCCTGGCGATCAACAAGATCGACCTGGGCGAGCCCGACTCGCGGATCGTCTCCGACTTCGCGGCGACGGGCATGGAGATCATTCCATGTTCAGCGGCCACCGGGGTGGGGCTCGACCGCCTCCGCACCGTCCTGGCCGGGCGGCGGAGCGTGCTGGCCGGGCCGTCGGGTGTCGGAAAGAGCACGCTGGTGAACGCGCTGATCCCCGGCGCTGCCGCCGTCACGCAGGCCATCCGCGTGAAGGACAGCCGCGGCCGCCACACCACCTCAGCGGCCAGCATCTATGAACTGCCGTCGGGCCTGCTCGTCGACACGCCCGGCATTCGCGAGATGGGCATCCGCGTCGGGGCGGCCGACCTGCCGTGGTATTTCCCCGAGTTCGACGCCTTCAGCCCCGCCTGCAAATTCCGCGACTGCACCCACACCCACGAGCCCTCCTGCGCCGTCCGCGCCGCCGTCGAGTCCGGCGAGATCCTCGAACGCCGCTACGAAAGCTACCTTCGAATCCTCGACACGCTCGAACAGGTGTGACACGGTCGGGTGCCCGTAGGGTGCCACGCGGTGCCACCCTCAAGCGAGCGAAGCGAAGCTTGGGGGTGCCTGCTGGGAGTGAGCCTTATATGGCGTCCGCACACCGGCTGAAGACACCCCCAAGCTGCGCCCTTTGGGCTTGCTTGAGGGTGGCACCCAGCCAGACCTTTGCAGCGCCGATGAACTCTCTCTTCGTGGTGGCACAAGTTCTTCGGCAGCCGGTCTGCCCATCCTGAGGACTAACACAGCGGCGAGAGCAGCGCGATCGCCTTCTGGATGTCCTTGACCTGCTGCTCGCCGCTGATCTCGCGCTCGATGGTGAGGGCGCCCCGGTAGCCGCACGCCTTGAGCTTGGGCACCAGCGCCTGGAAGTTCACCTTGCCCTCGCCCAGCGGCGTCTCGCGGCCGAGATTGTTGCCGTCGGTGGGGTACAGGCCGTCCTTGGCATGCACGCCGGTGACGAAGCGGCCGAACACGTCCAGCGAATCGACGGGGTTCGCCTTGCCGTACAGCAGCAGGTTGGCCGGGTCGAGGTTGATGCCCAGGTTGCCCGTGTTCACCGTCTCGATCGTCCGCAGCAGCGTCACGGGCGTCTCCTGTCCGGTCTCGAACCAGAAGCCGATGCCCAGTTCGGCGCAGCGGCCGGCGACGCGCTTGAGCGCCTCCACCGTGCCGGTGTACAGCACGTCGCGCGGGTCCTCGGGCAGGAAGCCCACGTGCGTCGTGATGGACGGCAGCTTGAACTTCGCCGCGAACTCGGCCGCCTTGATCAGCGCCGCGACGCGCATCTGGCGATGCTCCGGCGGCACCAGGCCGATCGTCCGCGGGCCGTCGATGAAGTTCCACGTCGCCGGGCCGGGATACCCCGACCAGAACGTGGTGATGTTCACCTTCTTCCCGGCCGCCGCTGCGATGAGCTTCTCGCCCGTGGCATCGGTCCACACGGCCGGGTTCCACGAGCACACCTGGCAGCTGGCCAGATCAAGCGACGCGACCTTGGCGATCTCATGCTCCGGCTGCTCGTTGAGCCCGACCAGAACGCCGATCTGCAGTTTGGACATGTTGTGCTCCTTTGGAGAAGACAGTAATCAGTAAACCGTGGTCAGTAAACAGGAATTGGACACAGGAAATGGACATCGGCGAACATGCGTCTGTACCCGTCTACTGGCTACCTTACGGGTTGCTCATTGCGTCCGCTATACTGTGATAGGAGAACGGACATATGGCAGATACCCAGACATCACAATGCTCGCTGGCGGACCGCAAATGCGTGCCTTGCCAGGGCGGGACGCCGCCGCTGAAGGGGCAGGCCTTGGCGGACTTGGCGGCACAGACGCCGCAGTGGCAAGTGGTCGAGGAGGCGAAGCTCACCCGCACGTTCAAGTTCAAGGACTTCGCCGAGGCCCTCGCCTTCGTCAATCGCGTGGGGGCGCTGGCCGAGGAGCAAGGCCACCATCCCGACATCTACTTCACCTGGGGCAAGGCCCGCATCGAGCTATCCACCCACAAGATCAAGGGCCTCAGCGAGAGCGATTTCATCCTCGCGGCGAAGATCGACAAGCTGTAGCGCGGCAGGTGACCTGCCCCCGTTTTCCGCCACAATTCAAGAGAGAGTCTTTACGCTTGGCG
>CAZTVF010000133.1:0-13346 GCA_964616985.1 uncultured Planctomycetaceae bacterium
CTCGACCTCTTGACCCCCAGTCAAGCACGCTAAACCAAGCTGCGCCACGCCCCGAGGTACTGCTTGCGGACGCCCGAGGATTGTCCTCGGCTTGTTCATTTATTCTTACCGCCGGATGGAAGGTTGTCAAGGCGATAGTTGAAACAAGCTGAGATTGACCGAGGCCAAAGTTTCTGGCATGCCGCATTCGGGGCGAAAGCTGAGCGCAGAGGCCACCGTGTGGGCCCGAAGGGCCGCAAGGCGCGTAGCCGGGGGCAAGGCCGTACCCGGCCGCAGCCCCCGGAACAGCTCCCGGTAGATCGCCGCCCCAGCGGGGCGGCTGGAACCATCGGCCGCGGACTGTTCCTACACCACCAGCCGCCCCGCTGGGGCGCTGCCTGCGGGTTTACTCCTCCATCGGGACCTGGCTCTCGGGGATGATGGACATCCATTTGTGGGCCGGCCAGAGGGGCTTGACGGCGAAGGTGGTCTTGTCGATCAGGACGTACTCGATGTCGGTGTTGCGGTAGATGCACGCGACGTAGTCGGTCTCGGTCGCCTCGGGGTAGTAGATCGCCCACCAGGCCCGCTCGCCCCGCTGCTGGCGATCGTAGCCGTCCACGGCGTCCTGCATCCGGTCGCGCAGGGCGCGGAGCTGCTTCGCATCGGCCGGCCACTCGACGGCGAGGGGTTTCTCGTTGGGGTCCACGACGCTCCGCGGCTGCTGGTTGGCGATGCGCGCGATGCGGCATCGCGTGTCGAGCGTGAAGGCGTACACCGTGCCCACCGCGCAGCGGGTGGCGGGGTCCAGCAGGACCTCGGGATCGTCGGTGCGGCTGGGCGTGGGCTCGTGCCGCCACAGCGGCCGGGTGGTCACATCCACAAAGATCAGGCCCAGAACCGGGTCGGCGTTGGGGTCATTGGCGTCGAAGTCGTAGCATGTCCGGTGCCAAGAGCCCTTCTCGATGCCCAGCATCTCGACGCGGACGAGATTGTAATGGCGCTCGGACTTCTCATCGCGAACCACCTTGAATTCCTGGCGTTCGATCACGCGGCCGACGATGCGGGTGTCGCCCTTGCCGTGGCGCGAGACCTCGCGCGCCAGCGGAACGGGGTCGTACACGGCCCGGGGCTTCTTGATGCGGGCGTTCACGGGCTCGGGCGGCTGCCAGCGATGGCAGGCGTGGCAATGGTGACAATCGGGGCAACACCCGGCAATAACGAAAGCAACGGCCGCCAGGGCCGGCAAGAAGACGAACGCGTAGGACCGGTGCATGAGCAGGTCTCCCTTCCATCCATGAATATACCATGCTTCAAAATTCGTGGGGGTCTTTTTGGACCCTCGCGCGGGCGAGGCTATCGCGGCCGCACTCACACATGCGCGGCGGCCTCGGAAAGCCGCCACGCCAGGTGACGACACCGGCCGCCTCGGACGACACCGCACTGGGCGCGGCGCGCCCGCCAAGGTAATATCGACCGCGGACGCTTCCCTTGATGAAAGGATTATCATGCTCCGCACGTTCGCACAGCACACGCTTCGCCGCACGCGGCCGCTCGATGGCCGCTGGGACTTCATCATCGCCCCCGACCGCAAGGACCGCACCGCCCTGCCGGGCCGCTACGATCGCACCATCCACGTGCCCTCGGCGTGGGAGATGCTGCCGGGATTGGAGAATTACCGCGGCAAGGCCTGGCTGCGGACGCGCATCGGCGGCCACGAGGGGCTGGGCGTGCGGCTGGTGTTCGGCGGCGTTTCGCACACGGGCGTCGTGTTCATCGACGGCAAGCCGCGTGGCCGCCACTACGACGCCTTCACCCCCTGGGACGTGGTCACCCCCCCGCTGCGGGCCGGCGAGCACGAGCTCGTCGTCGAGGTCGACAACAGCTTCGGCCCCCACTCCGCGCTGCACATCGAGAACGACTACTACACCTACGGCGGCATCACGCGGCCGTGCGAACTGCAGTACGTGCCCGCGCTCTACATTGACTCGATCGCCGCGACGCCGCGGCCGCAGGGCAAGCGATGGTCGCTGGCGGTCCGCGCCACGCTGCGCAACTGGTCGAAACAGCCCGTGCGCCAGCGTCTGATCGTGACGGTGGCCGAGGTGCCGCTGGACCTGGGCATGGTGACCGTGCCGGCGGAATCGAGCAAGGAGGTCGGCGGCGAGTTCACCGGCCTGGACGTCCAGCCGTGGTCGGCGGCGGCGCCCACGCTCTACCCCCTGCGGGCCGTGCTGTACGACGGCGCCGAGCCGGTCGACGACCTCATCGACCGCGTGGGTTTCCGCCACGTCGAGGTCCGCGGCAAGAAGCTGCTGCTCAACGGCCGCTCGCTGCGGCTGCAGGGCTACAACCGGCACGAGGACCACGGGCTGTTCGGCTGCGCGATCCCGCTGGAGGCGATGACGACCGACCTGGAGCTGATGCGGGACATGGGGGCGAACTTCGTCCGCACCTGCCACTACCCCAACGACATGCGGTTCCTGGACCTGTGCGACGAGATGGGCTTCTACGTGTGGGAGGAATCTCACGCCCGCACGGTCGATTTCGCCCACCCGGCGTACGCCACGCAGATCACCGACTCGACGCGCGAGATGGTGCAGTGGCACCGGAACCACCCGTCGATCATCATCTGGGGCTGCCTGAATGAGTGCCAGTCGACCACGCCCGCCGGCCGCCGCGAGCACGCCCGCGTGCTGGGGCTGATCAAGAAGCTCGACCCCTCGCGGCCGCGAACGTTCGCGTCGATGTACGCACAGAAGGATCTGTGCCTGGGGCTGGTGGACATCGTCTCGTGGAATCGCTACGACGCGTGGTACGGCGGCTGGGCCAAGGACGTGGAGCCCAACCTCAAGGCCGTGCTGAAGTGGCTGCACTCGCCGGCCTCGCGGGGCGGGGCGGGCAAGCCGGTCATCATGAGCGAGTTCGGCGGGGCGGCCGTCTACGGCTGCCGCAACCCCTCGCACGCCAAGTGGACCGAGGAATACCAGGCCGAACTGCTCGACGAGAGCCTTCGCGTGTACCTGGGGCACGCGGACATCATCGGGGCGGCGATCTGGCAGTGGGCCGACTGCCGCGTGACGCCCAACTGGTGGCCCACCCGCGCCCGCACGCACAACAACAAGGGCACCGTCGATGAATTCCGCCGCCGCAAGATGGCGTATGACGCGGTCAAGCGTCGCTTTCTGGAGGCGCGGAAGCGAGACGGGTAATTCCACCACAAAGGGCACAAAGAACACAAAGTGAAGAATGGCCGCTACCGCGGAGTCGCGGCGGCCGCTTGTGTCGCCGGTGCCTTGCTGTTTTCAAGATCTTCGTTTGCCTGCTGTCTTGCCGTTTGCTGTTTGTTTCGGATTTCGTGTTTCGGATTTCGAGTTTTTGATCTTTGTGCTCTTTGTGGTTCAGGCTTTCCGCGAGCTCTTTGTGGTTCAGTCTTAGCCTTTGCCGCTGCCGGATGCCGCGGTAGAATCACCGTATCTCAACGAAAGGCGCCGGATGCAAAGACTAAAGTCATGGATGGTGCTGGCGACGGTGCTGGCGGCGATGGCGGGCGGGTGCGTCTCCAAGGCCCCGGCGCCGTACGACCTGCCGCCGCACGAGATCGACGGTCGGGCGATGGATCGCGACCTGATCCTCCGCGGCCCCGCCAGCCGCCCCGCCACTCGCCCCGCCGCCCCGGTGGCGGCATGGGCGGCGCCCAGCCAGCGTACCTGGCGGTACATCGTCATCCATCACAGCGCCACCGAGGACGGCAACGCCGCCTCCTTCGACGTCATGCACCGCGCCAAGGGCTGGAACGAACTGGGCTATCACTTTGTGATCGACAACGGGCTGGGCGGCCGCGACGGCACGGTCGAGGTCGGCAGCCGCTGGCCCGTGCAGAAATGGGGCGCCCACACCGGCGGCACGCCCGGCAACGAATACAACGAGTACGGCATCGGCATCTGCCTGGTGGGCAACTTCACCCGCGCCCTGCCCAGCCCCGAGCAGTTCGCCTCCCTCAAGAAGCTGCTGGCGTACCTGATGGCCGCCTATGACATCCCGCCCCAGCGCGTGATCGGCCATCGCGACGCGCCCAACGCCAAGACCGAATGCCCCGGCGACGAACTGTGGAAACACGTGCATGGCCCGCTGCGCAAAGAGCTGGGCGGCAAATAGCGGAATTATCGCCAAAGTCGCCGCCCTCGTGCGGCAGATGGATCAACCAACCATGAATGCAGGCAATGCGTCCTCAGGGCGAGTCGACCTTCACTGCCACTCCTCCGCCTCCAACGGGGCGACGGGCAAGCCGGCCGACATCGCGCACGTCCAGAAGAAGGCGGGGTTCGCGGCGTTCGCGCTGGCCGAGCACGACAACCTCGACTCGCAGGAAGACGCCGCTCGCGGCGCCCTGGAGGCCGGCATCGAATTCGTCCCCGCGGTGGAGGTCTCGACGCGCGTGGACGAGCCCGAACTGCGATTCCAGCCCTACGTGCACATCCTGGGCTACTACTTCCAGCGCACCTCGGAGCTCCAGGGCATGCTCGGCCGCGCGTACGAAGGCATGGTCGAGAGCTTCCGCAGCAACTTCCACCGCGTCCGGGCCGAGGGCACGATCGACTTCACGGAGGCCGACCTACTTCGCCACGTTCGCACGGCCTGGGGCGCCGACGACATCTGGAAGCAGCCGTTCAACTGCCCCACGCCGCTGGGGCAGATGCTGCAGCAGCGCGGCCTGGGCCTGCCGGGCGAGCAACCGCCCCAGACGATGATGCGCGTGCTGGGCCTGAAGTACCCGCCGCCGGAATACGTGACGTGGCCCAACGTCCGCGAGGCGTGCGACACGCTGCACCGGGCAGGCGCGGTGGTGATCCTGGCCCATCCGGCCACGGCCCCCCGCGAGTCCCTGCTCCGCTGGCTCGACGGGTACGTCGACGGCATCGAGGTGTATCACCCGCGCAACAAGCCCGACTATCGCCGCATGCTGCTGGAGGTGGTCCAGCAGACCGGCTGCGCGTTCAGCGGCGGCAGCGACTTGCACTGGTACGGGTGGGACAACATGCACGAGCTCTACAGCGACGCCCCGTACGACTGCCTCGACTCCATCAAGGCGGCGAGGCAAAACCGCCGCGGATAGGGGTGGCGGCCTTCCCCTGCTCTCTCGCTTGCGGCGGGGTCCCGGCGGCAAACCCGAGCCCCTCCACGTTCGAGGGTGGGCGCGCATGCACCTACGAGAGTGCTTCGATCTCGCGGGCGAGCTGCTCGCAACGGGGGAGGTACTCGTCGCCGAAGTGGCGGAGGTGGAGCATCATCGTGTTGAGCCAGTAAACGCGGCAGCGGCGGTCGAAGCCCTCGCGCAGGGGGTGGCGGCGCATGTAGAACTCGAAGAACGTCTCGCCGACGGTGTGAAAGACGCGGAGATAGGCGAGCTCGGATTCAACATCGCGGAAGACGGCCCCGCCGTCGACGAAGCCGGTGATGGCGGGGGTGTCGCCGTCGCGGTCGTCGACGATGATGTTCGTGTCCCACAGGTCGCCGTGGACCAGCGTGGGGCGGCGGGTCTCCGGCAGCCAGTGGTCGAGGCGCTCCAGCAGGCGGGTGATTGTCTTGCGGCTCGACGGCGAGAGCCGGTCGGCCACGGCCTGGAACTCGTCCCACATGTCGGGCCCGAAGATATCCAGCCATCGCCGCTCGCCATCGTTCGCCCACGCGAGGCCGTAGGTGTCGCGGCGGCAATCGTGCAGGTCGGCCAGCAAGCGGGCCATCTCGACCTGGAAATAACGTTCGCCCGCCTCGGTCAGTTGGGCCTCGTGGAGGTTTCGGCCATGGAGGCGTTCCATGAGCAGAACCTGCAGGCCCGTCTGGCGATCATCCACCAGCGCCAGCGGCCGGGGAACGGGAAAGAGCGTGTTCTGGCGGAAGTAGGTGAGCGATTCGAACTCGTGATGAAGGCCGGGGATGTTGGCCTCTGTGGCGATCTTGGCGACCATCACCGCCGGCGTGCCGTCGGTGAAAAGCTCCAGGACGGTGTTGCACATGCCGCCCGTCATCGGCCTGACGGCGGTGACGGTCACCGGCAGGTGGAGATGTCGCTGAAGGAGCGTTGTAGCAGTGGTCGGATCCATAGGGTCTCGCGATCGGACGGTAACAACGCGCCGGCGACGCCTGCACGCCTCTTTAGATCATTCGGCTGAAACAATCATAATTCGATAGATAAAGATGCGACGTGCGCTAAGCCGCAAGCGAACGGCGAACCGTTAGCATGTTCCCCGGTCGCCGCGTCAGCGGACGCGAGGGGTGGGCGGGTGTGCGCACCCGATGATCATAGATGGATCATCGCTTTGACGACGCCGTCGCGGTAGTCGGCGACGAGGTCGAAGGCGGCCTGCGATTGATCGAGCGTGAAGTGGTGTGTGACGAGCGGGTCGAGGTTCACCACGCCGGAGGCGACGAGGCGGATGGCGCGCTCGGTGCAATCGTTCTGGCGACGGACGTTGCGGAGCGTGAGCTCCTTGCGGCGGGCGTAGTTCATGTCGAAGCTCAGGCGGTCGCCCTCGGGGATGCCCACGACAATCGCCGCCCCGCCGGGGGCGAGCAGCTGCATCGCCTGGTCCAGCGTTTCCTGGCGGCCCGCGCATTCGAAGACGAGGTCCAAGCCCAGCGGCTGGGCGCCGGAGATCGACGCGACCACGTCCTCGCGTGCGGCGTTGGCGGCCCAATCGGCGCCCATGCGGCGGGCCAGCGACACACGTTCGTCGAGCAGGTCTGTCGCCCAGATCGTGCATGCCCCGGCCGCCTTGAGCGCTGCCGTCACACACAGGCCGATCGGCCCGGTGCCCAGCACGCCGATCTTGCGGCCGACGATGGGTCCGGCGAGTTCCACCGCCCACAGGCCGATGGCGAAGGGTTCGCACGCGACGGCCTGGTCGAAGGTCATGCCCGCGGGCATCGGGAAGCAGCATCGCTGCGGCATGACGAGCAGTTCCGCCATCGCCCCCTGCAACTGGCCGGGGCAGCCGAGGAACTGCTGGCGGCGGCAGGTGTGCTCGCGGCCGGTGCGGCATTGGTCGCACTGCCCGCAGGCGACGAGGGGATCGACGGCGACGCGGTCGCCGACCTTGACGCGCGTCACGCCCGTGCCCACGGCGGCCACCACGCCGGCGCACTCGTGTCCGACGATCCACGGGAACTGCACCACCTGCACGCCGATGCGGCCATGACGATAATAGTGCAGGTCCGACCCGCACACGCCGACGGTGTCGACGCGGATGAGGACATCATCGGCGGCCGCCACGCAGGGCGGCGGCACATCGCGGAGTTCGATCTTGCGAATGTCTGTCAGTAATGCAGCTTTCATAGAAGCATTGTCCACGAATTACACGGATTTCACGAAAGGAAAATGCACTTTCGAGGCGACGCCGGGGCCCTATGGAGTGCGGCGGCAACGACGCCGCTTTCATGCGCCGTCACCGATCCGATCAGGCTGTAGGGTGGGCAGGCGTGCCCACCATCGACGCTCGATCATCCATACCGTCGTGGCGGCGACGGGAAGCTTGACTATCCAAGGCGGACGCGAGGGTCGCGGGTTTGCCGTCGAACCTCGCCGCGCGCGCGAGAACAGGGAGAGGCCGACGTACGCTAAACCGCGAGCGAACAGCGAGACGTTGCCATGTTCCCCGGTCGCCGCGTCAATCGCACGCCCACTCAAGTTTGTACATCTTGCCGGGTTCGGCGGTGAACTCGAGGATGTCGGCGGCGAGTTTGCGGGTCTCGATGAGGGCGCGGCCCTTGGTGATGCGGGCGGCGGCAATGTCCGCGTGCTGAAGGCGGCAGGCGCCGCCGCAGGCGGAATAGATCTCGGCGGCCACCGGCCGGCCCGACTTCCACTGCAGGTCGATGCCGAAGCCCCCGCGGGCGCGAAGCCCGCTGACCTTGCCGTCGGCCCACGCGCCAGGCAAGGCCGGCAGCAGGCGGATCAGGCTGCGGTGGCTCTGCAGCAGCATCTCGGCGATGCCCGCGGCCCCGCCGAAGTTGCCGTCGATCTGGAAGATCCGCGGCGGGTGCAGGTCCAGCAGCGCCTCGGTGGCGAAGTCCAGAATCAGGTGCTTGAGGTGATCGTGCGCGGCGTCGCCCTCGCGCAGGCGGGCCCAGAGGCACACCACCCAGGCGCGGCTCCAGCCGGTGTGGCCGCCGAAATGGGCCAGCCGCCGCTCCAGCGATTTCCGCGCCGCGGCCGTCAGCTCCGGCTCGCCCTCCAGCGTCAGCTGGTCGCCGGGGTACAGGGCCAGCAGGTGCGATAGGTGCCGGTGGCCGGGCTCGGCGTCGTCGTAGTCTTCCAGCCACTCTTGCAGTTGCCCGTGCTTGCCCACCTGCAACGGCGGCAGCTTGGCCAGCATCTGGCGCCACTTGGCCTGCAGGTCGGCATCGACGCCCAGGATGGCCGCAGCCTCGGCGGCGTGCGAGAGCACTTCGTAGGCGAGCTCGACGTCCATGGCGGCCGAGACGCACAGCGAGACGGGCTTCGTGCCGCCGATGAATGTGTTCTCGGGCGAGTAGGACGGCACGGCCACCAGCCAGCCCTTGGCTGGATGCGGCACGAGGTAATCTTCCCAGAACGCCGCGACCTCCTTGAGCAGCGGGTAGGTGCGGCGGCGGAGGAAATCTTCGTCGCGGCTGAACTCCCACCGCATCCACGCGTGCTGCACCAGCCAGGACGCCCCGCCGACCCAGCAGTCCCAGCCGCGGGCCTCGGGGGTGGTGGCGGCCCAGGCGTCGGTGGTGATCGGCATGAACACGCCGCGGCAGTTGTACAGGGCCCTGGCCGCCTCGCGCCCGGGAGGCACCATCCGCTCGATGTGGTCCAGCAGCGGCCCGGTGCATTCGCCGAGGTCGAACGGCTCGGCCGGCCAGTAGTTCATCTGGAGGTTGACGTCATGGTGGTAGTCGCTCTCCCACGGCGGGCGGAGGTCCTCGTTCCACTTGCCCTGCAGGTTCGCCGGCAGGCCGCCCGCTCGCGAGCTGGAGATCAGCAGGTAGCGGCCGAAGTTCACGTACAGCGACAGCAGGCCCTCGTCGGCCTTGCCCGCGCGGAGGTCGGCCAGCCGCCGCGGCATGGGGATGTGGCGGAGGTCCTTGCCGTTCTCGAGGCGGACGCGGCGGTAGAGCTCGCGGTGCGCCTCGACGTGCGAGGCGAGCAGGCGTTCGAAGAGCGACTCCTCGGCGGAAGAGAGTTCCGCTGGCTCGGCATGGCACCCCAGTGCGACCTGCGCGCGGGCGTCGGGCGCGGCGTCGCCGTCTTCGGTATTCACGGCGATGCTCAGCACGATCGTCGCCCGTTTGGCCTCCACCGCCAGCGAGGCGCCCAGCCCCTGCGAGACGCGGCCGTCGGTGACGACCTTGGCCTCGACGGCGAAACGGATGCCCTCGGGGAAGCGGCCGCCAAGGCCCAGTGCGTCGCCCCTGGCGTAGGCGGTGAGCTCGCACTCGGGGTCGTCGATGCGCGTCAGCGAGAGGATGGCCTTGAAGCAGTCGCCGCCGGAAGCGGTGAGGCGGATGACGATGATGGGCAGCGTGGCGTGCGCGAAGTATTCGCGGGTGTACGTCGTCTGGCCGCTGACGCACGAGACGGCGGCTACGGCGCGGTCGAGGTCGAGTTGGCGGCGGTACTGCGTCACCTCGGCCAGGCCCAGGTCGACGCGCAGGTCACCGGCGGGCTGATAGGGATCGACACGGTTGGGGTGGCCGGCATCGCGCAGCTTTCCGCCGCCCCCACCGAAGCTGGCGTTGGCCAGTTCGCCCGCCTCCAGGGTCTTGCCTTCGAAGAACATGCGGCGAACCTCGGCCAGGTGCTGCCAGCGAGGCTCGACGGTCCTGCCGCGACCCTTGCCGCGCCACAGCCACTCGTGGTTCAGGGCCAGGCGGTCCTTGTCCGCCCCGCCCACGAGCATGGCGGCCAGGCCACCGTTGCCGATCGGCAGGCCGCCCTCGATGTACTTCTCGGCCGGGGCATCGTACAGCATCAGTGAATGCGGGAACTTGTCTTGCTTGTCTTGCTTGGCCATGGTGGTCCTTATCGTAGCACGGCCATCCGGGCCGTGAGTCGCACGACCGTCTCGGTCGAACTACACGGATTACACGAATTGCACGGAAAAGAAAAGAGAAAGAGCGTCCGAAGCGGATCATGGCCTTGAACCCGCAAGTTCCAGAATCCGTTGACTACCGCCGCTTGTTGCGATAAAAACGACGCTTTCCGATTCAGCCAGAATCCGCGTTAACAGGAGCAGGATCGATGCGAATAATCGTTCCGATGAAGCAGGTGCCCGAAACCAACGCCGTCAAGATGGACGAGAAGACGGGCACGATGATCCGCGACGGCGTTGAGGCCATCATCAACCCGCTGGACCTCTACGCCATCGAGATCGCCATCCAGCTGCGCGAGCGGCATGGCGGCGAGGTGATCGCGATCTCCATGGGCCCGCCCAAGGCGATCACGGCCTTGAAAGAGGCCATCGCGATGGGCATCGACTCGGCGGTGCTGATATCCGACAAGGCCTTCGCCGGCAGCGACACGTGGGCGACCAGCTACGTGCTGGCGGCGGCGGTGAAGCGGATCGGCGCGTGCGACCTGATCATCTGCGGCGAGCGCGCCACCGACGGCGACACCGGGCAGGTGGGCCCGGGCATCGCGTCGTTCCTGGACCTGCCCGTGGGCACGTACATCAGCAAGATCGACGACGTCAAGGACGGCGTCTGCCGCGTGCACCGGCTGGTCGAGGACGGCTACGAGGTGCTGGACCTTCAGCTCCCGGCCGTGCTGACCGTGGTGAAGGAAGTGGCCGACCCCCGCCTGCCGACGCTGCGCGGCAAGCAGAAGGCCCGCAAGGCCGACGTGCCCGTGTGGGCGGCCAAGGACCTGCCCGTCGAGGCGGCCAAGCTGGGGCTCAACGGCTCGCCGACGCGCGTGGTGAAGATTTTCCGCCCCACCGTGGCGCGGCAGTGCGAGAAGGTGGTGGCAACCGACGAAGCCGCCATCACCGCGGCCGTGGACAAGCTGGTGGCGCTGCTCAAGAAGAAGGAACTGGTGTGACCATGGAATACTCCGGCGTCTGGATCCTGGCCGAACAGAACGAAGGCCGCGTGCAACGCATCAGCCACGAACTGCTGACCCGTGGGCGCGAGCTGGCCGATAAACGCAAGTCTCAGCTGACGGCGGTGATTTTCGCCGCCAGGACGAGCGAGGCTGACCTCCAGGAATTGATCGACCGCGGCGCCGACCGCGTCATCGCCATGGAGGCCCCCGCCCTGGCCCACTACCTGCCCGAGCCCTACGCGGCGTGCATGCTGAAGCTGATCGCCGACTACCGGCCGGAGATCATCATCGCCGGCGCCACCTCCACCGGGCGCACGCTGATGCCCTGCGTGGCCATCAAGGCCAACTGCGGGCTGACGGCTGACTGCACCGTGCTGGACATCGAGGAAGGCACGGGCAATCTGCTGCAGACCCGCCCGGCCATCGGCGGCAACATCATGGCCACCATCAAGACGCCGCAGCACCGCCCGCAGATGGCGACGGTGCGGCCGCGCTCGACCCGCCCCGCCCCGGCCCAGGCCGGCCGCAAGGGCGAGATCGTCCGCCTCAAGGCCCCGGCCGAACTGCTGGGCAGCCGCGTCAAGCGGGTCGACTTCGTCCCGAACAAGGAAGAGCACGGCCTGTCGGACGCCGACACCGTGGTGGCCGTCGGCCGCGGCATCAAGAAGGGCGACAACATCGCCTTGGTGCAGAAGCTGGCCGACACGCTGGGCGCCGCCCTGGGCGCGACCCGCGACGTGGTGGACCGCGGCTGGCTGAGCTACCCCCACCAGATCGGCCTGTCGGGCAAGACGGTGACGCCCAAGCTGTACATCGGCGTGGGCGCCTCGGGCAGCATTCAGCACCTGGCCGGCATGCAGACGGCCGAGACGATCATCGCCATCAACCTCGACCCCGATGCGCAGATCTTCAAGGTCGCCGACTTCGGCATCGTCGGCAACCTCTTCGACATCGTGCCCGTGCTGACGGAGAAGCTAAAGCAGGCGGCAAAGGTTTGACCAGGGTCGGTGATTGATCATGGCAAAGCGTATTACAGATCGGCCTGTTGCACTGCCCGTGGAGCGGATTCAGCAGCGAATCCTGGTCATCCGCGGGCAGCGCATCATTCTAGATAGCGATCTGGCTCAAGCGTACGGTGTGACGACCGCGCGCCTGAACCAGCAGGTCAAACGCAATCAGAACCGGTTCCCTGAGGATTTCCTCTTTGAGCTGACCAAGGAAGAGTACGACAACTTGATGTTGCAGTTTGCAACATCAAATTCTGGATGGGGTGGTCGGCGAAAGCTCCCCACGGCATTTACGGAGCATGGCGCTGTAATGGCGGCGAGCGTGCTGAATTCAGACCAAGCCGTCAAAGTCAGTGTGTTTGTCGTGCGAGCTTTTGTGCAACTGCGATTGCTGCTTGGACGGCATGTTGAACTGGCAGCCAAAATCAAGGAGCTTGAGGAACGAGTCGGCTTTCACGACAAGCAGATCGGCGCCGCCCTGCAGGCAATTCGCCTGCTCATGGAGCCTGTTGACCCACCCGCCTCACCGCGCAAACCCATCGGCTTTGCTACCGAACAGGAATAGACATGACGCAGAAATACAAACCCGTGACATCGAAAATCGCCGATGAGCTCAAGCAGATCGTCGGCGAGAAGTTCGTGATCTTCAATGACGCCGAGAAGCTCGAGCCGTACTCGCACGACGAGGTGGCCGAGAAGGAATACGCCCACATGCCCGAGGCGCTGGTCCGCCCGGCGACGGCGGAGCAGATCGCGGCGATCATGAAGCTGGCCAACCGCGAGCACGTCCCCGTCACCCCGCGCGGCGCGGGCTCGGGCCTGTCCGGCGGCGCCGTGCCGCTCCATGGCGGCATCGTCCTGCTGTGCGACCGCATGAACCGCATCCTCGAGATCGACCGGGCCAACATGATGATCACCGTCGAGCCCGGCCTGGTCACCAACGAGATCAACGAGGTCCTGCGCGAGTTCGGCCTGGTCTTCGCGGGCTACCCCATGAGCCTCGAGACGTGCTACATCGGCGGCAATGTGGCCGAGAACGCCGGCGGCGGCAAGGCCGTCAAGTACGGCGTCACCGGGCGCTACGTCACCGGCATCGAGATGGTCACGCCCGGCGGCGACATCGTGCAACTGGGCGGCAAGCTGGTCAAGGACGTCACGGGCTACAACCTCATCGGCCTCATGGTCGGCAGCGAGGGCACGCTGGGCATCTTCACCAAGATCACGCTGAAGCTCATGCCCCTGCCCAAGGCCAACGTCGACCTGCTGGTGCTGTTCAAGACCGCCGACGACGC
>CAZTVF010000134.1:0-13254 GCA_964616985.1 uncultured Planctomycetaceae bacterium
GCTACGAAATCGCCCCGCCCGCCCCGCGCCACGGTTTTGCTCCGCCCTTTACATCCGAGTCGAAGAACCGCTGAACACGGTTGTTTGATGTATCTGTTACGTAGACCTCGCCCGTAGGTGCTATAGCCAGCCCGTAAGGATTGGCGAACTGGCCGTTGCCGCTGCCCGCTGATCCCCAACTGTCGATAAATGTCCCCGTACTGCTAAACTTCTGCACGTTATGGTTGGCCCTATCCGTCACGTAAATGTCACCCGTTGGTCCAACCGCTATCCCCGATGGTTCTTGGAATTGACCATTTCCGTATCCATAGCTGCCCCATTTATATTGGAATGTTCCCGAAGCAGTGAAAACCTGCACTCGTTGATTGTGCTGATCGGCAACGAACACCTTGCCTGTCGCATCGACCGCCACGCCGTACGGTTCGTGGAACTGCCCGTTACCCGTCCCGGAGCTGCCCCATTTCCCTACGAATGTCCCCGAACTGTTGAATTCCTGAATACGCTGGTTGGCACTGTCTGCGACATAGACATTTCCCGTCGGGCTTGCGGCCACACCGAAGGGACTCACAAACTGTCCGTTGCCGGTGGCTTTCCAAACAAACGTGCCACCGAGCGTGAAGGCTTGAACTCTGTTATTGTACCAGTCGGTTACGTAGACCGTTCCAGTGGAGCTTATGGCGATGCCGGAAGGGAGAACCAAGTTCCCATTGCCGGTGCCATAGGTTCCCCACTGACCGTAGAAAGTGACACCAGAGTGGTCGAACACCATCACACGGCTATTCCCCCAATCAGCGGCATAGACCGTGCCGTCCGAAGAGACAGCCACGGCCCGGATGTTGTCGAATCCACGGCCACTCGCCATCCCATCCCATGCATTTAGGAATGTAATCCCGGCGTGGCTTTCCAAGGGCCACATGGCCAACGTGCTCACAGCAATGCTGGCCAGAACGGCATATCGCAAGAATCGCATGATGTTCTCCTTTTGTATGCCTTTGCGTTTGTTCGCCGCTTCAACAAAACCATCCCACCCAGCCCCATCAGGACCAGCGTGCAAGGACCGCTAACCCACAGAGACCACGAAAGACCTGCGGAACCCACACATCCCACACCATCCTTCTTTATGAGCAAGCCATCCCGACCGCCCATGCGGGGGCATGGCCAGAGCAAGCAAATAGAAATTGAGCAGGGACAGAGCCTGCGTGTGGGAACTGGGCCGTGCGGCCTGGGCAGTAGGCGAAGGAGCGAGCGACGCCTTCTGCCCTGTTGGAATGGCTCGACGCTTCCCCAAGCGAGCCAGAGCAAAGCGTGGACTATTTTACCGCTGAAGTCGTCAACGTCAAGACCATTCGAGATGTCTTGTTGTGTCGCAGGGCCTTCGGAAAGCCCACGCATCCCAGTACAAAGAGTTAGAAGGCAGCCTCCGCCGCATCATCCACGACGAGCCACGCCTGCCACGCCGCGATCCCCTTCATCTCCGCCAGCCGCTCGGTGATGACCTGTTCCAAGGTGGAATTCCTTGCCCCACGGGAGAGATGGTCGGCCCAAGCAACCAGCAGGTCTTCCACCCCGACTGACTCCGTGGCCCATCGCCCGTGCGTCCTTGCGAAACGAGCCATAGCAGGCTGGACACCGTGATGCTCCAGAAGTTCAGGCCCTGCGTCTTCATGGCGAGTGCCCCGCCCACTCAATTCCAACGGATGCCGGACCTTGCCGATGTCGTGGATCGCGGCCCCGAAGAGGACGGCCTCCTCATCAACCACCAGCCCGGGGAGCCGCCGCTGGAGGAAGCCGACCAATCTCGCAGCCGTTCGATGGACAGCTCGCAGGTGCGTGATGAGCAGCGGGCGGGCGTGAAGGATGCGACAGATGCGGATGACCTGTGGCGGGAACGGCTGCATCTTTATTTCTTCCAGAACGGTGGAGATCCGCCCGCCTTCCGTATCGTCTGGGACACCACGTCCGTGATGCCCCGCATGACGAAGAACTGGAAGGCCACGGCGAGCCACTTGAGAACGGTCGCAGCCGTGTTCTCCTGCGGCCCCGCCTGCTTCGTCCGAAGCCGCTCAATCTCGGCTTGGCACGCGGGGCAGTTTTGGGCATGGGCGACGATTCGCCGAGCGGCTTCCTCGTCACCGTGTTCAAGAATGACTGCGAGTTCGGTTGTCATGAGGCAGTTCATGTCGTCTCCTCCTCTCCCCAATCCATAAGCCTCGGGTTGCGGCCATCGCGGAGTGCCATGCAGTCACGGTAGGCGAGCAGCAAGTCCGCATAGAAAACTGGTGGTCGTTGTTGCGTAAGAAAGAAATCGTTGCCATCCCACGCCCAATCGCCGCCACTGACGATAATCCATCGTGGCCACTCTGGACGGCCCAAAGGCCTGACATCTATTTCTTCGTTCTGCATAGGAGTCCCATAAAGAAAAGACGCATGCTTGGGGAATCAGGGTCAAACCGGAGTCCCAACCTCCAACTTTTTTCAACCTGATTTCGGAGTTTTTAATTTTGAAACACGTTTTCTGCAATTCTCACTCACGTCCATCACCGGGGAAAGTCCTCCGGCAAAGAGGAACGCATCATTCTTCATCCGCCCGTCCCACATCTTCGGGAAAGAGGATGTAGACCCACACGATGTCCCACGCGAAGCCGAGCCACCACCACCAAGATGAGAAGCCGATCTCGGAGATCAACTTGCCGACCCACCACATGAAGACCAGCGGTATGAGCTTCAGGAACTTCATGTCTGTTCCAGTACAAAGGGTTAGAGGCCATCCCCCGCGAGTCGCCACAGGTTCTGTGACCGCATATACTCGGGCATGTCGTTATCAGGGCTGGCGATTCGCCGCTCAACCAGCCGCCCCGTGCCATCGAGCATCAACGTCAGCCGAGACGACCAGCGAATGAAGACGAACCGCTTGCGTGCCTGCGGCAGGAAGCGGGCATAGTCCTCGGCCTCGGCCAAGGTCATATTCGGCGGCAGCACTTCGTGATGAACAAGGGCCATGAAACCCACCACGTCGATCTCGGGCTGGAAGGGCTTGTCGTGCTCCGCGTTCCACTCCGTGATGAACTGACAACGTTGCTCTTCGATGATCCCTCGCAAGGTGGGCTGGTCAACCTTGAGTGAGCGAGCCACCCCAGCGATGAAGACGGGGTTGCCCTGACCAGTGTGTTGAAACGCGGCCCAGCGGCGGCAGAACTTTGCCACGTTGCGGTAGCCTGCCGAGACAGCAAGTTCGCAGGGCCGCAGCCGCATGTTCCTGCGGCGTGCCTCGAAAAGGTTGAAGAGAAGGTCGTCCATCTCTTTGGCAGTACAGATTGTTAAGCACGGGTCTCAACGTTTTGGCTTGGGCTGCCTACTTCGTGTCTTGGTCTTGACCAGCCTGCCGTTACGGAAGTGAAACGCCACGACCTCTTGCCTGCCCCGGTAGAACAGGGTCAATTCGATGCCGAGTTCGTCCACGCCAAGAGCCTCGGCCAGGGCCTTGGCGTCGATGGGTTTGGGGCGGGGCATGGGCTCGACAGTACAGAGAGTTAGAGGGGCTCGTGGCTGGCCAGTACAAAGAGTTAGCGGGGCTGAACCGGCACGTCAGTACGGAGAGTTAGATGGGACGCACAGGCGGGCCAGTACAAAGCGTTAAGGGGGCTCGTGGCAGGAACTTCCCCGGAGAAATATGGGCGTGCATCTACTAACGCACGGGCGGCTTACGAGGGCCTATGACGCGAGGACGTGCAGGCATGGAGGTCGTCTTACTTGGTATGCAGCGGCTTCTTGGCCGGGCCTTTCTTTATGGCCAGCTTGATTCTCTTTGTCGTCTTGTTCCAGTTGAGTGCCTTGGATGTTGTCATTTACTGTCGCTCCAAAGAATGCTATGAGTCCTCGTCTGCAATCGAACTATTTATATCATGATATGCGTTCCGTAACAACGTCGTCGTTCAAAGGTCGTCGTCCAAAGCTCACAGCGGCAGGAACTTCCCCGACGACTCCGAAGGCCGGGCGTGTAGATACTTCCCCGTTGTCGCCACAGATGCGTGCCCCAACGTCGCCTGAACCAGATGAATGGGACAGCCTCGATCCAAGGCGTGCGAAGCATGGGCGTGTCTCCACCAGTGCGTGCTGACAGCCTTCTCAATGCCCGCCCTTCGTGCCGCCGCCCTGACGATCCGCCAGAGTTGCGAGATGTGCAGGTGCCCGCCCTTGCGGCTGCGGAACGTGGCACAGCAGGTCAAAGGGATCGGCGTCGGGCTGGCTCATTGAGGCAGCAAGTTCGTCGAAATTGATGCCCCGTTCTTCCAGCTTGGCGATCACGTCCGACCTGCCAGCGGGATCGGCCCAAGCCGTGAGCATCGCTGCGGCGTTGGGGTAGACGGTCGAGATCATCGAGGAATGCACAGGCAAGCTGCGGGATGGCACGAATGATAAATCGAAGACGCTGGGCCTGCCGACGCTGGCTGCTCCGAAAGAGAAGACCGTGCCTTTGTCCGAATCATCTCGGCTTTTCATGGACGACTTCTTGGCTCAAGCCAAGCGTGGCGACCTCTCGGTGGGTCGCTATGAGAAGATCTCCTATTTCATGAAGACGTTCTTGGGTTTCTTTGGTCGAGAGACCGACTCCAACACCATCACGGAGGCAGCACTGCTGGAATACCGAAAAGAGATAACCGGACGGCTCAACAGCGGGAAGGGCGGCCAGTTGAGCGACTACTCGGCAAGATACCTGCTGCAATTTGCGGGCAGGTTCATCCGCTGGCTGTGGAGATCACGGTATCTTCAGGAGCAACCCCGAAACATCGAGACTTTCGCCACGGTGAAGGTCCAGAAACGGTCCATCAAGGTCTTCACGGTCGAGCAGGTCAAGGCCCTGTGGAAAGCCTGCACGAACGACAGGCAGAGGCTCTTCATCGCCTTGGCCATCAACACCGGTGTGAACCAAGCGGACATGGCCAAGTTGACGCCTTCGCATCTTGAGCCGCCCCATCTTGTTCTTCACAGGGGCAAGACCGGCGTGAAGGGCTGCTGGAAGATGTGGGACGTGACCCGCAGGCTCATCGACTCCTGCAAACGAACCGGGGCCAAGAACCCCACTGACCTTCTCTTTCTCACACGCAAGGGCATGCCGCTCGTTGAGACAGGGTTCAGAAAAAACGGCGGGACGTTCAGGAACGATTCGGTGCGGCAGGTTTTCGACGATCTCTTGGATAAGGTTGGCATCGACGGCACGTTTGTCATGCTCCGCAAGACGCCAGCGAACATCCTGAAGGCCAAGGGCTACGGCGACGTGATCCAGTTTTTCCTGTCGCACGAAAACGATGCCCTCTTCTTGACCAACGGGATCGTCACGAAGGAACATGACGAGAACTCCGTGGCCGAGACGTTCTACGTGAGCCAGGGGGCGAAGCTTCAGGCCCTCAAGACCCACCCTAGACTCCTCGAAGCCATCGACTTGCTGGAGAGGGAATTTGGTCTTGCGATGCCGCTAACGAAAGGCTAGACTCATGTGGCTGGCTGATGATGTCGATGATGAGTTATGTAGCGGAGACTTGGCGAATGATGCCCGTGATTTGTATCCACTTTGTATCCAATTCGCCTGTATCCAACGTTGTATCCAACTCATCCATAAGTGGAACAAAAATGAAGGTTTACGGCGATAATTCGAGCATAATTGGATACAGGTCGAAAATGGCCTGTCTGATTGAACGTAAATCGCGTATAATTTGATTCTTACGCCGACCTAGCTCAACGGTAGAGCACGGCTTTCGTAAAGCCGGGGTTGAGGGTTCAAATCCCTTGGTCGGCTTTCGTTCCGGCGCCTCAATCGTACCCGCCCCCGCCGAACCGCCCAAGCTCCTGCTTGGCCGCCTCCGTCTTTGGCCCAATCTGGACCTGCCATTGCCTCAAATAGCCGCCGATCAGGTGCCAAGCGTAGAACGTCACTGTCACTTGCCCGTCCTTGCGTTCGATCTTCGGGGCCACGATCTGTTTGGCTGCTTCCTGCCGCTTCTCCGCTCGCTTCTCCCCACCCGCCCCGACACTGGCCATGTTGAACGTGATGGCCATGAAGTCCTCTGGCTTTTCCAGAAACTTCCAGCCGTCCTCATTGGCCACGGACATCAGGTGGACCCGCAGGACGGCGGCGTTCAGGTAGTCCTCGTCCTTCCACTTGTTCTTGTCCTCAGCAGCCAGGAGTTCGGAGAACTTCTCGGCCTTCAATGGGTAGATGACCTGCCCACTTCGGCTCACGGCAAGATACTGTCGGATCGGAGCCGTTGGGGTCTGGCCAAGAACTGCACAGAAGAACGACCAGTTGGGCATGGGATTGGGCATGGCCTGCTGACCGAGATGCAGATTTTTCGACCGGGCGGGGGCCACAACCGCCTTGGGCGAGTCTTTGGTCACGGCCTGCGTGGCGAGTTCGAGCATCTGCGCATCAGTCAGGGCGGGCTGTGTCGTAGGAGCAGCCTGCCCCCGCACCTTCTGGAGCAAGCCGGCAAGCTTCGTCGCAGCCTGTTCGGGCAATACCGTCTTGATGGCCTCCAGCCGCTTGATCGTGTCGGCGTTCAGCGGCGACTGCTGGGCGAAATTCCCGACTCCCAGTATGAACTCTCCTGGGCCGACGTGAAGGGTCTGCAGCTTTGCGTTGGCAAGGAACCCCTCCACCGCCAGATAGTCCAGCAGCTTGTTCATCTCCTCTTTCGACAACCGGGCGAAGACTGGCTCTTTGTACCCGCCATGGTCCGGGCCGAGCAGGTGGAGTTCCTCGTGGTTCCCCTTGTCAATGATGATCCGCACCGAAAAGTCCAGACTCCCGGCCTTTTTCTTGAGATCAGGCAATCGCTGAGCCGCCAGCCAGTGTATCGGGGGGCGGCCACCCGTCTTCTCCAGCACGGCCGTGATCCGGGCGGCGACCTCTGGATCGAGGTTCGGTTCCTGAGCTTTGGCCTTCAAGAGCGGCACGACGCCCTCGCCCATCTCGATGAGCTTCTTGGTCGCCAACTCACGGACAGGAAGTTTGTCGTGGCCAAGCTGGCGGATCAATTCGGCCACGGCATTGGCGTCCACGGGGCGCGTGGCGGGCTGAGAGGCGGCGGGCTGCGTGGCGGCTTCACTCAAGTAGGTCTGGAAGAGCCTGTAAAACTCAGCGGGCATTCGGTACGTCTTGCCGCCGAAGTCAAAGCAGTGGTCGCAGAGGGAGACCTTGATCTCGCCTGCGTCCGTCACGAACACAGCCGATTCGAGATGCTCGCAGGCACACGGCTCCTTCTTTTCCAGTTTGATCGTGCCGACCAGCCGCTCGATCTTGCCCATATCGGTAATCACCAGGGCCCTGACCTTGCCAGCGGCGGCTTCCCGACTCAACCGCACTTCCTTGACGCCAGTGAACCCCGATGCCGCTGGCTCGGTTGCGGGCGTCTGTGCCCATGCGGCGATGCTCAGGATCACGATGACGGACAAGATGGATGTTGCGGCCTTCATCGGGCTGCTCCTTTAATGGCACCGTACCGCAGGATTAGACGCACGGGAAGGGCTGGGGATCTATGCCTCCCGCATACCCTCGCCCACTTGAGGCGTTCTTGCTGATCTCGCTGTAGTAGTGCTTCAAGAACCATCTGGCCGGCTGGTCGCCGAGCTTTACAGGGTTATGACAAGCGAAGAAACGAAGCGGCGTAACATCTCAGATTCCCTGGTCGGCTTTCAACGCATCCGCAGGCCCAGGGGCGCGTCACTTGATCGGCCTGTATCGCTTGGGCTTGACGGTGTAGAGCACCTGCCCCTCGAATGTGATCTTCCCCATGACGTGCGTGGCGTCGTCGTCGTAGACGCTGGCGGAGATGAACTCGGCCACGGATATGTTGTTGTCCGCCAGCCACCGCTTCGTGCTGGCGACCGCATCATCCCATGTGGCACAGTCGAAGACCGGGCTGCTTCGGTCGGGTTTGACGAGCACTCTGAGCTTCATGTTTGGCTCTCCGGGGCGTCAGCGGATCTTCAGCGAGTCGGCCTCGTACGTGACGTTGATGGGTTCGAGGATGACGGCCTTGCGGGAGCCTTCGCGGCAGACGCGGCCGGCGATCCAGGCGGTGTAGCCAGCGGCGGAGGCCAGCGCAAGGCAGCGGTCGGCGTCGGCGGGGGCGACGTAGACGGCGAACCCGCACCCCATGTTGAACGTGCCGTAGGCCTCGCCGGCGTCCAGGCTCGCGGCGGCGACGATACAGTCGAACACCGGCTGCGGCCGCGGCAGCTGCGTGATGCGATACACCAGCGGCGATTCCAGCCGCATCAGCTTCCGCCACCCGTGGCCGGTCATGTGCACCGCGTAGTGCAGGGGCACGTGCGCCTGCTGGCAGGCAGCGATGAAGTTCACGTAGATCACCGACGGGTCCAGCAGCGCCGCGCCGTACGTCCGCCCGTCGGCCAGCGGCGTGAGGTAGCCCTTGGGCAGACGCTCGACCAGCGAGCGGCACAGCGTCAGGCCGTTCGTCTGCACGCCCGAGGACGCCAGGCCGATGATGACGTCGCCGTCGTGGGCCTCGCCGGGGATGCGAAGCTCTTTGGGCGCGATGCGGCCGATCGCCGAACCGCCGAGGATCGCGGTGCCGGGCGTGACCATGCCCTTGAGCATCTGCGTCTCGCCGCCGCCCCAGGCGGCGCCCGACAGGCGGCAGCCCTCGGCGAAACCGCGGGCAAGGTCGTCGGCGCGGCGGGCGTCGGCGAGATACTCGCCATCGCCCACCGCGGTATACATGGCCACCGATATCGGCAGGGCGCCGCAGGTGCACAGGTCGTTGACGATGGTGGAGACGTCGTCGATGGCGACGTTGGCATAGAGGCTTTCGCCCGTCAGCTGGTACATCGCGTCGGCGACCAGGACCTTGGTGCCCAGGGCCTCTTCGACGTGGGCGAGGTACTCGCCGGGCGTCTCGATCAGGAACGCGCTCTCGCCGCGCATCGACGGTACTTCGCGCATGCCGCGGTTGAGCAGCGCGCCGCCCGTCTCGCCCGCCAATTTCTGACACGCCCGCTTGAAACCATCGAGCACGTCATAGTTCACACCCGCGTCGCGGTAACTCATCTTCGCCATGCAATGAATCCTTGTGTTCTGCAGCGGGATGAATGTACCCGAAAGCGTTCGCGAGGTCGAGGTCGTCGGCAAAAGGTCATAGGCAATAGGTCGTAGGTCGTAGTGGGAGAGCTTCGCGTGAGCAGGCGTTTTCACTACGACCTACTGCCTATGACCTACGACCTACTTCTTCTTCTCAAACCGCTCCGCGCGGGCGTGACACGACCGTTCGGGATGCTTGGTGATGTAGTCCTGGTGATAGTCCTCGGCGGGATAGAAGTCGGTGGCGGGGGTAAGCTCGGTGACCACCTTGTACCCGTTGGCGCGGAGCTGGGCGATGAGCTTCTCGGCCGTCGCCTTCTGCTCGGGCGTTGCATAGAAGATGGCGGAGCGGTACTGCGTGCCCACGTCGGGGCCCTGGCGGTTGAGCTGCTCGGGGTTGTGGATCTCGAAGAACAGCTTGGCCAGCGCTTCGTAGGTGACCTTCGAGGGGTCGAACACCACGCGCACGCTCTCGGCGTGACCGGTGGCGCCGGTGCATACCTGATGGTACGTGGGCTTGGCCACCGTGCCGCCGCTGTACCCGGAGGTGACCGAGATCACGCCCGGCGCCTGGCGGAAGTAATGATCGACGCCCCAGAAGCACCCGCCGGCGAAGATCGCTTCCTGCGTCGCCGGTTGCGTGGTCTTCTGCGAGGCCGCCGCCGCGGCCGGCTGAAAGACGATCGAGACCGAGTTGACGCAGTGGCGCACGTCCTTGGGCGTCAGATGTTCTCCCGTAAATACGTGCCCCAGGTGGCCGCCGCAGTTGGCGCACAGGATCTCCGTCCGCCGCCCGTCGGCGTCGCCCTGGTGTTTGACCGCGCCGGGGATCTCCTGATCGAAGCTGGGCCAGCCGCACTCGCTCTGGAACTTGCCCTCGGAGCTGTAAAGGGCCGCCCCGCACTGGCGGCACACGTAGACGCCCTTCTCGAAATGGTTCCAGTACTTGCCCGTGAAGGGGCGCTCCGTGCCCTTGTCGACGATGACGCGTTTCTCCGCATCGCTCAGCGCGGGCATGGACTGTGTCGTGAGGTTCGATTTCATGGTAGTCCCTCGAGGTTCAACCGCGGTGATCTCAAGCAGCGCCAAAAGCGCCGCCCCGATCATCACCGAAATCACAAGCGTTCTGACAGACATCGCGGGATTCCTCTGTTACCACTATTGTACGTCCGCGGCGCTTCGGTTGCTCGATTGTACCAGGCGCAAAGAAAACGGTAACCAGTGGATCGAGATCCGCTGGTTACCGATGGGTGAGCTATCTATTCAACGATCAATGCTCAATCTTCGTCCATGTCCCGCCCGTTCTGGGTGCCTCTCGCCATGGCGATGACGCCGGTGCGGGCGAGCTCGCGGATGCCGTAGGGGCGGGCGAGTTCGATGAACGCCTCGACCTTCTCCTCGGTGCCCGACAGTTCCACCAGCAGCGAATTCTTGGCGACGTCGACGATGCGGCCGCGGAAGAGGTTCACCAGTTCGGTGACCTCGGTGCGCTTGTCGGGCGGCACGTGGACGCGCATGAGCATCAGGTCGCGCTCGATGTACGTGACGGCCTCGAAGTCGCGGACCTTCACGACGGTGATGATCTTCTCCAACTGCTTGCGGACCTGCTCCAGCACGCGGTCGTCGCCCACGACGACGATGGTCATGCGCGACTGCCCCGGGTCTTCGGTGCGGCCGACCACGAGCGAATCAATGTTGAAACCGCGGGCGGCGAACATCCCCGCCACGTGCGCCAGGACGCCGGGCTGATTCTGCACCAATGCGGTGATAACGTGTCTCATGATTCCTTATTCCTTCTGAAGCACTCGCCAAGGCGAGCGCGTTTCCTTTTCCAGTTATCTCGTTAACTTGTTCATTGCCTTACACGATGCGCGACGTTCGCCGACACCTGCGACAAAGTCACCGGCCAACCAGTTAACGAGTTAACCGGTTAACCAGCCACAATCGCTAGGCGAGCTTGCCGAGTTCCATGTTGTGCAGGCTCTTGCCGGCGGGGACCATGGGGTAGACGTTCTCTTCGGGCTCGACCTGCACGTCGAGCACGACGGGGCCCTCATGCTTGAGCGCCTCGTTGATGCCGTCGGCCAGCTCGCCGCGCTCGGAGATCGTGATGCCCCGGGCGCCGAACGCCTCGGCGATGCGGGCGAACTCGGGGCAGGGGTGCGGCGTCGAGGAATACCGACGCCCGTAGAACATCTCCTGCCACTGGCGGACCATGCCCAGGTACCCGTTGTTGAGCACGACGAACTTCACCGGCTGCTGGTACTGCACGGCCGTGATGACCTCGACCATCGTCATCGAGAAGCTGCCGTCGCCGTCGATGTCGATGACCGTCGCGCCGGGGCACCCGAACTGCGCCCCGATGGCCGCGGGCACGCCGAACCCCATCGTGCCCAGCCCGCCGGAGGTGATCACCTGCCGCGGGCGCTTCCATCCGTAGAACTGCGCGGCCCACATCTGGTGCTGGCCGACGCCGGTGGCGACGATCGCGTCGTGGCCGGTGAGCTTGCCCATCATGGCGATGGCTTCCTGGGGCCTGATCTTGCCCGAGGTCTCGTAGCGCATCGGGTACTTCTTCTTCCACGCGGCGATCTGCTCCAGCCACGCCTGGCGGTCGCGCGGCTGGATGAACTCGAGCATGCGGCCGAGGATGTCCTTGGCGTCGCCGACGACGGGGATGTCGACCTTCACGTTCTTGGAGATCGACGACGGGTCGATGTCGATGTGGACGATCTTCGCCTTGGGGGCGAAGGTGGCCACGTCGCCGGTGACGCGGTCGTCGAAGCGGGCGCCGATGGCGACCAGGCAGTCGCAGTCCTGCACCGCGTAGTTGGCGGTGGCCGAGCCGTGCATGCCCAGCATCTGCAGGGCCAGCGGGCTGTCTTCATCGACCGCGCCCAGGGCCAGCAGCGTGGTGGTCACGGGCAGCTGGCCTTTCTGGATGATCGCGCGGAGATCGTCGCTGGCGCCGGAGATGATCACGCCGCCGCCCACGTACAGCAGCGGGCGCTGCGCGGCGTTGATGGCCTCGGCCGCCAGCTTGATCTGGCGAATGTGCCCGGCCGTGCGAGGCTTGTAGCCCGGGAGGTTGATCTCCAGGTCAGGCTCGGCGGTGACCTTGGCGGCGGTGGCGTCGACAGCGATGTCGACCAGCACCGGGCCCGGGCGGCCCGTGCGGGCGATGTGGAACGCCTCGCGCATGGTGCGGCCGATGTCTTCGACGCGCTTGACCAGGAAGTTGTGCTTGGTGATGGGGCGGGTGATGCCCGTCATGTCCGCTTCCTGGAAGGCGTCGTTGCCGATCAGGAAGCTCTTGACCTGCCCGGTGATGGCGACCATCGGGACGGAGTCCATGTAGGCGTTGGCCACGCCGGTGACCAGGTTGGTGGCACCGGGGCCGCTGGTGGCCAGGCACACGCCGACCTTGCCCGTCGCGCGGGCGTAGCCGTCGGCCATGTGGGCCGCGCCCTGCTCGTGGCGGGTGAGGACGAACTTGATGGGGGTCTTGTACAGGGCGTCGAAGATGGGCAGCACGGCCCCGCCGGGGAAGCCGAACATGACCTCCACTCCCTGCTCCTGGAGCATCTGGTGGAACAGTTCGGCGCCATTGATTCCGGCATACGTCGGTGTCGTCATAGTGTCTTCCGTTTTCATATTTCTCGTCTACGAGACGAAACTAGCGGGTGTAGATAGTACGAAGCTGCCTGGGAAGGAAACGACGGGAATGGAAAGCCATTCGTCACCGCACCTGGTCCAGGCGACCGGCGGAGTAGGGCCGCGACGCCAGCAGGGCGTGCGGCCTAGAGTACAACGACAAAGCATGCCGCCACCGGCGCCGCGAAGCGGCCGCCCGGTAGGACCCAGCAGAAGGCATGATGTCCGGTGACGTTGCTCATTTGCGTTGTTAATTCTAATGATCGGCCAAACGGGTGTCAATGCCTAATGCGACGCCAGGGGCCTGCCATGAATCTTGCTGACAGCAGCACAGCGCAGGAAAACTCGAAATCCGAAAAACGAAATTCGAAACAAATCCAAAAACTCAAAGGCAACAAACAACGCCAAGATGACCGCCAAGGGTTTCCGGTTTCGAGCTTCGTTTTGGATTTCGAGTTCGCAGATTCAAATCTGAGATGCATAAATAACAAGTGACATTGGAG
>CAZTVF010000135.1:0-12866 GCA_964616985.1 uncultured Planctomycetaceae bacterium
CGATGGTCTGGACCTTGAACAGCTCGGCCATCTTGTTGATGTCCGGGTTCTTCTCAAACTCGCTGAAGTCGGCGTGCGGCATCCGCTGCTTGAGCTGGGTCAGACCGGTCGGCGTCAGCTTGCCTTCCTGGACGTACTCGGGGTTGTTCAGGATGTTGTCCGGGAACAACTCGCCGCGGGGGATCTTGATATTGAACGTCTTTTCAAGGCGGAACACGATGTCGAGAAAATCGATCGATTCCGCGCCCAGGTCACCGGTCAGCGTTGCCTCTGCCGAGACCTCGTCGTCATCGACGCCCAGGGCTTCGACCAGCGTTTCCTTAACCTTCGCAAAGACTTCCGTTTCGGACATCGGCATGTTTCATCTCTCCTCAAGTGCCGTTTGCAGTTGGGCCAGCCCCCAAGGGGCGGCCGGAAAGGCTATGTATAGGGAAAATCCCATTCAAAGTCAACGCGGCATTCGCCGCGCTTATCACGCAATTTAATGTTCGCTCGGCCTGGGCGGCCGGTCGAGGCGGTTGGACTACTTCACGCCGGCGGCGGCCAGCGCCGCCGGGCCGCCGATCAGCTTGAACCGCTGCTTCAGGTCGGCCACGATGTCGGCGTCGGCGCCCGCAAGATAGGCGCCGCGATCAACGAGGTTGAAGCAGCGAAGCTCGATGCGGGCCTGCACGGCCACGCGATCCTCGACGGTGGCGACGGCCTTGAACTTGGCGGAGTTCTCGCCGATTTCCATGGCCTCCACTTCGCTGCGGAGCTTCATGCCCGGCTGGACGAAGCTGGCGTAGCGGACGTTTCGGGCCGCGGCCAGCACGATCACGCTCTTGCTGTAGTTCTGATGCAGGCGCGTCAGCCAGGCGGCCGACTGCACCAGGGCCTCGAGCATCATCACGCCCGGCAGCACGGGGAAGGCCGGGAAGTGGTCCGCGAGATACTCCTCGGCCAGCGACAGGGCCTTGAAGGTCACGATCCGCTTCGACGGCTCAATCAACTCGATCTTGTCTACCAGATGGAATTTCATTTCGGTGTCCAACTCCCTCGAAGAATGCGGGGCTTTTTAGTCGCTGCAGCCCTCGAATGCAAGTCTTTTCTCGGTTCTCAACGGCATTGTCCCGAGGTAGGGCGTGCAGGTTCTCGCCGAAGGCGAGGTTCTGCACACGGAATGTGTGCCGCCGGCCCCGTTGTCTCGTGTGCAGGACCTGCCGCTTCGCGACAGAACCTGCACACCTTACGGTACGGTCCTTGCGATTGTGTTCTCTCTTATCCTCTATTTCCCTGCCAATGCTTTTGCTTCTTCCGCTACTTCGCCAGGCGGTTGAGGATATCAAGACCTTGGCGCAGTTTTTCGTCGGTGGTGGCGTAGGAGAGGCGGAAGTGCGTGTCGCGCTCGCTGAAGACGTTGCCCGGGATGATCAGCACGTTGTTCTCGATGGCCTTGGTGACGAACTCGGTGGCCTTGCCGCCGGGGGCGGGCACGAAGGCGTAGAACGCACCCTCGGGTTTGACCAGGTTCATGGTCTGCCCCAGGGCCGCGTACACCATGTCCCGCTTCTTCTTGTAGGCGTCCACGTGGGGCGACATGTCCTCGCCCAGGGCCGTCACGCACGCGACCTGCGCCATGCTGGGGGCGCACACGAAGCTGTACTGCTGCAGCATCGTCATCTTGTCCAGGATGGGCTTGAGCCCGGTGCACCAGCCCACGCGCCAGCCGGTCATCGCGTAGCTCTTGGAGAAACCGCGCATCAGCAGCGTGTTGGGGTACAGGCTCGCCATCGACACGAACGGTTTGTCGTAGCAGAACAGGTTGTAGATCTCATCGCTGATGATCAGCAGGTTGCGCTTCGCCGCCAGCGCTGCGATGTCCTTGAGTTCCTGCTCCGTATAGACCACGCCGGTGGGGTTGGCGGGCGAATTGATCACGAGCAGCCGCGTCTTGTCGGTGATCGCGTCGGCCAGGCGGTTGAGGTCCAGGTGGAAGTCGGGGTAGGTCGGCACGCTCTTGGGCACGCCGCCCGTGAGGTTCACCAGGTGCCGATACATGACGAAGTAGGGATCGGTGAACAGCACCTCGTCGCCGGGGTTCACCACCGTCAGCATCGCCAGCATCAGCGCGCCCGAAACGCCGGAGGTCACCAGGTACGGGCGCTCGTCCTTCCAGCCGAACTCGGCGGCACAGAGTTTCTGGAGCGCCTTGCGGAGCTCGGCAGTGCCCTGCGTCTGTGTGTACTTGTTGTCGCCGCGGCGGATGGCTTCGATGGCGATCTGCTTGAGATCTTCGGGCACGTCGAAGTCGGGCTGGCCGATCGAGAGATTGATCGGGTCCTTCATCTTGGCCGCGAGGTCGAAGACCTTTCGAATGCCGGAGGCATCGATGAGATTCATGCGGTCGGCGATCTGGAAGATATCGGGCATTGGGCACCTCGCTGGAATCAACAGACAACATAACCGGCGGAGGGTCTCCTCCGCCGGTTGGTTGACGATCTCGGACCTGGGCTTGCCCCGGAGGGCAGGGGCCCGGGGTTACTTCTTCTTGGCGTCGGCCTTGCCCTTGTCGGCAGCCTTGGCCGCGGGGGCCTTGGCGGCGGGGGCGGCAGCACCGGCGGCGGGGGCGGCAGCGCCCTCGGCGCCTTCAGCGCCTTCGGCGGCGGCCTTCTTGGCCTTGGCGCCGGCCTTGGAGTGGTGCACCTTCACCTTGGGCAGCTTGAAGGGCGAATCCTTTTCCTTGTCAAACTTGCCCTCTTCGGTCAGCTGGGCGATGCGCTCGGCGCGCGTCAGGACGCTGCGGTTGCGGGCGAGTGAGGAACTCATCTTGAGACTTCTGTCCATCGACATTTTGTTAGCTCCGGTTCTGAACCTTAGTGGGGCGCTTTTTCCATCGGGATAAAGCTCGGGTCAAGCCGCCCGTCCTTGTGCTGACTGAAATTATACTTCTCTCGTCCCGGCGGGGGACGATACGCTTTGCCTAACTCTTCGATCTCCTCGGCGAACTTCACCGCCTCGGGGCTGGTGCGGTCGCTGAACGGTTCCAGCGACAGGACCACGTAGAACTGGTTCTGGTTGGCCTCGCGGACAATCGCCTTCTTGCCCTTGCCATCAAGGTACTTGACGATCGCCTCGGCGTCGGCCTTCTTCGCCGGCGTCATGCCCGGCGTCAATCGCTCGATCACGAGATAATACTTCTTCGTCGGCGCCGCGGGCGGCTTGGCGCTGGCGTCGGCCGCCTCCGGCCGCAGCGGGGCGTCAAGAACGGCCTTTTCCTGCGTCGTCGTCTCGCCGTGTCCCGTCACGCGGCCCAGGTAGAACGTGCCGCCCAGGGCCACTACCGCGCCCAGCAGGGCGGCGGCGAAACTTACGTAATTCAGCGACAGCCTCACGCGCCCGCCGGCGGAGGAGAGGATCGGCTCGGACGTCGCGTCGGCCAGCTCGATCTCTTCCATCGACGGCACCGGGGGCATGCCCGGCGCGGGGCCATCCTCGACCGCCGGGGCCGGGGGCTCATCGCCCGACGCCGCCGGCGCGCCTTTTTGGCCGAAGTCGTTCTGCTGTCGTTTCAGCAGCCACTCGGGCACGGCCATGCCGGGCTCGCTGCGGCTGTCCTTGTTTCGAGCAATGACCTCGAACAGTGCCTTTGAATCTTTTCTTTTGGCCATCGCTGCGCTCCTTGCAACGCACGCAGTCATCCGTCCATGGGAAACCAAAAGATAGTACAGGTTTTCCGATAGCGTGTCAATCCGAAGAAACGTGAATTGACTCGTGCGACGCCCGTCGGCGGGGAGGCGGGCGGGCGTCTACGAGATATTCCCGATCGCTTCGGATACCCGGATCGCGCGGGCGTAGATACGCAGCGACCGCAGGGCCGGCGAGAGGCCCAGCGACGCCCTGCCGTTGGTGTGATGAAGGTTGGGGCTGAAGCGGCCCCAGCCGAAATTGCGATGTTCGCCGCCGTCACAGAGGCGGCCGTCGGCAACGAAGCTGATGATCTTGGGCCCCCCGTCGACGATGACGGCCAGGGCATGCTCGGTTCCGGCTTGCAGAATGCCTCGGTCGCTCGACCAGCGGTTCTCGGTCTTCCCGTCGCAGAGGATGATCTCAACGGCACCGCCGGCAACGGTCTGCAGGCACACGCCTGCGCCTTGGCCATTGCGGCTGTCCAGCAGCACTTGGCCGGCGTCGAGCGAAGTCAGCCGCACGCGGAGATCGAGCGTGAAGCCCTGGCGAAGGTCCTTCATTCCGTAATCGGCGCGGTGATGGTCACGGGCGAGGAAGGCCGGCAGCGGCGGCATGTCCGCTTCCGTCGGCATGGCGGCCCCGGCGGCGGGCAGTTCCAGAAGCAGGCCCTCGCGCGTGACGCCTGGTGAGGCGCCGAACTGGCCCCACAGGCCCGACAGCAGGGCCGGATCGATCTCGTGCACGCGGGCCTGGTCCTTGTTGGTCTCGGTGAGGTAGTACCGCCCGGCGTGCTCGACGAGGTCAGGGTAGCTCATGCGTACGAAGGGATCGTCGTGGTAGAGGACGATCTCCGGCTGCGACCAGCGGATGATCCTGCCATGGGGCGAATCGGCCTCCACCCCGCCGCACACCCAGGCCGGGTTGCGGTCATCGTAGGGGAAGCCGCCGTCGGTGGCGCCGTCGCGGATGAAATGCCCGCCGTGGTTGTGGAACCAGTAGAGGTACTTGCCGTTGGCGCACCGCCAGGCGAAGTTCGCCGCCCGCGGATGCTTCATCCGCCGCCCGTCGGCGAAGCACTGATACTGCGGGGGCGACCACGAGTAGCCGCCGTCGCGGCTGTAGGCGCAGACGGGGTAGCCGTCGGTGGATCGATAGACGCAGTAGATCGAGCCGTCGCTGAGTACGGAGTAGCTCTGCTCCTCGGATATCGGCCCGCCGCCGGCGGGGGTGCGGAGGCCCACGTCGCCGTCGGGCAGCGTCTGCCACTGGGCGGCGGCGGGGTCGCCCGCGGTCAGCAGGCCGGGGCTTCGCAGCAGCACGCCCTCGGACTGCTCAAAGAAGCCGTGGCCGAACGCGCCCACCTTGTGCAGCGAGACGTACGCTGCGCCGTCCAGGATGAACGGGCGGCCGACGTTCCAGAAGAACCGCAGCGTGCCGCCGTAGACGTTCGAAAGGTCGCATGCGAAGTTGCGGATGGGGATATCATAGCGTTGCGCCGACCACGTGCGGCCGCCGTCGTCGCTGTACTTGAAGACGTAGTGGCCGAGGGAATCCACGCGAGTGAAGGTCGACTTCCTGTCGCGGCAGAGCACCTGGCGGACGTTGTCGGTGTTGTGGTTGTAGAAGACGAAGACGCGGCCGGTGGGGCCCTTGAGCAGCACGGCGTAGGAGTTTTCGGGGCTGTCGTTGGGCTCGACCGCCAGCGGGGGCGACCACGTCCGCCCGCCGTCGGTGCTGCGGGTGGTGACCACATGCTGGCCGCTGGCGCCCTCCTCGCCTGGGCCCGTCGTCAGGCAGCACAGCCACGCGCCGTCGTCGGTCTGCACCACGTAGGGCTGGTCGCTGTAGCTTTCGGTGGGGATCTCCCACCCGTTGCTGAGATGCCTGGGGTCCGGCACGGCCGACTTCGCTTCGTTCATGGCTGGCTCCTATGGTGGGGTCAAGGTAGTGGCCGCCGCACGGACTGTCAATTCGCCACCCGGCACGGCCCCGACATTCCTCGGCTTCATCCCTCAAAAGCCCCGGCGGGTGAGGCGGCCAAAAAAGGACACCCCCAAGCCGGGGCTTGGGGGTGGCAACAGGATCAACGGTTTTCGCGGGCGGCAGTTACTCGCTGTCATCGGTCTTCGTCGCCTTGGGTGCGGGCTCGGAGGTGGCCGAGGCCTTGAGCTTGACGGTGCGGCCCTGGGTCATGCGGCTGACGAGGAAGCGAAGTTCGCCCTGGTCCTTGATGAGCTGCTCGAAGTGCTTGACGTCCTTGACGGGCACTTCGTTGACCTGGGTGATGATCTCGTAGGGCTTGAGGCCCGCCACCGCGGCCTTGCCGCCGGGGGTGACGATCGCGACGATCACGCCGGGAGCGTCGGACTTCTTCTGGAAGTACCGCCGCACCTCGAACGTCAGGTCGCGAACCGACAGCCCCATACCCGGCGCCTTGTACGTCGCGGCCGAGTTGTAGTGCATCGGGCTCTCGGCGACCACGAAGGGCCGCTGGAAGGTGTTGCCGTCGCGGACGAATTCCGCCTGGAACTCCTTGCCGAAGCCCAGGTCGGTCAGCACGCGGTTGCAGAGGCTCTCGGCCGGGTTCCAGGGCGTGGGGATGCGGTCGTAGCTGGACTCGGGAAGCTCGTCATAGTTCGACCACGGGAAGGGGCCGCGGAAGCGGGCCGGATCGCCGATGACCTCGATGGGCTTGGGCTGGTCGGCCACATGCAGACGAAGGAGGATGTCCCCGGCCTTGACGCCTTGTTTGGCGGCCGGCGAGTCGTCATAGACGAACGACACCATCGCGCCCGAGGCGCCGTCGCGAGTGAGGTGCGCGACATTCTTGAGCCTCGCCAACTCGCGGTCCAGCGGCTGAAGCTCCACGCCCAGCCAGGCCAGGCGGTTCTCCTGCTCTTCGGTCAGGGGGACGTTGTGCTTGTCGGCCGAGGCGGGCAGCTTGTCGATCGCCTCCTTGACATAGCAGACGGGCGTGTCGAGCGGGTGGTCGATGCGCTGCTTGCCCTGCAGCGAGACCTTGTTGCGGCGGTACATGGGCATGATGACCAGTTTGCCGTCGGTGTTGAAGAAGAAGTAGTCATATGTCTCGGTGGAGATCTTGGGGAAGATCTGCTGGCGCCAGCTGGCGACGTAGGAGTCGATGCGGCTGTGGCCGTAGAAGGCGGTGCGGGTCTCGCCCTGGATGAGGACCTCGGCCGTCAGCAGAAGCTTGTGGCGATAGGCCAGCGCGTCATCGCAGGTGAGTTCCAGCGGGGCGGCGGCCTTGGCGGCAAGCGGCTTTTCCAGCGTGGCAATGAGGCAGCCGTAATCGGTCATCGAGTGGGCGAAGGTGGCGGGCACGGCCTCGCTGCCGTCGTTGGGGTGAATCATGATGCGCTCGATGCGGGCGGTGTACTTGGGGTCGCTGTACATCATGACCAGGACCGTCTGGGGGGCGATGAGGACGGCGAGGTTGTTGATCTCGCCGGGCCCAGGGTTCTCCTGCGGGGTGCGGGCGTCCTTGCGGGCGCTGCGGAAGGTGATGGTCGCTCGCAGCAGCGACTGGTCGGCCGTCGCCTGCACCTTCTTGGTCATCTGCTCCATCTGTTCCGCAGACCACCATCCCCAGTCCAGCGGCGAACCCTTCCAACTGCCGTCCAGGGGCCCCTCGTCTTTGAATGACACGGCCACGGGGCGCCCGGACTTGTCGGTGATCACAACGCGAACCGGCATGTTGATGAACTTGCGCTGCGTGTCGGTGGCGGTGGTGGAGGGGGCCATGGTCTCGACCGTGGTGGCCCATTCCTGGTCGGCTTTGCCGTACGTGACGGTGTAGTAGGGGCCGGCAAGGTTGGCGTCGAACGCCAGCGGCTTGGCGGTCTTCAACGGCTCGGCGAGTTCCAGCAGCGTGGCGCGGCAGTCCTTGGCCCAGGCAATGGGCTTGGCCGTGACGACCTGGTCGCCGAACCGGACCCGGATGCTCTTGATGTACCGCGGGTGGGCAGTGACGTCATCGCAGATCACCCGCGTGGGCGACAGCAGGAAGCCCGCCCGCTCCAGCGGGCGTTCCTCCAGCACGAGTTCCTCGAAGGGCGTGCGGCCCTTGTCGTACTGCAGCGTGTATTCCACGCGGACCAGCGACGGCGAGATCTTTTCGATGATCTCCATCCGCGTCTTGGCGGCCTTGACCTCCGCGTCGGCCGGCGAAGTGGCAGGGGTCGAGGTCGCAGTTGCCGCAGGGATGGTTGCCGCAGGCTCGTCCTGGGCGGCGGCGAACGTCGAGAGCACGAGCAGCACTGTTGCGGACAGCACGGCGGCAAAGAGGGCCTTCATGTGAATCCTTTCTTATAGACGGTGGCGGCCTTTGCAGGTCGCCACCGATGGATCTAGCTTTGACAAGAATCGCTTGCGGTCTATTCCTCATCTTCCGGCGGGGGCGTCTTGGTCGCCTTGGGGGCGGCGGCACGGGTGGTGGCGCCGGTCATCGTGATCTTGACGGTGCGGCCGCGGCTCATGCGATTTACCGACAGCCGAATCTCCGTTTTGTCTTTCGTGAGCTTCTCGAAGTCCTTGGCGTTGTTCACCGGCTGGTCGTCCACGTGGGTGATCACCTCGAACGGCTTGAGTCCGGCGACGGAGGCCTTGGAGCCCGGGGTAATGATAGCCGCGATGACGCCCGGATCATTGGCTTTCTTCTGGAAGTAGCGGCGAACCTCGTACGTCATGTCACGCACCGTCAGGCCCAGCGGCGTGGACTTGTAGCTCGCGGCCGACATGTAGTGCTGCGGGGCCTCCATCACCGTGAACGACTTCGACAGCGTGTTGCCATCGCGGAAGATTTCGGCGGAGAATTTCTTGCCGAACCCCAGGTCCGTCAGTGCGCGGGTGAAGGTGTTCTCGGCGGAGTTCCACGGCGTGGGGACGCGGTCGTAGTACTGCTCCGGCAGTTCCTCCAGGCGGTCCCAGGGGAAGGGGCCGTCGAAGTTGGGGCGGTCGCCCTTGACGTCAATGGGCTTGGGCTGGCCTTCGACGTGGAGGCGCAGCAGGATGTCGCCCGCCTTGACGCCTTCCTTGGCGGCTGGCGAATTTTCGTACACGTAGGACACGACCGCGCCGCACGAGCCGTCGCTGGTCAGGTCTGACACGCCGCACGCGCGGGCCAGTTCGCGGTCCAGCGGCTGGAGTTCCACGCCCAGCCAGGCCAGGCGGCTCTCCTGCTGCTCCGTCAGCGGGACGTTGTGCGGGTCAGAGTTCTTGGCCAGGTCGCCCATCACGCCCACGAGGTACCGGGCGGCGGTGGCGATGGGCTGGCTGGAGCCGAACCGCTCCTGCAGGGCCACCTTCTCTCGCCGGCTGACCGGCACGATCAGCAACTGCCCGTCGGCGTCGAAGTAGAAGCGGTCACGCTCGCCGCTGCTCATCGAGGGGTACAGTTGGCCGTGCCAGCCCTTGTTCATGGCGCCGATGCGATCGTGGCTGAAGTAGGTGATGCGTTTCTCTCCCTGGATGATGACCTCGGCGGCCATCAGCAGCGTGTTCTGGTGATTCATCAGGTCGGCGTCGCCGAGTTTGACCGCGCCGTCGAGCGGCTTTTCCAACGTCGCCACGAAGCAGCCGTAGTCGCTCAGCGTGCTGCTGAACTTGGCGGCGATGCCGCCGGCCTCGGCACCGTCAGCGGGCTTGGTGGCAGGGGTCTTGGCGGCTGCGGGCGTGTTGGGGTATACGGTGATCCGCTCCAGGCGCGAGGTGGTTTTGGGGTTCATGTTCGCCAGCACCAGCAGGGTCTGCTTGTCGGTGAGGATGCCGGTCACGTTGACCTCGGTGGAGCCTTCGTCTTCGTCCATGCCCGACAGGGTGCGTGCGGCGGCGTCGCCCTTGCGCGGGCTGCGGTAGCTCAGGGTCACGCGAAGCAGCGACCGGTCGGCGCGGGCCGCGACGTCCTTGAGCATCTCGGCCATCTTGGGCGCCGGGATCATGTTCCATTCCAGCGGCGAGCCCTTCCACGTGTCGTCGGCGGGGAGGTCGTCGTTGAGCAGGATGCCCACGGGCGTGCCCTGCTCGTCGGTGACGAGCACCTGCGTCGGGGCCGTCAGGCGGCGGGTCTTGCCGCCGTCGGCGACGTAAGACGATATGCTCAGGGCGTCGGCCGAGGTGATCCACCGGCCGTTTCGGAAGCTGAGGCCGATGGCGAGGTAGGGACCTTTCTTCGTGGCGTCGAAGGCCAGCGGCTTGGCGTCCTTCAAGGGCGATTCCAGCGTCAGCAGCATGCCCGCCTGCGCGGTGGCCCAGGCGGCGGGCGTAGCCTTGACGACCTGCTCGCCGAAGCGCACGTGGATTTCCTTGATGAAGCGGGGGTGCACCATCAGGTCGCCGGTGAGGACCTTGTCAGGGGCCAAGAGGAAGCCCGCTTCCTCCATCGGCCTCTCCTGGGCGATGTACTCTTCGTTGTGGGCCTGGCCCTTGTCGTACTGCAGCGTGTATTCCACGCGGACCAGCGACGGCGCTGCGGCGGCCGCGGCGGCAAGGCTCTTCTCCTCCAACTGCTTCTCGACGGGCTTGGTAGCGGCCTCGTCGGCGAAAGAGATCTGCGCCATCGAGAACACCGCCGCCACCACGACCGCAATACCGAAAGTGCATTTATGCATAGAGATCCCTTTTAATATTACAGCCACCCAGTCGGCGGCCGGAAAAAGCATCGCACAGAGACAAGCGACAGCGAAGGTTCGCTACATCTCTCGCCGTCGCCGCGACGATCTTATTCCTTCTCGAAATCCCGGCTGAAATCGAGCACCAGCTGCTTGAGCTCGCCGTTGCGGAGGATCGAGAGGACGCACTTGTACTTCCTCTGCACGTTGGCGACGCATTCCTTGTGGATCTTCCGCAGGTCCTCAAGGCTGGCGACATCCTTGCCGTCGATCTGGAGGATGATGTCCTGAGACGACAGGCCCGCGCCGCTGGCGTTGCCGGGGCTCTTGACGCCATACACGAATACGCCCTCCTGGCGCTGGAAGAACAGGTCGGGGTTGTCGAACTGGTTGATGGCCTTGACCGTGCAGTCCCACCGCGGGCAATCGAGCTCTTCGCCTTCGACGCGGCCCTTCTCACGCGGCGTCATGCGGACGGTCTCGACCTTGTCGCCGCGGATGACTTCGATGGCGACCTCTTTGCCCTTGGCCAGCAGGCCCAGGCTCTTGCGGATCGCCGGCAGGTATTCGGGGGTCATCGCGGTGACGGCCTGGCCATCGATCTTGACGATGCGGTCGCGGGCCTGCAGGCCCGCGCGGCGGGCGGGGCTTTCGGGGTCGGTCTCGGCCACGGCCACACCCTCATTGCCCTCGAGATAATTGTCGCGGTCGAAATCCTTCAGCGGTTGAAGCTGCAGGCCGGTCCAACTCCAGTTCATCTTGCCGTGCTTGCGGATCTGGCCCATGACTTCCAGGAACGCGCTGGAGGGCACGGAGAAACCGACCGTGCCGCCCTGCATGACGCCGCGCGTGTTGATGCCGATCACCTCGCCGGCGGTATTCACCAGCGGCCCGCCGCTGTTGCCGGGGCTGATCGATGCGTCGGTCTGCAGCCACAGGCTGTACTCGCTGTGCTTGGGAAGGTAGCGGCGCGTGCAGGAGATGATGCCGATGGAGACCGAGCGGCTCAGGCCCCACGGGGCGCCCATCGCCATGACGAAGTCGCCTTCCTTGAGTTTCTCGCTGTCGCCGATGACGGCCGAGGGCAGCGGGGCGGAGTCCTTGGGCATCTGCAGCTGGACGAGGGCCAGGTCGGTGTCCTTGTCGGTGCCGACGATGTTGGCCTCCATGGCGCGGCCATCATACAGGAGGCAGCGGACCTTTACGGCCTTGTCGACGACGTGCCAGTTGGTCAGCAGTTCGCCGGTGGGGGAGATGATGACGCCGCTGCCGGAGACTTCCTCGTTGATCTTCTTGCCGGACTGGTAGCTCTCGGTGACGCAGCGGATGTAGACGACGGCTGGGAAGACCTTGTCCTTGGCGCTCTGGACAACCTGTCGGAAGTCCATCTTCGCCAGGGCGTCGTCCTTGCTTTTTGCGGACATGCTCGCTTGATCGTTGCAGCCGCTGGAGAAGAACAGCAGCCCCGCCAGCACCACCGGCACCAGTCGCACCATAAGGTAAGCTCCCGAATCAAGAGTAGTTGCAGACCGACCCTGCGCAAAACATAACCTCTATTAGACGCCGGATCGAGAGGTTTCGTTCAAAAAAACGGATTGCCCGCGTTCAAGCCTGCAGCCCACGAAAGCCCCAGCCCCCGCCAATGGTTAGACATCTATGCTGGGTGGCGGCTTTCCAAGGCCGCCGCCCCTGGCGCCGTCGGCGGCGGCCCGGGAAGGCCGTCACCCACACCTGTGCAGGTACCGTTGGCCCCCGCTCTGACGGCTCGCCCGTTGGCGTCTCTTCTCCTCTCCTCCGCGATCTCCGCGGTGAAATCCTGCCGCCGCCGCGTCAGAACACCGCCCGGAAACCAGTTGCCATGCGGCACCAGCGCGGTACAATCCCCAACCCGGGCCGGGCCCGGCGAAAAAACTATTGGAGATTGACCCATGGCTGAGGCGTTTGCTGGTATCCCGAAGATCAAGTTCGAAGGCCCCAAGAGCAAGAACCCCCTGGCGTTCAAGCACTATAACCCCGACGAGCTGGTCGACGGCAAGCGCATGGCCGACCACCTCCGCTTCGGCGTGGCGTACTGGCACGCGTTCCGCAACGGCTGCAGCGACCAGTTCGGCTCGGCCACCCGGCAGATGCCGTGGGACGACAACAGCAACACCGTCGCCAACGCCCAGAAGCGAGCGAAGGTGGCCTTCGAATTCTTCGAAAAGCTCGGCGCGGGCTTCTACTGCTTCCACGATCGCGACGTGGCGCCCGAGGGCGACACCTTCGCAGAGACGTGCAAGAACCTCGATGAAGTCGTCAAGGTCCTCAAGGACGAGCAGGCCCGCACGGGCGTCAAGCTGCTGTGGGGCACCGCGAACCTGTTCTCCAACCCGCGATTCGTCCACGGCGCCTCGACCAGCTGCAACGCCGACGTCTTCGCCTACGCCGGCGCCCAGGTCGCCAAGGCCATGGAAGTCACCAAGCAGCTCGGCGGCCAGGGCTACGTCTTCTGGGGCGGCCGCGAGGGCTACAAAACCCTCCTGAACACCGACATGAAGCGCGAGCTCGACCACCTCGCAACGTTCCTTCACA
>CAZTVF010000136.1:0-12822 GCA_964616985.1 uncultured Planctomycetaceae bacterium
CTTGAGCCAGTTCCTTGGCTCGTTGCCAATGGCGGTCCGATCGCCCGTTGTTCCGACGCTGGTAGCGACCGAGTCGGGCGACGGTGAGCTCGTCGATGAAGAGATCCAGCCACTCGGGAGTCGTGAAGAGCCTCCGGCCGAGGGCCGAGAAGCGCAGGCGGATCACGTCGTCCTGGCCCGGCACCGAAAGGCCGTTGACGCACCATCGCCATACGGTGGGGCCCGACACCTTGATCGGCAGCAGCCTGGCGGCCTGTTGGAGCGTGATGTAGTTCCTCATGGTTCACCTCGTATCGCCACCGGTCAGATGGCGAGTGAGGATGAGCTACCTCGAGGGGCGGCTGGAAGGGAAGGGGATTTGCGGGGGCCTCGCAGGCACGACTTCTGAGGTCTGATCCCGGAGGTCATCCGGATGGGCCCATGCGACCGGCTGCGCCGGCCACGGCGCCCCGCCTGGTCGGCGGAAGAAGTTATGTTTTCAACTCCGCCGAAGAAACAACAGCGATGATGCCACTGCTTGCGGGCGCCCAATCGGCGGTGACATCAATCGCGTCGCGTCACCCGACGGAGGCGTTGTACTCGTCGACAATCTCGCCGACCGCCCGGATGCGGTTGAGATCCCCGGTGGAGGAGATCTCGTCGCTGATCCCCAGCACCAGCTTGGGGGCGAATAATTCGATGACCCGGCGGGCGCAGTCCAGCAGCGTTTGGAGCGGGTAGTAGTCGTCGAAGTACACCGCCGGGATGCCGTCCAGCAGGAACATCTCATTGCCGAGGCCGGCCTTGGCCTGCTCCAGCGTCACATCGCCCTGGGGGCGGGGCGTGATGGCCTCGATGCCGTCGAGGCCCGTCTGCCGCGCGTACGGCAGCAAGGGGCCGGTGTCGCCGTCCCAGTGGGCGTGCACGAACTTTCTGGCCGCGTGCAGTTTCTCGCAACGGGCCTGGTACACCGGCAGCACGTATTTCAGGAACAGCGACGGCGACAGTATTCCGCCGTGGACGTTATCGCCGAAGTTGACGATCTCGATGGGCGAGCGGTTGATGAGGTCGATCAGCCGGCCCACGCTACGTTCGTGGGCGTCGAAAAACGCCTCGACAGTCCCGGGATAATCGTGCAGGGCAAAAATGGCGTCTTCGACCCCCATCCGCACGATGAACAGCTCCTGCACGTTCACGCGGGGGATGAAGACACACGGCGAGCCCAGGTCGCCGAACTCGGCGAAGGCGCGGTCGTAGGCCGCCTGGTTCCACCGCCACTGGAGGTTCTCCGCGCGCCAGGTGGCCACGCGCATCTCGGCCTCATCGGCGATCTCCCACTTCACGTGGCTGGTGCCGGGGTTGTTGGGGCTTCGCCGCGTCACGTGCACTTGAGAGCCCACGGGCGTCTCGATCACCGTCTCGATGTCGGTCTCGTTGAGCCGGCGATGGACGCGGCGCACTGAGGGATGCTCTACCGCCTCAAAGCTGGGGTTGAAGTGGTACAAACGGGCCGAGCAGCCAAGCTCGCGGTAGACCTGAGGCTCCGTCATGCCCGTGAAAGGCTCAGGATAGGGTTGGCCGGCGAATTGGCGGTCGCCGAACCAGCAACTGATCCGGGGCTGCCAGAGGACCTGGCGGTTATCGGGGTCGAACAGGATTTGGCGATTCAGTTGCGGCCAGTTTCTCATCCGACATTTCCCATAGGACTACCTGCTGACGACCGCCATCGGCGATGTCCACGATCTTATCGGGCTTGGGCGTTGGGGCAAGCCAATTCCAGATGCTCCAGACCGCTGCGCAAGCCCACGGATCGCATCGAAGTCGGTGTTCGGGGACTCGGAAGAGCATGTTTTCTCCGGCGGAGACAGACCGCCTCTGTTGCCCCCTTGTGTGTCCCACGATTCCGGCGGCGTTCGTCGTCATCTTGGGATCGCTTCGGGGGGGCTTTAGCCCCGGAACTGGAACCTCCCGAAAGAAAGCTACCGAGGCATAGCCCGCATTCCCCCACCCCGAAGGTCGGCCCGGAACTTCTTCGCGCAAGCCTACGCCTTCGCCGCCTCCTCGAACATGGCCAGCAAGTTCTCGATCTTGACGTCGGGCAGGACGGCCTCGTGGCTGGGGGAGACGACGTACGAGGGCGCGAGGTGTTTCTTATTGTACTGGACGGCCTGGCGGACCTGCTGGGGCGTGCCGGTGCGGAGAAGCTGGTGCACATCGATGCCGCCGACGAAGAGGATCTTGCCGCCGAATTCGCGCCCCAGTTCGGCGGGGTCCATTCCCTTGGCCGACACCTGGACGGGGTGCAGGGCCTCGACCCCGGCGTCGATGAAGTCGCCGATCATCGTCCGCACGGACCCGCACGAGTGCATCCAGACGTGCAGGCCGCGGCGGTGGGCCTGCTCGCTGAGGCGGCGGATGCTGGGCAGGATGAAGCGGCGGAAGCAATCGGGGCTGACGAAGGGGCCCAACTGCGTGCCCAGGTCGTTGCCGAAGAAGTAGAAGTCAATGAGGTCGCCGGCGACCTCGAAGACGCGATCGTTGGCGGCCATGTAGAAGTCGACGATCCGCTCGGTGAACGCCTCGACGACCTCGGGGTGCGTGTGCATCTTGATGAAGTACTCCTCCTGCCCCATGGTCCAGCCGACCTGGTGGAAGAAGGGGGCCCAGCTGCCGCCCATGACGGCGAAACCGGCGTCGCGTGCGGCTTGGCAGGCAGCGCGGGTGTCGGCGACGTCGATGTACTGGGGGTCAGGCCAGGGCAGGGCGTCGACGTCAGCGACGGTCTCGCACTCGCCCGGCGGTCGGGGACAGCCGGTCATGTCGAAGGGCTGCCGGGCCTGGGGGTGCTTCCAGCCATGATGCCCGGCCCAGCGGAAGTCGTCGCCCGCGCGTCGCATGACGGCCTCGTAGTCGGCCACCCCGTAGTGGGCACAGAGGGCTTGGACGATCTCGGGCTTGGGCACGCCCAGCCAAAGGGGCGTGCGATCGGGGGCCTGGTGCGACAGGGCGGTGAGAACCCGCTGGCGCGAAGTCATGGCGTCATCTCCTGTAATTCGGGATTTCCCAGGTGTTCTGTCGCTAACGACCATCGTCAGCAGTTCCTATGATCCTACCTCGTGACCGTCTGCAGTAACCGAATCACCTGATGAGATTCGCTATTCCGCCGGTGTTCCTGCTGGTATTACATGATTCATCCGGGGCATCACGCAGCCCCCCGGTAATAGCTCTTGAGCAGCCCGCCCAGGCGTTCGCGGCAGCGCACCTCGCCCTCGGTCGGCGGGGGAGTATCCGGCTCGATGAAGGGCATGTTCTTGCCTTCGTCTGTCGCAAACGGAGAATCTGCGGGCCACGCAAAGCAAATTCTCCCCTCGGGGACAGGAGGCTTTCGCCTGTTACGGGCCGCCTCTAGCCCATTCGAGCCAGCCAGCGAGGGACTTTTCCTCGCGAACCCAGTCGTTGTTACCTTCCTTGGGCGGGAACGGATAGAGCCACTTGATGCTGCCGTCGGCGTAGAGGACGTTCACGCCGCCGCGGTGGCCGGCACATGCGTTGAGGACCATCCACTGGTTCACCGCGACAAAGTCCATCATCAGCCAGGTTTGCTGGGGGTTCTTGATCTCCGAGAGCTTCTGGCCGGAGATTCTCTCGTTCCAGATGTAGTTGAGGCCCAGCGTCCGCAGATCGGCCGAGCAGGTCGGGCAAACCAGCATCGGCAGCGATTCCTTGCCGAGCATAACGGCCAGGCTGTCGGAATCGGCCAGCGGCGAGGCAGGAAAGAACGTCGCCTTCGGCAGATGGCCGTTGTCGTGGTCGTACTTCCGGAGCAGTTCGAAGACGGCCTTCAGATTGCCTTCGCACTGGCACTGGCGTTTCTCGCTGCCGACGCCTTCATAGACGCACAGGCCGGCCCCGGCGCCAAGGACGGTTTGGCCGGAGACAAAGGCCTTGAGCTGCGCCACCGTATGATACAGGGGTGGGAGCATGTCCGCCTCGGCAAGCGTAAAGGCCGGCCGCGAGCGCGGGGGAGCGTCCTTCATTTCGGCGATGTCCGGCAGCGAGGTGGCAACGCGCGATGGGCCCTGTGCGTCGGCGGTCCATGTGCGGTTGCCGCGGCCTATCGTCCGGCCGCCCTGGTCGAGCAAGGGTCTGCCCACGTCGGCGAAGTCGTTGCCCAGCAGGAATGTCTTTCGTGCCCCGGGGGCGATGGAGACGCCGGCCTCGCCGGAGGCGATGTAGTTGTCGGCGACGATGGTGTGCGAACCCACGACGTGTATGGCGGCGGAGCCGGCGGGCTTGGCCTCCATGCACGTCCGACTGGACTGGCTCTGGCGAACCTTGTTGCGGACAATAAACGTGGCGAAGTTCGTGGGTCCAAGGTGCGGGCTGTCCGGCCGGTTCCCGCCGACCAGCGAAATGCCGGCGCCGTCTTGCCAGCCGTTGACGATCATGTTGTACCAGGACGGGCAAAAACGATTCACGTTCCGTGCGACGCCGTTGGCGTCGATGGAGGCGCCGTCGCTTCCCCAGGCGGTCACCCCGGCACTGGACTGGTCGCGATGCATCTCCACCACGTTGGCGATGCAGTCTAACCATAGCGACAGCACGCCCGGCGTGTCGTTAAGATTGCAGAACAAGGCGTTCTCCACGTACATAGGCCCCACGACGTAGCCGCTGGTGGCATCCGGGGCTACTCTCCAAGGGCGATCGACCGTCAACGTGTCGCCCGTGTTGGCGATGACCGTGCGATACTGGCCCATGCCGCGGCCGGAGATGATCAATACCGCCGCGTCGCGCAGTAGGCCGGGCTTCCAACTCTGCCGCCTGTCGGTCATCGCGGCCTCGGCGCCGGCGGAGGCATAGCCGGCGGTCTTGACGGCGTCATCCATCGACCCGTGCAGCAGGAAGGTCTCGCCGGCGTTGTTCCACGTGCCGCGGGTCATGTGGTGGATCTCGTTGAAGCGGATGTAGCAATGCCGCCGCGGATTGAAGACCAGCCGGCCGGGCGAATCGACAAACCGGTTGTCGTCCACCAGGCAATCGTAGCCCTGGCAACCGAGGCTGACGATGTCGGTGCCGGGCCCGTGGAAGGTGTTGCCGATGATGTCCATCCGCCGGGCGTAGCCGGCCATCCGCCCCAGTGATAGGTTGCCGGCGGCGCCGTGGATGTCGTTGTCCAGGATCGACACATTCCGCGAGCACGGCCCCACATAGATCGCGGCCGTGTAAAGCCACCGCCCGCTGGCGGAGTCGGCCTCGCGGGCGTCCAGAAGGCAGTCGCGGATCATGACGTCGCGAACCTCGCCGCCATCGGGGAAGCGAATCTCCCGCGGCACGGCTTCGACGATGGCGTCACCGCCGGCGCCCTTGGAGGTCGCGCCGCGAACGGTCAATGCCTCCAGGCCGGTGTTGTCACCAAGCCGCAGAATCGCGGTCGGCGCCGAACGGATCATCGTGAACCAAGCGGTCAGGAGCGTCCGCTCGATGGTTTCATCGTAGCCAAAGCCCAGGAGGATGGTGTTTTCACGCCCGCTGCCACGAAGGGTGACCCCTTGCGGCACGATGATCGTCTCGTCGGTTCGGTAGGTGCCCGGCGGCAGGTGTACCACGGATGGGACCGCCTTGGCCGCCTCGGCCAGCGCCTTGCGAATCGCCAGTAGGTCGTTGGCCAGGCCGTCGCCCTTAGCGCCATAATCGCGGACGTCCAACACCTTGGGCGATACGCCACCGCGTGCGGCTACCTCCAGGTCGCCGGCCTTCGCCCAACCCAGATCGCCGCCGAGGCCATTGTGGACGTACACCTCGTATTTGCCCGGTGGGGCATCGGCGGGCACCTCAAACAGCACCAGCCGGCTATCTGGACTGCGCCCCAGTCGCGGCTCCTGGGTTCCCATACCCGAGGTCACCATTCGCCGGCAAGCCAGGACGTTGCCGTCTTGCGCCTTGAGCACGACCCGCGTCGTTCGCCAAAGGTCCTGAAGGCCGAAGCCGAACATCCGCAGCACGGCGCCCTGCGGAGCCTTGTCGCGGCTGATCCAGAAGGGGTGGGCCGTGCCAAAGAGGCAAGGTTGAGACCATCCCTGGGCTGTCTTCACCCACACAACGACCCCCTGGAGGTTGGCGACGATAACTTGCGATTCCACGTCGAGCACCGCCGCCCGGCAAGCGCCCTTGGGCGGCTCTGTCGGCAGCGTCATCGGCTGGCCCAACCGGTTGAGGGCGGCCTGCGTAGTCGGTGAATCCGCGGACCCTTGCCAGCACCATACCTCTGTCGTATTGGGGTCGAAGTTCTCGCCGGTGATGACATGCGGGACGCGGACGGGCGGATCGAAATCGGGGAAGACGTTGGAGATTACCGGCCGCGAAGAAGTTTCCCCGGAGGCAGCGAGAGACGCGATAGCAATCGTCAGTGCCGCCACGACCACGCGTCCCATAGCATGCACGCTCATCGGTCACTCCTTTTCAACAGTCGGCCTATCACGCGCCTTCCGACCCGCGTCACCCTCGTCGACGCTTCAACTACCACGCTCTTGTTGGTCGGCTGCCGAAAGATCCAGAGCCTTTACCCGCGGCCCAAAGAGCTCGCGAAACTTCCTGACCATCTCAGAGGGATAGTAACGGCGAGGCTTCGGCGGGGCAAGGGCCCTGCAAACCGCTGTCATACCAAACCGCATTGGATTTTGCCCCACTTGTTCGCTGTGGCCTGTTCCCGCTTTCCAGGAATCACCTTGGCAGCAGCACGGATACAACCCCGATGTCACTTGGGCCGCGAACCCCTATGGAACACGTCAGGGAATGTGGGGCTCCGCCTGGCCTGGGCGTCCGTAGATCTCCTTCACCGCTCCGAAGGCGAGCTTCCGGTTGCGCCGGTAGTCCACAAGGCCCTTCAGGTTCAGCTCATTCCAGTAGCCGTTGGTTACCTTCGACGGATCGCGGTAGTCCGTGAAGCAGAAGGGGAACGTGCCGACGATCTGCGGGTAGTCGCCAGCCAGCGTCAGGATCTCCCGCAGCAGATCGGCGTGGTAGTCCTCCGACCACAGGTCGCGGCCGGCCGAGACGAAGCCGCTCACCGAGTCAGCGCCGAACTCCGTCAGCAGCAGCGCAAGCTTCGGTCGACCTGCGATGACCTTGTCGAGCATGCCTCGCATGGGCGACAAGTCGATGGGACGGCGCGCCACCGTGGCCTCCAGGCTCGCATGATCATCGTGGTTGGGCGATCGGCTCCTGTCGCTGCCATCCTGCCGAATCTGGTCATACCAACCGTAGTAGGAGTTGATGCCGAGCACGTCCACAATGTCGGCGATGGGGCCGACGATGCCGTAGAGCGCGGCGTAGGAAATGAGTCGCGTTGGATCGGCTTGGCGGACGGTGGCGGCCAACTCGCGGAAGAACGCCTCCGCCTCCGGGTTGGCCGTGTTGCACTCGTTGCCGACGCTGTAGATGGCGACGCTTGGGTGGTTGCGAGCCACGGCGATCATTTCACGGACCATCTGCCGGGCCAGAGCCTGCCATTGAGGGTCGGCAAAGCGCGTCCCTGTCTCCGCATCGCCCGGGTGATAGCAGTACACGGGCGGCTCGATCCACACCAGCAGACCAAGCCGGTCGCAGGCGTCGTAGAACGCCGCATCCATCGGGTAGTGGCACCGAACCGAGTTGCACCCGGCCTCTTTCATCAACCGTAGGTCGGTCTCGATCTGCTCCGGCGTCATCACCAGTCCGGTCACGGGCGAGTCGTAGACGTAACAGACGCCCTTCAGCGGATAGGGTTCGCCATTGAGCCGGATGAGGCCATCGTGCATCGCGACGGTACGAAAGCCGAACGTGAAATCGCGCCGGTCGAGCACGCTCCGTACCTCGTCCAGCAGTTCGACCGTGATCGATTCCAGGTGCGGGTCCTCTGGCGACCATGGCGGCGTGTCGAAGAACGGCACATGCACGTCGAGCACGCCGTCATCGCGAGGCGCATCTTCCCACGCGATGTCGTCACCGTTGCCAACGCGGATGGCAAGGCCGGGGCGCCAATTGAGGATACGCCCGCCGACCTTGAGTTCCCAGCCTCGGTCCGCTGGCGCCGCCTCCAGCGTGATCGCGCCCAACGCCGGGCTGGCGACGATCTCCAGGCTCACGTCACGGTGGATACCGCCGTAGTTGAAGTAGCCCAGACACGGCGGCCACTTGATTATCGTGGCGCGGTTATCCACCTGAACGGCGAGATGGTTCGTCCCAACCTTGAGTGCGCCGGTCACGTCGACCGCGAATTCCGTATACCCGCCCTCGTGACTGCCAACGAGTTGGCCATTGACGTATACGCTCGCCAGGTAGTTCACCGCGCCGAACCGCAGCCGCGCGGTCGCCCCTGCGGGCAACTCGGGCACATCAAACTCGCGGGCAAGCCAGCAAACACCTTCGAAGATGTCGTACCGCTCGCCGTATCTCTGCCACACGCCAGGCACGGACGCCTTGAGCCAGTGCCTGCGGTTGGCCTCGGGCCGGTGGAACCCGCCGTGGATGGCATGGTACTTCGGGTCAAGATCGGCAACGAACTCCCACGTGCCGTTCAGGTTGATTGTCGTGTTCATGAGTTGCCTTTGCCACCGAGACTACGATGGTCCACCACCTGCGGATACACGGGGCCGTTTCCTTCTGGGTTCATTCTTGCGTCTCCATGGTCGTATCGGTGCCGGGTTGTCCCCAGAACTGCATTCCAGGACAACGTGTAAACTGCCAAGGCACACGTCCCAACTGGTGGTCGGGAAGGGCTTTTCCCATGAGTGCCAGCGAGAGCAGCCGGAACCAGGTGGGGAACATGGCACCACGGTTGGCCTCGCCCCGCAACTCCCCGTGACCGTACTCGAACGGCACGTTGCGGATGAACACGAAGCCGCCATCGGCCGCCCGATTGGTCATCACCCAGCCAGTTGCTCTCCGCAGCGCCGCCTGTATGTCGGTTCGGCGATAGTCGGTCAACTGCATCATGCGGCAGAGCGGGTCGATGGAGTCAATGTCCTCACAGGCGCTGCTCATGAATGGTTCGGCCGGGTTGTGAACACCCCAGCCGAAGCCGCCATTGGGGTTCTGTGTCGCCAGCACGGTGTCGATGGCGCGGTCGATGTGAGGCGGCTGCACGCCATCGTAGAAGAACAACGGCCACCAGTGATAAGCCGCCTGCACGGCATGGCTGCGCCAGACCGGATTGGAGACGTCCACCTCGCCCCAGACCCCGGTCTGCGAGTCCACATGGCACGCGGCAAGCCATTCCAGCAGCACGGCCACGGACCGGCCGGCCCGAGCATCATTGTGGAAATCCCGGCCGTACTGGAGCAGCGTGCCGACGTTCATGATCTCGTTGCCGGTCCACGCCACGCGCGAGCCCCAGTCACGTGCTTCCAGCCATCGGACCAGTGCGTCCGGATCGAGCCACGGGTCGAGCCATCGCAGCGGCTTGGCGGCGACACCATCGAGGCACGTCAGGGCTGCAACGACATGGCAGGCCAGATGCGCCCGCCCGCACCAGAGCGCGTCGCCAGCATACCAGCCCTGGCCAAAGACCACCGGATCGCGATACAGCCCATCGTCGTCCTGATGGGCCTGGAGATATGCGATCCACTCCGCGCGTTCACCAGCCGGCAGGCTGCCGAGGTCGCCAAGCAGATGCCGCGCCATGGCCGCGTAGCAGGACGAATACAGCGTCGGCGCAGCACACCCCTCCGCATATCGGTATCGCCCGGTTCCGTCGGCCCGAACGCCGGATATGAACGCCAGTGCCCTGCTTGTCATGGCTCCGCCCATGGTCTCAACACCCTGCTTGTCGCCGCCCGGCCGCGACCTTGCGCGCGAGCATGCCCGGTTCGCCATGTCGTCTTGCGAGAACCGAGAAAGATAAGCCGATGTCCGTCATACCTCCCCTCGCACCGTTACCTCGGGGATTTCCGCCGTCAGGCGAACCGTCCACGACCGGCCTTCGGCCTGAACAACGTAGGTCCCGAAGAACCCCGTGAATGTCATCGCGCCACCGCTGTCGACGGTGCCCTGTCCCTCGGTTGTCCACTGCCGGGTAATCAGGTCGATGAGCGTCTCGGCGGCTGGGCGCGGCGACCAGTCGGCATTCCATAGCGGCGCCTCACGAATGGGTTGCGTTCGCGGCCACATGTCGGGGGCCCAGAAGTTCCAGAAATGGACACCCGCCACGCGCGGGTGGGCAAAGCACACCTCCAGCAGCCGGCGCATGTCCTGCGCGTGCAGGTCGGGGTCGGCGCTCTTGACGCCGAACTCGGTGACACGAATCGGCAGCTTGAACTGGCCAAGAAGCTCCAGTTTCTCCCACATCTCATCGGACGGCGCCACACGATCGCCGAAGAAATGGCCCTGAATGCCGATCCCTCCGACGGGGGCGCCTTGTTGCAGGAGCGAATCAATCAGCTCAGCGTACTTGGGCGTGTTGGCGCCGGCGAGGATGCTGTTCTCATTGAGGTAGAACCGCGCGGATGGGGCAGCCTCGTGCGCCCACTGGAAGTACGGCGCGAGGCTCTTGAAACCCAACCTGCGGCTGAACCAGTCCTGCGGGTCCGTGCCGTACTTGCCGAGCACCTCGTTGTTCAGAACGAAGTGATCGATGAACGGGCGAAAGACGCCCAGGCAGTCCCCAACGTGGTTCCGCATCGCCTGCTCCAGACCGTCGCGGTCCAACGCGCGGACCCACTCCTGGATGAAGTCCAGATGAGCGTCGGCCACATCACAGTCGTCCAAGCCGTCCCACCCATAGAAGACGGCGTGGCCGAGCAAGTGCTTCCCATGCTCGCGGGCCCACCGACACATGGCCAGGTATGGCTCGTAACAGAACCGCCCTTGCTGCGGTTCCGTCAGGTGCCAGAAGACGGGGATGGTGACCGCGTTGAAGCACTTCTCCAGTTTCTGGAGGTACTGCTGCCCGTCGGCATCGTCGCGCTGGGCTTGCTCGAACCGCGAGCGGTACACGTAGCTGCCGATGGCAAAGTCGAGGCTCTTGAGCCGATAGCTCACCTTCCGCCCCGGCGGCAGGTGCTCGAGCCGGACCGTCAGAAGTCCTTTGCGGCTGCTACTGGTACTCGATTGGCCGACCATGTTCTCTCCTCGGTTGTCGCACAGGCACAACCCACGTTCCTCCGGCTTCCCCGGACCATGGCGATGCCCACGACCTTCTATGAGAACCGGCACGTTGTCAAGACGGAAGTTTCGCCGAAGTTTCCTGCGTGGAAGCGGTGTAACTGGGCAACAGCGGCGGCAGGTCCACGCCCTCATTGATATAGGCCTGCCAGGCAGCAAGGAGAGCGTGGACGAAGTACGTGTTTGCTTGGCCGTGCTTGCGCGGGACAGCCAGCGGGGGAAGGACGATCGTTCCATGTCTGGCCGCGCCCAACAGCGCTCGCTTGCGGTGCACACGGTTTTCCTTGGTCCGTTGTTCGCAGAACTTGGCCAGGAAATCCTCAATTTCGATAGGATCGTTGGGAACGGAGGTCCATCGGCCATCGGTTGGCGCCGCGGGCTCGGGCGTGGCTTGTCTTACGGCGGCGTCATCGCTCGATGCGGCGGGTGGATCGACTTGGACCGGCACGGGATCCTCCGCTTCCTTGGCCGAGACCGCCGGCATGGCCGACAGCCGAACGCCCTCGCTCTGGCCGGCCAGGAGTTTCTCGACGACGCGGTCCAAGGTCCTGCCGCCCGCACGGAACGGCCGACAGATGAACGTTGTGGCGCCCCGAGACCGCATATCGGCGGCCCAGCGGAACTTGTCTTCGTCGTCCACGTCGGGCAGTCGCTCGACGATCACCGCCACCGGTGGCCTGCGGCTGGCCTTGATGGTCCTGTTGATGAAATCGAGGAAGTGCATCGAGTTTTGCATCCTCGGGTTGCTGCCCGGGCGGCAAGGAACTGCATAGTCCAAGAGGATGCACGAGTAGCTGTTATTGTCCAGGGCTTCGCGGGCCTCGGCCAAGCTGGCCGCAAAGTCGTACTTAAGGTTCATGGTGCCAAGGATTTCGTCGATCTCTTGTCGCGTTTTTACGTCATGCTCGACCACGAGCAGCTTCTGAATCTTCACTGGAACCCTCTCCTTTATGGCGTGGCCCCACAGCCTCAAGCTGCGGATGGCCAGCACAAAGAACGTCGGTGCGGCCAGATATGGCATGGCCGACCAGGCGTGGATGCGGATGGTAATGTTGCGGCGGATCAGCCACAGCACGAAGCAGGCGACGCGACAGCGGTTGTTTCACCAGACGCCGACGAGGGCGACCGTCGCGGCCCAACCAAAATAGCTCAATTGCGTCCATAGCAGCTCAGAACGAGAAGGCAGATTGCAGGGGGGATCGGCGCGGGGCGGACATGGCCGACGGTCGACATCCTGCAAACCGCCGGATTCGCATCATGCCACGTCCACCAGTGCATGCAAGGGGCGCCTCGCACGAATTTCGTTCGTCAGGATTCCGTGGGCGGCGCAACGCGGCACGGCAGCGATGGTTCTGGCGAAGGAGTCTGTGGTGAAAAATCTTTGCCGACAGGCTTCGGCAAGTCTTGGGGATCTGGCGGCGGCTGGAGGGGGATGATGTTGGTCATGCCTACGTGGCCGACAGGTCGGCGCCGATCGGCGAAGACGAGGGCGAGGAACCTCGGCGGCAAGCGAACTGGAACGATGTTCGGCTCAATGCTGCCGGGGGTCGGTCGACAAGAACTCATTGCGGTGTCTCCCGCAGGCAACCGTTGGCACGCCGCGAACGGCGTGGTGTCTCTACCCGCTACCAGGTTGACGGTTGTTCACGGGCGAATCCGTGGCCCCAAAGCGACATCCATGTCACTGTGCAGAGAGCTTATCAC
>CAZTVF010000137.1:0-12577 GCA_964616985.1 uncultured Planctomycetaceae bacterium
AGGGCCGCCGCTACACCGACCAGCGCACGCTCACCGTCGTCGAGCACGTGCTGTGCAACGAGATCAATCGCCAGTTGGTGAACACCATCGAGGCGCTCGGCTGCAGCGCGATGGGCCTGCATACCCTGTCCAGCAGCGTGCTGTTCGGCGAGAAGCTGTTCCTCGAAGAGGAAGGCCTCAAGATCGACCTGGGCTTCGTCGGCAAGGTCAACAGCGTCAACGCCAAGCTCCTGGACCTCCTCTGCCAGGCGGGCACCGTCCCCGTCCTCTCGCCTCTGGCCCGCGACAAGACCGGCGCCAAGCTCAATTGCAACGCCGACACCGCCGCCGGCGAGGTGGCCGCCGCCCTGAAGGCCGAGAAACTCGTGGTCGTCAGCGACACGCACGGCATCCGCCGCGACGTGAAGGACCCTGCCAGCCTGATCAAGCAGATCAGCGAGGCGGAGATCCGCGCCATGATCGCCTCGGGCGCCATCTCTTCAGGCATGTTGCCCAAGGTGGAGGCCTGCCTGCGGGCCCTGGAAGGCGGCGTGACACGGACGCACATTATCGACGGCAAGTTCCCGCACGCCCTGCTGCTGGAGATCTTCTCCGACATGGGCGTCGGCACGTTGATTCAGAAGTAAGGCGGGAATCTCTGCGTGCCGGTTTCCCCAAGCCGGCGCGAAGCGGCGGCCTGGGAAGGCGGCCACGCCATTTGAGAAGCGAGCGAGATCATGATCAAAGATTTCATCAGCTTGGCCGATTTTGAGCCCCAGCAGTTGGCTGCCCTGATTGACCGCGCCATCCGCGACAAGGGCCTGTTCCGCGCGGGCAAGCTCCCGGCCACGCTGGAACGCAAGACGCTGGCGATGATCTTCGAGAAGCCCTCGCTGCGGACGCGCGTGAGCTTTGAGACCGCGATGACGCAACTGGGCGGGCACTCGATCTACCTCACGCAGTCGGACATCGGCCTGGGCAAACGCGAGCCGGTCAAGGACATCGCGCGCGTGCTGGGGCGAATGTGCGACGGCATCATGGCCCGCACTTTCAGCCACGACCTGATGAAGGAACTGGCGAAGTTTTCCGACCGGCCGGTCATCAACGGACTGACCGACCACACGCACCCCTGCCAGGCGATGGCGGACCTGATGACCGCGAAGGAGCATTTCGGCTCGCTCAAGGGCCGGACGCTGGTCTTCGTCGGCGACGGCAACAACGTCGCCCGCAGCCTGGGCCTGCTGTGCGCCAAGCTCGACATGCGGTTTATCCTCGCCTGCCCCGACGAGTACGATCTTGACGCGCCCTCGGTGAACTTCATCCGCTCCGTTGGCGGCAGCGACTGCTACATCGAGATCAATGACCCCGACGCCGCGGTGGCCACGGCCGACATCCTCTACACCGACACGTGGATTTCGATGGGCCAGGAAGCGGAAAAAGAAAAGCGGCTGCAGGACTTCGAGGGCTTCCAGATTAACGACGCCCTGCTGGCCGCCGCGCCCAAGCACGCCGTCGTGATGCACTGCCTGCCCGCCTACCGCGGCTACGAGATCACCGACGAGGCGTTCGAACGCCACGCGGCCATCATCCTCGAAGAGGCCGAGAACCGCCTGCACTTCCAGCGCACGCTCGTCAACGTCCTGTTGAGTGAAGGCGGGGTACGCTGAAGAAGGTCGCAGGCGGCTGGACATCAGCTGCCGAAACGCCGCATCTTTGCCGGGTGCCGGGTGCCATGCTTTTGGGCCCGGAGGGCCAAAAAGCATATGGGGGGACGTGCGGATCGACAAGAAACGCGCGGGCTCTCGTCAGATGAATTGGCCAACATGCTTTTGCCCTCACGGGCTAAAAGCATGGCACCCATAGCACACATCGCACCCGCAGAAAGCACAGTGCTGGCTTGGGCTATTCCTTGCTCGCCTGGGCGAGGATTTCGTCGGGAATGTCAAAGTTGGCGTAGACATTCTGGACGTCTTCGTTCTCTTCGAGGGCTTCCATGAGGGCGATGACGCCGCCGGCCTTGTCCTCGCCGACGGGGACGGTGTTGGCGGGCACCATGCCGATCTTGGCCGAGAGCGTGGGGATCTTCTTGCCCTCCAGGGCCGCCTTGACCTTGGCGAAGTCGGCGGCCCCGCAGAGCACTTCGAACACGTCGCCCTGGGCGATAACATCCTCGGCGCCGGCATCGAGCGCGACTTCCATGAGTGCGCCCTCGGTCGTCGCATCGGCCGAGACGATGAACGTGCCCTTCTGGCTGAACATCCAGGCAACGGAGTTGGTGTTGCCCAACTGTCCGCCGTGGCGGTCGAAAATGGTGCGAAGTTCCGGCGCGGTGCGGCTGCGATTGTTGGTGAGGCATTCCACCATGAAGGCCACGCCACCGGGGCCGTAGCCTTCGTACATCACCTGCACGTAGGCCTCGCCGCCGAGTTCGCCGGTGCCCTTCTTGATGGCGCGGTCGATCGTGTCGTTCGGCATATTCGCCGCGCGGCACTCGTCCATGGCGTAGCGAAGCGATAGGTTCTCGTCGGGGTTGCCGCCGCCGGCGCGGGCGGCCACGATGACCCTTCGCGACAACTTGCTCCACTCGCGGCCGCGGCGGGCGTCGTTGCTTCCCTTGGCGCGTTTGATCTTCGACCCGTGGGAATGTCCTGACATCTTCTTCTCCGTCTGATCAAATTCTGGCGGGCGGCAGCCCGCGAGGGCGCCACCCATTGCACCGACGCTGCTCTGCGGCAGCGTCCTCGATTACTTGCCCGCCGCTTCCTTCACGCCTTCGCCCAGGGGCGACACCGGCGGTGGCTGCTTGGCCGCCAGGGCGGCCAACTTCTTCGGAACGTTCGCTTTCACGTCGCGAACCTCCGAATTGATGACCTTTTCCTTCTGGGCCAGTTCCAGCGACCGCTTCCACAGTTCCTCGGCGCGGTCCAGCCAGCCCAGGCGTGCATACGCATCGGCCGCGTGATCGAGGATGACCGCGGGCAGAGGCTTGTCGGGGTTCTCCTGGCGGAGGATCTCTTCGAACCGGGTGGCCGCCTCGCGGATGTGGCCTTGCTTGTACAGCACCCAGCCCATCGTGTCCTCGTAGGCGATCTCACCGGCCCCATCTTCCAGGGCCAGTCGAATGAGCTTCTCCGCTTTTTCGAGTTCAATGCCCAGATCGGCGTACGCGTAGCTTAGGTTGTTCTGCGCCAGCGGCGTGTCAGGCCAGCGGGTATTGATGTCTTCCAGAACGGCCAGGGCCTCTTTGCGTTTGCCCATCTCGGCGAGGCACGTGGACTTGAGGCCCAGAAGGTCCTGATCGTTCGGCTGGGCGGTGAGGAATTCCTCGTTGCGCTTGTATGCGCCGGCGTAGTCCTGCTTCATCATCATCACGCGGACGATGGTGGTCCGGCACCACATCAGCATTTCGTCGGACAGGCCGGGGCGGTTGGCGTCGGCGGCCGGCGCCGCCTGATTGGCAGGGCCATTGCGCGGGGGCCGGGGCAGCCGAGGCCGCTTGACCACTGGCTTCACCGCAGGCTTGCTCGCCGGACCAGTCGCCGGCGCGGTGGCTGGGGCCGTCACAGGCTTCGTCGCGGGGGCGGTCGCAGGCACGGGGGCCGCGTTGGCATCACCGGCAACCGGCGATTCATTCGCCGCGGGCTTGGGGGCCGCCAGTGCAGCCGACTCCGCCAGCCACGTCTCCGCCAGCTTGAGCGCCTCGTCGTACTTCTCGCTCTCGACCAAGCTGCCGAGGAGGTAGCGGCGCGGCAGTTCGTTCTCGGGATCGTCCTGGATCCACTTTCGCGTGTAGGCCTGCGTGCGGCCGGGATCGTTGGCATCGATGAACACCGCCAGCTTCAGCATGCGCAGCGCCGTGTTGTCGATGGCATTGGGATCGGCCGCCATCCAGGTGTCCAGCAACGTCGCCGCCAGGTCGTATTGCTTCGTGGCGCCCAAGGCGCGAATGAGCGCCTGCCGCGGGGACAGGTCTTGCGGCTCCGCGGCCGTCAGGTCCTGAACCATCGCATTGGCATCCTCGAACTTCTTGCCCGCCACCAGCAGGCGGATTCGCTCCTGCACGAAGGCGGCGCGGCGGGTGTCGTCGCCGGCATCGGCGGTCATGGCCGCGAGGACCTTGAGGCTCTCGTCGAATTTGCCGTCGCTCTCGTACAGCGCCATCAGGCGGGCCCGCAGATCGAAACGGTCGTTGGCGCTGGCCTTGACCAGCCAACCCTTGGCCAGTTCGATCGCGTGATCGTATCGCTTGAGCTTGTCCAGCACGCCCAGCAGCACGCGTCGCATCTGCATATCCTGCAGGCTGGGCGGCATGATCTTTTCGAGCACTTCGGCGGCGGCTTCATACTTCTTGGCCAACATCAGCGAGTCGGCATACAGCTTGGAGATGTCGCTCAGCTTGGGGCTCGCCTCGAACAGCGGGCGAAGCGTTTCCGCCGCGGCGTCGTAGCGGCCGAGCCGGAACTGGAGTTCCGCCAGGTATTGCCGCGGCGTCTGCGAATGCTGGGGGTCTGCCTGGATGAGTTCATTGAGGCGGGCAGCGATGCGGTCATAGTCCGCCTTGGCCATCACGCCGCTGAGGCTGCCGATCTCCTGCACGAGCTTGAAGTCGGCAGCCAGCGCCTGCACCTGCGTGTCCGACGGGGCCTGGCGCTGCAGGGAGGCTAGAAGGTCGGCGGCCTCGGCGAACTCGCGCCGGGCCACGAGAACCTCCACCACGCGGCGATAGACATCGATCCGGCGGCCGGAGGCTTCGATCGCGGCGCGAAGCACTTCCTTGGCCTCACCCGTCGTGCCGCGGCGCATGTAGCTGTCGGCCAGCAGAAGCAGCGTGGGCACGTGGCGAGGGTTGGCAGCGCGGGCGCGTTCCAGCGCGGCGACGCCCTCGGCTTCCTTGCCGCCGGCCAGCAACAGGCGACCTTGGGCGTATTCAGCGAAGGAACCTTTGGGGTTGGGCAGCAGCTCGACCAGCTTCTGTGCATCGGCGATCTTGGCCTGATCGAGGTAGATCTCGAGCATGCCTTCGGTGGCAGGTGCGAAGTCCTTGTGGGCAGCGAGGCTCTTGGCGTACTGCTCCAGCGCCAGGTCCTGCTGTGCACGCAGCTGGGCGAGGCGTCCGGCGACGTAGTGGAAAGCGAACGCCTCTTCGGGCTTGGCGGGGTTCTGGGCGGCGTAGGTCTTCTCAAAGCCCAGCGGCAGGCTGGCCGCCATCGAGACGATCGCCTCTGAGATGGCTTCCTGCGCGGCGGGGTTGCTGGCCAAGGCACGCACCAGCAGGCCCAGCCCCTCCTGCCCCTTGCCCAGGCGACTGTAGAGAACGGTCAGAGCCCTCGCGGCCTGGCCGCTGTCGGGCATCGTCTGAAGCAGCGAGTCGAGGATGGTCACCGCCTGGTTGGTGGCCCCGAAAGTTTCCGAGATCTTCGACAGCGCCAGGCCCAGCCCCTCATCCGCCTGACGCTTCTCCATCGCGTTCTGCCACAGCCGCAACGGCAGGTTGGCATCGCCCGTGGCGCGAATGATGGCCTCGATCAGCGGCGGCGCCGAACGGCGCTGCACGGGCTCGGCCACCATCTCGCGGATGATCTTCTCCGCCCGGGCGTACGACTTGTTCTCCAGCAGCGACTGCATCAGAAGGCTGGCCGTGCCCGCGTCGGTGCGGTCGCGGGTGTAGGCCCGCTCCAGCAGATCGGCGGCTTCGAGGTGGCGGCCGAGGCGAAGAAGGATCGCCCCGCGGCGGCCCAGCAATTGCTCAGGCCGCAGCAGCAGTTGCCGCAGCGCCGCCCGCTGGCCATAGTTGGCGCCATGCTTGTCCAGCCACTCGCCCAGCAATGTGTAGGCATCGGCGGAGGCGGTGAGATACTCTTCGCGATCGAGCACCTCGGCCAGGCGGAGCAGGGCCTCGGCGGCGATGGCCTCCTGGGGCTTGGCGAGGCTGCACTGGAGGGCGGTGCGGAGGGCGGTGATCGCCTGGGCGTTCTTCTTGCCGGCGACGGCCAGTTCTCCCAGCAGCAGTTGGCCGTCGAGATCATCGGGCATGGCGGCCAGGGCGCGTCGGATGTTGTCCTCGGCCCGTCCGCGATCGTTCAGACCAGCGTAGGCGAAGGCGAGGGCGCGGCGGATGTGCGGGTTCTGCGGATCGTAGCCCACCGCGCGTTCGAGAGAGTTGACCGCGCCGGCGAAGTCGCGGGCATTGATCATCTTCTTGCCGTCATTGAGCAGTGGCAGGACCCGGGCGGGCACGTCGGGCTGTGTGGTGGGCGAGGCTACCTTTTCGATCGGCGGCTGCAGGTCATCGAGGTGCACGGCCGCGCGGGCGGGCAGTGCGGGCTTGCTCGCCGGCGCCGAGGCCGGCGCACTGGCGGCACCGGGCCCGGCCGGCTGCTGCGGACCGGGGCAGCCAGCCAGCAAAAACACTGCCGTCACAACAACCCCCAGCAACGCATACAACCGTCGCCCTTGTGCTGCCATTATGGGATGACCTTGTTCAATGGGTAGGTGATGATTCCGGACGCGCCGGCCCGCTTCAACTGCGGGACCAGTTCTCGCTCGATACGCTCTTCGACGATCACTTCCACGGCGACCCAGGCTTCATCGGCCAGTGCCGATATAGTTGGACTCTTCTCGCTGGGCAGAAGTTTCATGATTGCCTTGAGATTCTTACGCTCGGCGTTCATCTTCAGCCCGACCTTGCCGCGGGCCTCGATGGCGCCCTGAAGCAGCATCGCGATGTTCTCGGCGAGCTGTCGCTTCCAGGCCACCTTCATCGACTTCTTGTTGCCGATGAACCGCGTGGACGACGTCATGATCGTATCCACGATCCGCAGGCCGTTTTCCTTGAGGCTGCGGCCGGTCTCGGTAACGTCGACGATGCCGTCCAGCAGGCGGGCCTTGGCCTCGGTCGCGCCGTAGCTGAACTCGACCTTGACGTTGAGCTTGTGGGCCTTGAAGTACTTGCTCGTCACGTTCACCAGTTCGGTGGCGACGATGCCGCCGTTAAGGTCCTGGATCTTCTTGACGCGCCCTTCCTCGGGCACGGCCAGCACCCAGCGGACCGGCGTCATGCGCTGCTTGGCGTAGATGAGTTCGGAGATCTGGTGCACGTCCGAGCCATTCTCTTCGATCCAGTCATGGCCGGTGAGGCCGACGTCGAGGACGCCGTCTTCGACGTAGCGGCTCATTTCCTGCGCCCGGAACATGATGACGCTGATGCGATCGTCATCGACAGAGAGCGTGTAGTTGCGCGACGAGGCGTTGATGTGATAGCCCGCGCGGGCAAACAGGTCCAGCGTGCTTTCCTGCAGCGAACCCTTGGGGATGCCGAGGCGGAACTTATCTTCGGAGAGTAGCTTGCTCATGATTTCCTTTTCTTCGTTTCTTCGTTGAACCGCCGCACGGCGGGCGTTTACTTCCGGGATTTCTTGTGCGCCTTGGCATGGGCGGAGATGCGGGCCGTCTCCTTGGCCTTCTCGGCATCCTCGCGGGCCTTGGCGGCCTCGGCCTTGGCGGCGGCCTTGGCCGCCTTCTCTGCCTCGGCGGCGGCCTTGGCGTCGGCAATCTTCTTGGCGGCGGCGGCAGCCTCGGCCGCAATCTTGGCCGCGGCGTCCGCGTCTTCCTTCCGCTTCTTGGCCAGAGACTTGGACATCTTCTCGACGTGCAGGCGGAGGAAGTCGTGCGCGCTGATCGCGTCCTTCTGCGGAATCACCCGCTCCAGGAAGCCCTGCACGTCGTCGATATCGCTGCCGGGGTGGATGTATTCTTCCATCGCCAGCGAATCGACCAGGTCCTGGTCAACGGGGATCGCGTGGCTGTCGAACAGGTACAACATCAGCACGGCCGAGGCGTACGAGCCCAGGCCCAGCCCCAGCAGGTGCTTGCGGAGGTCGCGCTTGGGCATCTTCTCCATGTAGGCCATGGTCATCTGGCACGTGCGGTCGAAGACCGAGTTGAGCGCCTTGACGAGCACCTCGGCCTTTTCACGTCCCTGGGGGAAGTCGCGGCCGATGCTGTCGACGATCTCCTTGGGCTGTGAGACGCGAAGTTCGTTGAGGTCGACATACTCGTTCTTGAGCGTCTGGTAGGCGCCCAGGGCGGCCTTGCGGGGCGCATTGGCCTCCAGGATGGCCACCAGCATCACTTCGACCTGGTCCAGCGATCCATAGAAGTCGTTGCGGGCCTTGACGGCGCCCGACAGCAGTTTCTTGATCTTCTTCTCGTATACCGTGGCGTTCTTCATTCCGTATCGTCCTGCTTGGTGTCCGGTTCCTGCGGGGCCTCGCCTTCGACGGCGGGTTCTCCCGCCTCGCCTCCGGCCGCCTGCTCTTCCTTCTGATGAATCTCGGTCATGGCACGCTGGATGATGTCCAGCGTCTGCAGCGTGTTCTTGAACTTTACGTCCATCTCGAACGACAGCAGCGGCGTGTTGCGAAGCTGGATCTGCCGCATCATGAGTTCCTGGATGTGGCCGCGGGCGTGCTGCAGCGCGCGAAGCGTGTTGCGCTGTTGCGATTCGGACCCCATGACGGAGATGAATACCTTCGCCGTGAGCAGGTCCTCGGGCATCTCCACCCGCGTCACCGACGTCATCGCCAGGTTGATCCGCGGGTCGGCCATCTTCGTCAACAGCAACTCCCCGATCGTCGACCGGATGAGGCTCTCAATTCGTTCGGTTCTACGGCTCATGATTCACAGCCATTCAATCGTCGTCTCCGCCAGCAGCATGTCGCGGTGGTTGGAGGCGGCGTTAATGATTATCTGAAGCGCACCTTCCATGTACTGCCGATCATTGCCCACCATCGCGATGGCCAGCACGCTCCAGCGATGGCTGTCGAGGTCGCCGATCTCGGCGATCGACACGTTGTGGGCGTGCCGGACGCGGTCCTTGAAACTCTTGATCACCCGTCGCTTGTCCTTCAGGCTGTTGGCCTGAACGATATTGAGCCTCAGGTGCACCAAGCCGACCGTGGCGGACATAGTCTCTTTCATACATCGGGCGCCCCGCGGGGCGCCGCGTGGGCGGCGGCCTCACAAGGATGCCGCCCATCTTTCGGGTGGCGCCTCTTCAGGCCGCCACCGCTGCAAAACAGGGCTTACAGTCGCCGCGCGACTTCGATCCTCTGATAGAACTCGAGGATGTCGCCTTCCTTCACGTCGTCGTAACCGGCGATCTTCAGGCCGCACTCCATGCCCGCACGAACCTCGCGGGCGTCGTCCTTGAATCGTTTGAGGCTGTCGAGCGTCCGCTCGTCCTCGACGACGATGTTGTTGCGGGTGATGCGGACCTTGGCGTTGCGGCTGGCGACGCCGTCGAGCACGAAGCAGCCGGCCACCGTGCCCACGCGAGAGACCTTGAAGGTCTGGCGCACTTCGGCCCGCCCCAGCGTCTCCATGCGGACCTCGGGGGCCAGGCCCTGCTCCAGGGCCTTGCGCATATCATCGATGATCTCGTAGATGATGCGGTAGAGGCGGATGTCGACGCCCTTGTTTTCCGCCAGCACGCGGGCCGGGGCGTCGGGCACTACGTTGAAGCCGATGATGATCGCGTTGGACGCCTCGGCCAGCGTGACGTCGCCGGTGGTGATGCCGCCGACGGCCACGTGCAGGATGTTCAGGCGAACTTCAGCGGTCGAGAGCTTCTTGAGTGATTCCGTGAGGGCCTCGATGGAGCCCTGCACGTCGGCCTTGATGATCAGGTTCAAGTCCGTCGCCAGGCCGCTTTCGATCTTGCTCAGGACGCTTTCGAGCGTCTTGGCCGGGGCGGCGGCGAGGTTGGCCGTGCGGGCCTTCTCGCGGCGGTCCACGGCGACGTCCTTGGCCTCATCGATGGTGGCCACCGCGTAGAAGCGGTCGCCGGCCTGGGGCATCTCGTCCAGGCCTGCCACTTCCACCGGGGTCGAGGGGCCCGCTTCATCAATGGGCTTGCCGTGGTGGTCGATCATCTGGCGGACGCGGCCATAGCCTGAGCCGGCCAGGATGACGGTGCCGATCTTCAGCGTGCCGTCCAGCACCAGCAGGCGGGCCACGACGCCGCGGCCGGGGTCCATCTGGGCCTCGATGACGTAGCCGCTGGCGGGCGCATTGGGCTCGGCCTTGAGTTCCAGCAGTTCGGCCTCCAGCGAGAGAGTTTCGACAAGCGTGTCGATGCCCTTGCCGGTGTGGGCGCTGGTCTCGATGACTTCCACTTCGCCGCCCCACTGCCGCGGCGACAGGCCCTGCTCGGCCAGTTGGCCCAGGGCACGCTGCACGTTGGCGTTGGGAACGTCGATCTTGTTCAGGGCCACTACGATGGGGACCTTGGCAGCCTTGGCGTGGCTGATGGCCTCGACGGTCTGGGGCATGACGCCGTCGTCGGCCGCAACCACGAGCACCACCACGTCGGTCATGTTGGCGCCGCGCGACCTCATGGCCGTGAAGGCCTCGTGGCCGGGCGTGTCCAGGAACACGACGTGCTTGCCACCCAGATCGTAGCGGTAGGCGCCGATGTGCTGCGTGATGCCGCCCGCCTCGCCGGCGGCAACGGTGGCGTTGCGGATGCGGTCCAGCAGCGACGTCTTGCCGTGGTCGACGTGTCCCAGGAAGGTCACAACCGGGGCACGCGACTCGCGCTCGCCGCTGGCGCGTGATTTCAGCTTGGTAATGAGTTCATCCTCTGCCGTATGGGCTTGTTTGATGAGCAGTTCCAGACCGTTTTCCATGGCCACCGCCTGGGCCTGCTCGCTCGTGAGGCTCTGGTTCATCGTAGCCATCACGCCAGCCTTCATCAGCTTGGCGATGATGTTCGACGCCTTGATGCCCGCGGCGGCCGAGAGGCTCTTAACGGTAATCGGCTCTTCAATTTCGATCTGGCCGGGCTCGAGAATGGGGGCCTCGCCCTTGCGTCCGGAAGACGCGCGGTGACGACGCAGCGTTCCACCGCCCGCGGCGGCGGCCAGACGCTGCGAGCGTTCAGCCAGGTCCTTGTCGCGCCACTCGCGAAGCTTTTCGCCGCTGTCGGCGGAACGGCCGCCACGGCGCCGCGGGGTGCGGCGTTTGGCCTTGGCGGCTTCGTCTTCTTCCTCGACGGGGGCAACGGCCGGCTTGCGAGAAAGCGGCGTGGCGCCCGGCACGGGCGGCGGCGGCATGGACGGCTGCCGCGGCGTGGGCGGGCGGATGAAGTCGGGGCGTTCGACCCGGACGACGCGCGGGCCGCGAAGCTTGGCCGGGGTGGGCACCAGTTGCGGGCCGGCGGCCTTGACCACCGGACGAACCGGGGCCGCAGGCGCCGCGGGCTCGGGGGCCTTGGCGGCCGGGGCCGTCGTGTGGGCGGCCGCATGCAGCGCTGCGGTGGCAGCCGACGTGGCCGGTGCGGGTGCAGGGGCTGGGGCAGCCGGCGCCTCGGCGGCCGGGGCGGGCGCAGCGGGCTCTTGGGGCGCAGGGGCCGGGGCGGGCGCTTCGGGTTCGGCGACCGGCGGAACCTCTGCGACCGGCGCGGCGACTTCGGCCACAACCGCCGGGGCGGGCTCGACCGGTGCGACGACGGGGGCTTCCTCGACGGCCGGCGCCTCAAGCGCCTCGACGACGGTCTCGGCGGGCGCCTCGACGGGCTCGGCGGCGGGTGCACCGCCCTCGGCGCCCTCGTCGCGACGACGATGCTTCTTCGCCTCCGCGCGGGCCTTGTCGAGGTCTACGTGCGCGGTCGTCTCCACCGCCGTGCTGACCAACCCTTCGGTAAACCACTCACGAATGGTCGCCTCCAGACCCACAGACAGGACTGCCATGTGGTTCTTGAGGTTCAGCCCTTCGGCGTTGCATTTCTCCAGGATGACCTTGCTGGTCACCCCGAGCTCTCGGGCTAATTCAAATATCCGCGTTGCCAAGAATGCCTCCCGGCGTAAACCAAATCACAAATTTCGAACCTTCGGCCCATTGGCCGCTCATCATCTGATATCTACTCTGTCGGGCCCTGGGGGCCCGGGGCTTCTTCATTGACGGCCGGTGCGGGCGCCTGCGCCGCCGGCGGAACTTCCTCGCCGTCGGCCATCAGGTGCTCTTCGGCCACGATCACTTCGGCGCCAGGCTCGGCCTTGGCGCGGGCGGCGCGGCCGCCGGTGCGGGCCTTTTCGCGGGCCGCCTCGGCCTGCTGTTCCTGGACACGCTTGGCCTCGGTGCCGCAACGGGCGATGATCTTCTGGGCGGTTTCGCGATCGACGCCCAACTCGTTCACCAGGGGGTCGGGGCCCACTTCTTCCACGTCCAGGACGCTGACCATGCCCATGGCCACAACCTTGTCGACGGTGGTGGAGTCCACGCCAGGGACTTCGCGAAGGGCTTTTTCCAGCGTGTCCAGGCCCGTGTTGAATTCCTCGGGCGTCAGGATGTCCACGTCCCAGCCCGTCAGGCGGGCGGCGAGGCGGACGTTCTGGCCTCTCTTACCGATGGCCAGCGAGAGCTGGTCGTCTGTCACTACGACTGTCGCCCGGCCCAGTTCAAAGCACAGGGCGATCTCGGACACCTCGGCCGGCTTCAGCGCCGAGCCGATCAGCACCTTCGACGAATCGTTCCAGCGGACGATGTCGATCTTCTCGCCGCCGAGTTCGTCAACGATATTCTTGATGCGGCTGCCGCG
>CAZTVF010000138.1:0-12460 GCA_964616985.1 uncultured Planctomycetaceae bacterium
GCCCGCAGCGTGAGTCCCGCCGTGACCGGTGCCCTTGGCCGCGTGGCCGGGGGCGGCGCGACCGCTGCCGTGGGCTCCGCCTCGGGTGCCGCCCTGCTGGCCCTGGCGGCCACGGGCGTTGCGGGCCTGGCCCAGGGCACGGCGCTGGGCGGCGGCGTCGGCGGCGGTGTTTTCATTGACGACCACCGCGCGGAACGAGTGCGGCATGACGGGCAGGCGCTTGCCCAGCAGCTTCTCGATGTCGCGAAGCAGGTCACGTTGATCTTCGCTGCAGAAGGAGACGGCCTTGCCCGCGGCGCCGGCCCGGCCAGTGCGGCCGATGCGGTGCACGTAGGTCTCGGCCTCGTTGGGCAGGTCGTAGTTGATCACGTGGGAGATGCCGTCGACGTCGATGCCGCGCGACGCGATGTCGCTGGCGATCAGGACCCGCACCTTGCCGCCCTTGAACAAGTCCAGCACGCGGAGGCGATGTCCCTGCGACTTGTCGGAATGAATGGCCTCGGCGTGGATGTCGCTATGCGCCAGTCGCCGCGCGACGCGGTCGGCCCCGCGCTTGGTGCGGGTGAAGACCAGCGCCCGCGTCACCTCCGGGGTCTTGAGGATCTGTTCTAGCAGGTCGGGCTTGCACGAGCTGTCGATAAGGTAGAGCGACTGGTCGACGGTGTCGGTGGCCACCATCTCCGGGGCCACCGTGATGCTCACCGGGTCGATCAGCAGGCCCGAGGCCAGCTGGCGGATTTCCTTGGGCATGGTGGCCGAAAACAGCAACGTCTGCCGCTTCACCGGCAGCATGGTGATGACGCGGCGGATGTCGTGGATGAAGCCCATGTCCAGCATGCGGTCGGCCTCGTCGAGCACGAAAATCTCGACGTGCCCCAGCCCCACGTGGCCCTGGTTGCACAGGTCCAGCAGGCGGCCGGGCGTGGCCACCAGGATGTCAACGCCCTTGCGGAGGGCCTGCGTCTGGGGGCCCTGCCCGACGCCGCCGAAGATCACCGTGTGGGCCAGGCCCAGGTGCTGACCATAGACCCGGAAGCTCTCGCCGATCTGGGCGGCCAGTTCACGCGTCGGCGTCAGCACCAGCGAACGGATGGGGCGGCGCTGATGCCCGTCGCGCCCGTGGGGGACCGGGCGCCCGGTGGCGCCCTGCCGCTGGAGGCGCTGCAGGATCGGCAGCGCGAAAGCGGCCGTCTTGCCCGTGCCCGTCTGCGCGCACCCCAGGAGGTCCTTGCCCTCGAGCACTTGGGGGATCGCCTGTTTCTGGATGGCCGTGGGGATGGTGTAACCTTCGGAGCGGACCGCGCGAAGCAACGGCTCGATGAGCCTTAATTGGTCAAATTGCATTATGCAGGTTCGATTCTTCTGATCATCAGAGTTTAGTTTTCGCAAACGCGAACTGTCGTCGCGTAAGAGGATAGTCTACACGATAGTTCCCATGGGCACAACCACCTCCCCGAATGGACGGCGGCCGTCTCAGAGTCGGGAGTAGTTCGGCTGGGCGCTGAAGTCCCCGTCAAAGTAGCCCTCGTGATCCTCGTCGGGCTCCAGCGGCAAGGGCTTCTCCTGGCCGCAGTGCACGCGCACGAGCGTCGCCATGCACACCGCCAGCCACACGAACTCGTACCGCCAGAACGTGTTCATGGTCGGGCCGATCGTCATCGAGCAGGCGGCCGTGCCCACGCACCCCAGCAGCACCGCCCTGCCCATGTTCTGCGAGAACAGCGACATGCCGTTCTTGCGGAGGAACCACGCCTGGCGAATCAGCCGGGAGATCATGAGCCCCGCCCAGATGACCCCCGCCAGCCCGTAGCACATCAGCAAGTCGACGTAACCGTTATGGGCATACGCTCCTCGCAGCGAGTAGTAGGTCTCCCCTGCGCCGCAAAACAGGGTCCAGGGCCCGACGGCATAGCGAAAGCTGTAGCTGATGTTTTCCAGCCGTCCCGTGCTGTTCCACAGGCTACCGGCCTGGCTCTGCTCTTCCGTTCGGTCCAGCATCGCTTGGAAGGCTGACCGCATTTCCGGGATAGCCACGATGATCAGCACGGGGATGGCAAACAGCAGCAGCACCGGCAGCCGCCGCCCCGGCGAGAACAACAGGATAAGCACCCCCACCACCGCCACGCCCACCATGCCGCTTCGGCTGCCGCTGGCGACCAGCGCCGCGATCAACAGCATGCACCATGGCAGCGCCGCGATCTTACTGATGATGGTGGAGCGGTAGATCACAGCCGCCGCGCCGATCCAACCAATCGTCGCGACGGTGATTCCCACGCCGTCGGCGCTCAGGAACGAACCCGCGGCTCGCGTGTGAAGCAATTCGTGCTCCAGATCCACTTCGACGTAGAACATCCGGGCCCACCCGATCTTGTAGTGGTCGGCCAGGGCGATGAGGCAGGCCAGGCCCACGCCGATGGCCAGGCTGATGACCGCCCGGCGCACATCCTGCTCGGTCTCCAACGTCATCGTCATCGTGAGCCCGAACAGCAACAGACCGACGCTCTTCAGGACGGTCTTGGCGACGATCGCAGGCACCTCCATGTGCGTCAGGCCCAGGCTGGTCAGTTCGCTCACAAGGATGATTGCGAACATCCACATCAGCATCTTGGCGACCCACTTGGACTGGGGACGATACCCCTTGAGCCACATGGTGGCGAAGGCAAAGACGATCAGCATGTCGTCGAAACCGGCGTTGTATGGCAAGATGCCGTACCACAACCGGCTCGGATAGGCGAAGATGACAGGCAACAGGCAGTAGACAATGCCCTTGCGCGTTCCGAACGCGATGGCCAGCAGCAGGGACAGAACGATGGCAAAGCTGATCTGACTCACAAGGGTCCTTTGTGTTTGCGGAACGCGGCTAACAGAACATCGTACGCTTCACAGACGGCAAAAGTTTGCTCCTGCGGCAACACGGAACTCCAAAGCCGCTACGGTATTATCGGCCAGATCGCCTCCGGCGCTTCGCCCATCGAACGCGCCGGCGCCTCCGCCTCCAACGCTCCTATCCCCGCTTGGCCGCGAGAATCAGCTTCTGTTCAATCTGCGCGACGATCGCAGGCCAATTATATCTCTCGAGGATGCGTTTCTTGCCCGCCGCCGCCATCCGCTGTCGGCGCGGGGCGTCGTCCAGCAGCGACGCCATCGCCGCCGCCAGGGCGTCCACATCCGACGGTTCGACCAGCAGGCCGTTGACGCCGTCCTCAATCGAGTCGGTGATGCCCCCCGCCCGCCCGCCGACGACCGCCAGGCCGTGGGCGTTCGCCTCCAGAAAGCTGATGCCGAAGCCTTCCACCTCGCCTCGCAGCCCCGCACGCGAAGGCATGACGTACAGATCGCTCGCGCGGTAGACGCGCAGCTTGGTGGCCTCGTCGACACGCCCCATGAACGTGACGCGGTCGGCCAGACCCATCTGGGCCGCCATTGCTTCCAGGGCCGCTCGGTCGGGGCCATCGCCCAGGACCACGTAGCGGCAGTCGCTCTTTCGCTGCCGCAGGAGCTTCAGCGCCCGCAGCGTCGTGTCGACGCCCTTGCGCAGGACCAACCGGCAGACGGTGAGCACAACCGCCTCAGGCCCCCAGCCCAGTTCACAGCGGGCAACTTCGCGCACGCCCTCGGGGCTGATCTCATCCAGGGGGAACCCGCAGCCGATCACCGTGGACGTGCCGGGGACGATGCCCGCGTTCTTCTCGATCACGCCCTGGCTGTACGTGCTGTTGTAGAACGTCCAGCGGGCGCGGCGGATCAGCCGGCCCATGCGCAGTGCCGGCAGCGGGTTTCGCTTCTTGAAATCCCCGGCGATGTCGTCGCCGTGCACCATCAGCACGTAGGGCAGGCCGCTCGCCAGCGTCACCGGCAGCCACAACATCGAAGGGTTGGTGCACAGCAGCACGTCGGGGCGACGACGGCCCAGAAAAGACAGGATCGCCCCGCGCGACTGGAACGACCACAGCGGGCGCAGGATCATCCCCCGCGGCGTGTAGATGCTGTACGGCGGCGGCTGCGGGAATGCACGATGGACGCCAAAGCCGCCCATGTCTTCCTCGGCCGGCGCGTCGCCCAGGCGGTGCGTGACCACGTCCAGCCGGTGCCCGCGCGAGGCAAGCTCGCGGCAGACCTGGTAGGCAAACTCCGCGATGCCCCCCAGCCGCGGCCTGAAGTCCGTCGATAGAACCGTCACATTCATAGGTGAACCATCACAAGGATATGTTGATGAATACGCCACGCGCGGCCAAGTAGCCGACTCTTCTTTTATCGGCCAATTGCCCGCATCGGCTGAACGTCCGGCCGAGCCTCTCGCCGGCGGATGCGCCGAAGCTTTCCGCCACTCCTTCGACGACCTCTATTCAGTATCTTCGGCTGGCGGGTAACGTATGGTGCAGCCAAGACGGTGCCACCCCAAAACTTGTTTGGGGTGGCACCGACCAGGCCCGACCGGTCAGTGAACTGCCTGCAGGCAAGCCATGCACCTCAGGCATTCCGCGAAGCCCCTGCGATGCGGCCTAGGCCTGGGGCGCGACGGCAGAGTCCCAGATCCGCAATCCGAAGCGGCTGAGGTAGATGGGGATGTTCCGGAAGCCGGGGTTGGCGCTTTCGATGTCGGCGATCATCGCCCGCTTGACCGCGCGGTCGCTGCCGTTGAGGATCGTCACCGAGCCGCCCTCTCCGCCGGCGCCGTTGACCTTCCAGCCCACCGCGCCATAGCGGCGGGCGATGTCGATAATCTGGCGATGGCGCGGCCCGACCAGGTCGGCGTGCAGAAGGCCCTGGGCGTCGGTGTTCTCGATCATCGCCCTCCCCAGCGCGCCGAAGTCGCCGGCGTAGAGGGCGTCCTTGGACTTCTGGGCCGTCAGGCGCAGCGGGGCCAGCGCCTTGGCGTCGGGGCCCGCGTCCTGCAGGCCGCGGATGACCTCCTTGTGCGTCTGGCTGGAGTTGTGCGACTGCCCCACGAAAACCAGCGAGAGCCTCGTCTCCAGTTCCCACCAGACGCTGTCGGGAACGCGGATCGGGCTGACGGTGGCACGGGGATACTCATGCATGTCGATATAATTGATCCCGCCGTATGCCGACGCAAGCTGATCCTGAATCCCGCACTGCTGGCCCAGCAGCTCGGTTTCGATCTTGTGGGCCGCCGCGGCCACCTCGTGGGGCGTCATGCGGCCTGGGCGAAGGCAGTCCATCGCCCCGATCATCGCCACGCTCACCGCCGCCGACGTGCCGGTCGAGCAACCGCTCGGTGCCTCGCTGAAGATCGAGACTTCGATCGCCAGTTCGCGCGGGATCTTCATGTACTCCACCGCCGCCTCCAGCAGCGGGTGCTTCCCGTACGATCCGCACGGGTCGTCGATGCTGTAATGCTGGCCGTAGTTCTCGGCGTTGATCGTGATGCGAGGCCGCCCGCCATCGCCGCGATACACCCGCACCTGCACCTCGGCGTACGGATAGACGGCGATGTTGAAAATACGCCCGTAGCGGGCGAACCACGTGTCGGTCCAGCCGCCATTGTCGCAGATCCGCATCGGGGCGACGCTGTTGATGATCCGCACCAGTTGCTTGTTAGGATTTTGCGGCGGCATCGGCAGGGTCCTTCGGCTTTCTCACGATCGGCCGGGCGGGAACGCCCACGACGGTCTCGCCGGCGGCCACGTCGTGCAGCACCACGGCGTTGGCGCCGACCGTGCAGCCGCGTCCCAGCCGCACCGCGCCCAGAACCTTGGCCCCGGCCATCACCACCTCGTCTTCCTCGATGACCGGCCACTCGCCCTCGTTCTTCTGCCCGATCACCGCCCCGCTGAGGATGAAAAAGTTGCCGCCGATCTTGGCGCCGTTGCCGATCACCACGCCCGTGGGATGGGGAATGTGAAAGCCCGGACCGATGTCGGCGCCCGGGGAGACGTCGCCACCGGTCCTGGCGGCGCCGCGGGCATAGATCAGCCCCGGCAGCACGGGCACGTGCCGCAACAGCAGCCACCGCGCCGCGCGGTAATGCACCACGGCCTTGAAACCGGGACTTCGCAGGTACAGCCAGAGCACCCGCAGGAAGCCCCGCACGTGGTACTTGCTGATGTCGGCGCGGATCATTTCGCTCGGCCCTCCCGGGTCTGCGTCAGAACCTGCTGGACGGTCCGCGCGATGCTCTTCCAGTCGAACTGCCGGAAGCGGGCGTCCCAGGCGCGGTCCCACTTGAGGCCAGGTGCGGCCAGCAGCGCCGCCGCCCAGGCGTCGGCCCGCGGTTCGATGAACTGCACACCGGGCAGGGCCAGCGTCTTGAGCTCCTTGAGCGGCGTGGCCAGGGTCCATTTCTGCGATGCCCCGTATTCCAGCACCTTGATCGGCAGCGCGTTCTCCGTGAACGGCAGCAGGTCAAACGGCAGCGTGCCCGCATGGATCAGGTGGAAGTACTTGTACACCTCCGCCGGCGGCACCGGGCCGGTGAAGCGGATCGCGTCGTCGGCCAGGCCGCGATACTTGTCCACCTCCGCCCCGGGCCCCACCACCAGCAGCACCGCCTGGGGCATGCGGGCCCGCACCATCGCAAAGGCGTCCAGCAGCAGCTTCATGCCCGACCACGACCCGTGGTTGCCGATGCAGCCGAAGATGAAGCGGCCGCCCAGCCCCAGCTGCACCCGCAGGCCCTCCACCTCGCCCGGCTGAACCGCGGTCATCTGCTCAAAATCGACGCCGTTGGGCACGTACGCCGACGGGCGGCCGAACTGCTCCTGGATCATCGCCGTCAGTGCGTGAGAGATCGTCACGATGGCCGCGGAATTCCTGAGCTCATGCTCCAGGACGCGCCCGATGACGGGCCGGCTGGCCGGGGCCGCCAGTGAAAGGTGGTCGTCGACCAGGTCGTAGACGCTCGTGATGCCTTCCAGCCCGGCCGTCATGTGAAATGCGGCCGAGGCGTTGAGGATCATGGTGATGCCCTCGCGCCGGCAGAGCTTCTCCACGGCGCGGCGGTTGAAGCCCAGGCGGCCCATCCGCGGGCGGTACAGCAGCGGCGCGGTGACGTAGCGGATGCCCGTGCCCGAAGGCGGCGTGTTGAGGCAGCGGCCCAGGGCCTGGTTGGCCTCGCGCCACAGCTGGCTGGACCGGCGGGCGAGGGCGCCCTGCCCCGCGCCCGGCCGCGGCAGCGTTGACCAGTGCAGGTAATACACGTCATAGGCCCCGGCGAGCGCCTTGGCCAGCTCGTGCGATCGCACGCGCACGTTCAGCTGTTCCACGTGCGGTATGACCAGCAGTTTTTCCATAGTTACCGTCCGATCGACGCGATGTGGTCGAGGATCCTGCCGGTGGCCTTGCCGTCGCCGTAGGGGTTGACGGCCGCGGCCATCGCGGCATAAGCGGCCGGGTCGCTCAGCAGCGTCGTGACGCCTTCGACGATGGCCTTGGGGTCGGTGCCGCAGAGCTTGACGGTGCCCGCCTCGACGGCCTCGGGGCGTTCGGTCGTGTCGCGCATGACCAGCACGGGCTTGCCCAGGCTGGGGGCCTCTTCCTGCACGCCGCCGGAGTCGGTCAGCACGACCGTGGCCCGCTCCATCATCGCCACGAAAGGCAGGTAGTTCAGCGGCTCGATCAGCAGCACGTTGTCCAGCCCCGCCAACAGGCGGAAGACCGGCTCGCGGACGTTGGGGTTGAGGTGCACGGGGTAAACGAACACCGCCTGCGGGAACCGCCGGGCGAGTTCGGCGATCGCCTGGCAGATCGATTCGAAGCCTTGGCCGAAGTTCTCGCGGCGATGGCCGGTGATCAGCACCATCGGCCGCTGGTCGCCCCCGGCCAGAAGCTCGCGCGGCACGCCCGGCACGTCGGGGCGGCTGGCCTTGATGCGGCCGACGGCGTAGTGCAAGGCGTCGATCACGGTGTTGCCGGTGACGAGGATCCGCCCCGCCTCGACGCCTTCGCGCAGCAGGTTCTGCCGCGCCATCGGCGTGGGGGCGTAGTGATAGTCCGCGACATGACTGGTCAGGACGCGGTTGATCTCCTCGGGGAACGGCGAGAACTTGTTGCCCGTCCGCAGCCCGGCCTCGACGTGGCCGACGGGGATCCTGCGGTAGAAGGCCGCCAGCGAGGCGGCCAGGACCGTCGTCGTGTCGCCCTGCACCAGCACCAGGTCGGGCGTGTGCTCGGCGAAGTAGCCGTCAAGGGCCGCGATGGCCCGCGCCGTCAGCGACGCCAGCGTCTGGTTGGGCTGCATGAGCCCCAGGTCCACGTCGGGCTGTACGCCGAAGACCTCCAGCACCTGGTCGAGCATCTGGCGGTGCTGGGCCGTCACGCACACGTGCGGGACCATGTCCTGCCGCGATCGCATCGCCAGGATCACGGGGCAGAGCTTGATGGCCTCGGGACGGGTCCCGAAGACGAAGGAGACTTTCCTCATATTGACCTTTCGAGCAGGCCCAAGCCGGTGGCCGGCACGGGCTGCCCCGGCGTCGGCGTCGCGACGCCTTCTGCGGGCCGGCGGCGGGCGAACCGGGAGTATCCAAGACTGGTCTGTCGATCATAAGCCACGCCGCCGGGACCGTCAAGCCGCCCCGATTGACAATCATTGACAACGAACCGCCACGCCCGCACAATCCGTATCAATTCCCAGGATTGGACAGCGAACCCGCTGGCCGACGACGTTTCGAAAACCTCTTCCCATAAGGCATATTTCATGGTAGCCCAGATCGACCTGACGCAAGAGCGAATCGTGATCACCGGCGGGGCCGGCTTCCTGGGACGCCACGTCCTGGAACAGCTGCGCCGCCGCGGCTGCACCGACGACAACCTGCTCGTCCCCCGCCGCCGCGACTTCGACCTCACCCGCGAGGGCGACGTCGAACGGATGTACGAAACCCTGCGCCCCACCGTCGTGATCCACCTGGCCGCCGAGGTCGGCGGCATCGGCGCCAACCGCGAGAACCCGGGGCGGTTCTTCTACTCCAACATGGCCATGGGCCTGCACCTGATCGAGCACGCCCGGCGGGTGAAGCTTCGCAAGTTCGTCCAGGTGGGAACGATCTGCGCCTACCCGAAATTTACGCCCGTGCCCTTCCGCGAGGAGGACTTGTGGAACGGCTACCCCGAGGAGACCAACGCCCCGTACGGCGTGGCGAAGAAGGCCCTGCTGGTGATGCTCCAGGCCTATCGCCAGCAGTACGGGCTGGACGGCATCTACCTGCTGCCGGTGAACCTCTACGGCCCGTGGGACAACTTCGACCCCCGCAGCAGCCACGTCATCCCGGCCTTGATCCGCAAGTTCCTGGAGGCGCAGCAGCAGAACGCCCCCACCGTCGAGGTCTGGGGCACCGGCAACGCCAGTCGCGAGTTCCTCTACATCGACGACTGTGCCGAGGGTATCGTCCTGGCGGCCGCCAAGTACGAGGACGCCGAACCGGTGAACCTGGGCGCGGGTTTCGAGATCACGATCCGCGACCTGGCCGAGAAGATCGGCGCGTTCACCGGCTACCGCGGCCGCATCGTCTGGGACCCTGCCAAGCCCGACGGCCAGCCTCGCCGCTGCCTGGACACCACGCGGGCGGCCGAGCGATTCGGCTTCAAGGCCAAGGTGTCGTTCGAAGAGGGATTGAAGAAGACGATCGAGTGGTGGCGGTCGCAGAAGTAGACGCACGGGGTGTGACGTTGGCTGGCGACACCGGTGGCGGCCTTCCCAGGCCGCCGCCCGGAGCGAGAGATATACCGGCCTTAGCCTCGCAGGCGTCGCTTGGCCCCGCGGACCGCACGGAGCAGCCAGCCCGGCGTCATCGCCATCAGGCGCAGCTTCGTGTCAGGCCCGCCGGGGCGCAGGCTCGCCGCCTCTCGCCACACGCCGCGGGCCGCGGCCAGATCGTTCTTGTCGTCGAGCAGGCGGTAGCCATACGTCGAGCCCCACTGGCGAATCCAGCGGTAGAGCTTCTGGTGCTGGGCGGGCGGCAGTTTGCCGTAGCGCGTCAGCGGGGCCTTGGCCACCTCGTAGCGGCTGACCATGCTCCACATGTTCGAGCGTTTGCAGATGCTGCCGGCCCGCTCCTTGTACTCGGTGAGCACCTCATCGACGAAGCCGAACCGCGCCACCCGCGCCAGGTCCAGCCAGAACAGCCAGTCCTCGCCCCAGTTGAACCGCGCGTCGTAGCGGAGGCTTCCCAGCACGTCGCGCCGCACGGCCAGCGTGTTGGTGTGGATGAAGAAGCTCTCCAGCAGCGGCCCGAACGCGTCGCCGGTGAGGACGAACAGCCCCGGGGCCACCTCGCGCCGCGGCAGGTCGCGCGGGCTGGGCTTCTCGTTGGGGTCGGAAAACCCTTCACACAGGATCTCGCCGCTTTCGTTGCGGTTGTGCCAATCGCAGAACATCACGCCCACCTCGGGGGCCGCCGCGGCCAGTTCGGCCTGGCGCTGCAGCTTCCGCGGATACCACGTGTCGTCGGAATCGAGGAAGCACACCCACTCGCCGCGAGCCTCGTCGATGCCGCGATTCCTCGCCCCCGCCGGCCCCTGGTTCGCCTGGCGGATGCATCGCACCGGCGGCCCGTACGCGGCCACCACGTCGGCGGTGGAATCGGCTGATCCGTCATCAACCACCAGCACCTCCAGCGGCGGATGCGTCTGCGCGAGGACCGAATCCAGCGCGCGGCGGATGATGTCGCTGCAGTTATACGCCGGGATGATCACGCTGAACGCGGCGGCCATGCAGTCTCACGATCCTTTCGCGGGCCTGGCCCCGTCCATGCGCAGCATGAGGGCATCCGCGAGGAATTTCGCCGCCCAGTTAGGGTACATGAATGTGGCGTAGCCGCCCCAGACGGGACAAGAACCGACGACGCCCCACTGCACGCCGCGATTGGCGCTGCGGGCAATCTGCGTCGCCTTGACCTGCTCCAGCAGCCTGTGGGCCGCCTCAGCGTAAGCCTCGCCAGCGCCGGCGGCGGATTGGCGCATCCAGATGATCGCCATCTGCGCGTTTCCGGTTAAGCACGAGTAGTCGGCCGCCGGGCTCCAGTCGGGGTTCAATTGTCCGGGCAGGAAACGCTCCAGCGGGCGTGCGGCCGAACGGCGGGCGTTGTAGAGTTCCAGAATCGCGGCGGAGGTCTTCGCGACGGCGGCCGTCACCTGCTTGGCCAGTTCGCCCGGTAGGTACGGGACGCATTCCTGCAACCCGTCGAGCGTGTAGGCAATCGTGTGTGTCAGGGGCGCACGGTCGGGACGGAAGCCCATGTGCTCAAATCCGCCGTTGGGGCGGGCGCAGCTCATCACCCACTCGACAAACTTCAGGGCGGAGCGGCCGATGACGTCGTCGCCCATGGCGGCGGCCTTGAACATGCCCCACGCCACGCGGGAGTAGTACACGTGCGGGACGTCGTTGAAGGCGTGGCGGCTCCACTTGCCGTCGGCGTCCTGCACGCTGGCCAGCCAGCGGCCCGCGCGTACGGCCGCGTCCAGCCACTCGCCTCGGCCGGTCAGTTCGTGCAAGGCCATCCACCCCAGGATCACCTGCCCGGTGTCGAAGATCATGGGCTTTCGGCCGACCTCGTCGGGGCCGGGGATGGCGCCGTTCTCCAGTTGGAGCGTGCGTTCCCACTCGCCCATGGCGATGGCCCGCGTGACGTATTCATCGCGCCCGGTGCGGCGGGCATGGTCCAGAAACGTGGGGATGATGTAGCCTGTAGTCTCAGGATATGGAGGCAACCACCCGGCCGCCATGTCGTATCCCATGGCGACCCCGCCGCCCTCGCCGGCGTCCTGCGCGGTGCACAGCCAGTCGATCGTTCCCTGCAGGTGATCGGCGTCCGTTTCCGGCTGGACCGGGGCCTGCCCGTTCTGGCCCGCCAGCACCGGCCAATGAGAGGGCCGGCGGAGCACCTTGCTCCAGATCTTCATTTTCGACAGGCGAGTCCTGACGCTCATGAACGTCTCTCTCCAGGGTGGCATGGGGAGGGCATGCGGCTACTCGTTGCCCGTGATCTCGCGCAGACGGCGGACGCTGTTGGCCAGCATCTTCTCATACTGCGGCTGCCAGTTGCCGCGGTCGCGAATGGGGTTGTATACCTCGAAGCAGGCTTCAGCCGCCGGCGGCATTCTGCTACGTCCGTTTTCCGGACGAAATCGAGCACCGCCCCAGGGCTGTCCGGGCCGACGTAATCGACAGAACTGCCACGGGGGAAGTCGCCATAGATGCCCTTGCCCTCGCCGCAGCATATCGCCAGACCTCGGGCCTTGATGATGCTGTCCCGTATCTTCTCGCTCACGTAATATGGGATACTTATGTTCTCAAAGCAAAAGCTCAGCGCGTTCATCACCTGAACATCAGCCATCAGGCCCCCTGGCAGGCCCTGCGTGACGTACTCCTTCCCCTGCACCCGTTGGGGCCGGAACGTACCGGAAATGATGATGCGGCCGCCGGGGTTCAGTCGCGAGGCGAGATTGGTGATCGCCTCGAGCGCCTGGTCGGTAGGCAACAGGAAGACCGCCTCCATCAAGAATA
>CAZTVF010000139.1:0-12437 GCA_964616985.1 uncultured Planctomycetaceae bacterium
TCGAGAAGCCCGGGCCCTTCCTGGCCATGTACGACAAGGTCCTGGGTACCGTCAAGGGGTGGATGCTGATCGCCCCGGCCTACCATATCCGCAACGTGGCGTCCAACCTGTGGCAGTCGGCCTCGGGCGACGGGGCGTCGATGTCGGGGATCACCGCCGGCTGGGGCGTGATGCGTTCGCAGCTCCGCAAGGACGCCGCCGGCCTGGCCAAGGTCATCAAGGGCACCACCAACCCCGCCACCGGGAAAGCGTTCACCGCCGGCGAGCTGGGCGAGCGGCTGGCCGAGGACCTGCTGACGACGCACACGTTCTACGGGACCGAGATCGAGCCGGCCCTGGCGGCCGTGGTGGGCATGGGCGACAAGAAGCCGTGGTATTCCTACCTCAACCCCGCCAAGGTCCTCCAGGCGGCGCCCCAGTGGAACCGGGCCGTCGGCTCGACGATCGAAGACGCCATGAAGATCGGGCACGTCATCACCCGCATGCGGGCGGGCGACACGCTGGAGCAGGCCGTCGCGTCGGCCCGCAAGTACCTGTTTGATTACGGCGACCTGACGGGCTTTGAGCGCAACACGATGCGCCGGCTGTTCCCGTTCTACTCCTGGGCGAGGCACAACGTGCAGCTGCAGCTTTCGGTGCTGATGGAGCGGCCGGAGTTCACCGCGATGATGCCCAAGATCAAGGGCAACATCGAGGGCTCGCTCGAAGACGGCCAGGTGGTGCCCGACGCCCTGCGGCCCGACTACATCCGCAAGGAGGCGGGCGTGCAGACGGGCGGCGGCTTGCGGCCGTCGTACATGAACCTGGCGACGCTGGCGCCGCTGGGCGATCTGAAGTACCTCACGCCCGGCGGGCTGCTGCGCGGCATGATGGACGGGGCGTCGCCGGCGATCAAGATCCCGCTGGAGCTGGCGTTCAACAAGAACACTTTCCTGGACCGCCCCATCCGCAGCTATCCCGGCCAGACCGAGGAGTTCGCCGGCGTGGATGTGCCGCCCGAGGTCGCCCACGTGGCGCAGATCGTTCGGCCGCTGTCGGAGGTCAACCGCATCGCCTACGGCGTGAATCGCGGCGAATCGCCGGCGACGATCGCCGGACGGCTGGCAGGCATCCGCACCTTCGAAGGGAACATCCCCCGGGAGATCGCCGGCTACGAGCGGCGGCAGGCCCAGACGCGGGGCTTCATGCGTGCCAAGGCGAAGATCGCGCTGGCCAACGGGGACTATGCCGGTGCGGACCGGATCGCGGCGATCTTCGAACAGAACGCGATGCCGGCCGAGGCGGTGAAAACGCGCATCCTCATTGCGGAAGCCCGGAATGACTTTGGAACCGCCCAGCAGCTGGCTTTACAGTTGGCGGCGATGCAGAAGACCAAACGACAGACTGAGGTGTCGCCTACCCAGATACGCGAGCTGGCCAAGGCGCAATGACAAAGGATCATCATGCTTTCTAACGTGGCGTGTGGGCTGGGATTGGCGTATTCGTTGCTGGGCCTGATCGTCTCCGATGCCTCCGCGGGCGATCCGACGTTCGGCGTGCCGATGCAGTACGGGGCGCTGGGCATCCTGGCCTTCATGGTGTACGTCTGGTCGAAGGAGCGGCGGGAGATGGTCAAGTCGCTCAAGGAGGAGGCCAAGAAGAACGAGGACCTGCACGAGCGGACGCTCGATTCGTGCGGGAAGATGGCCACGGCCGCCCAGCAGCTGGTGGCCTCGGTGGACAGCATGGTCAAGGTGGCCAAGGACTGCAAGGACACGCAACAAACCCAACGGGAAAGGAACATGTGATGAAGATCCTGATGATGATCCTGATGATCGTGCTGCTGGCGGCCGTGGCAGCCGGCTGCTCGGGTGTCGTGCTGAACGCCGAGTACTCGCAACTGCTGGACAAGACCGTCGCGACCTATGACGACATCGCGGCCCGCGCGGAGGCGAATAGCCTGTCGCCGTCCGAAATGCAGCGGGCGTTGTCGGCGTCGGCGCAGACGTGGCACCGGTTCCGCAATGCAAGGGATGGTGTGAAATGACGCCCGCCGAACTCACCGCCAAGCTCCCCGACGCCCTCAAGCCCTGGGCGGCCACCTACGGCCCGGCCTTCATCGCCATGACCGGCGAGGAAGTGAAGGCGTGGATCGAGATGCTCATCCGCGGCGACGTGATGCCCGCGTACAAGGCCGTTCTCGCCAAACTGCCCAACGCCGATGCACTGGCGGGCCTAGACACGCTGAACGCTGAATGGGACGCCGCCAACAGCAAGAACGCCGACCGGATGGAGTTGCAGCGGTCGGCGGCCGTGGCGGCGCTCAAGGTCATGCTGACCATCGCCCTTGCCCTGGTGGGGCTTTAACGCCTTTGCAGCGTGGAAGCTGCTAGTCAGGATGTGGCTCGTGGACAAGAAGCAAGTGATCGCGTGGCTGGTGCCCATCGTCGCCCGTGGCATCGCGTGGATTCTGTCGGCCAAGCTGGGCATGACCGCGGCCGAATCGACCGACGCCGCAACGCAGGCCGGGGCCGCCATCGGCAGCCTGGCCCTGATCGCACTGTCAGTCTACTCGAGCGTCAAGGGCCGCAAAGCCCTGCTGATGCAGGAACCGCCGAAGTAATCGCCGCGGCGGTCTGCGTAGATGGAATGTCCAGCGACGCACCCACCGTTTCAATCAGCGGATCGTACTGTCGCCTCATTCTCGCATATCGCCGCGTCTGCCTAACGTCCGTGTGCCCCATCCACTCCGCGACTTTTGTCTCGATCACGTTGTTGTTCAATGCCTCGGTGGCGAACTGGTGACGGAACAAATGCAGTCCCCGCCCGACGGATCCCTTGGCCACTTGCTGAAACTCCGGGCACGCGGCGCGGAGCGGATCCAGTCGGGCCAGCAGCGAGTCGTAGGAGCTGCGGCGATCCACGAGCCGGCCACCGCCGCCCCGCCACTTCTGACGGGCCGGGAACACGTACTGCATCCCCCGGCTGACCTTGTGCTGCGATCTGAAAGCAGCCAACACCGGCCGGCAGAGCGGCACGACCCGCGGCATCTTGCCCTTGGCCCGTACAACCCGCAGCGTCCCGCCGTCCATGTCCACGTCCACCCACCGCAAGTTGCATATCTCCGATGCCCGCAGGCCGGTCCCTATGGCGATCAGCACCAGCTCCAGGACACCGAACTGGCGGGCGAGCTCCAGCACCCGATGCATTCTCTCGGGCTCAATCACCGGTGGCGGCGACTGCTCTGGCGTGGAGCACTCGACGTCAACGCATGGGTTGTGGTCGATGAGCTTTCGCCGCTTGAGGTAGCGGCAGAACCGCGAGATGCAGCTGCGGATGTTCAGGATGGTCTTGTCGGAGTAGTGGTGTAGGCTCTTGAGCTCGGACAGGTACGACTCGACCAGGCCCGCGGTGATCTCGGCCGGCTGGCTGATGCCAGTTCGATCCAGAAAAGATTTTACGTTTCTGGTGTTGGCGAGCACCTGTTTTGGCTTCGCCGTCAGGACATTGGAATCGGCGAACGAAACGAGCAATTCGCGTAAACTCACCTGTCCAGTCGAAATCTGTTCAGGAAAAATGGCAGACAAAGCAGATTTTTTTTCGTTGGCGACGTGCAGATACAACCCTCCATTGCACCCGCACTTAACATCGGCATTTTGGCCTTTCAACTGAATGGCCCGGGCGGGAGTTGAACCCGCACGTCCCTTTCGGAACTCGGGATTTTAAATCCCGTGCGTCTGCCAGTTCCGCCACCGGGCCTCGACGCCTACTCTAACCTGCCCTCCTCGAGGGGTCAAACACTCGCTTTTCACACTCTCACCCAACGATCCGGCAAGATAGTCTCCCCTTCCCAGGCCGCACGTGATATACTCCGTCCCGAACGTCGCCCGCTGCAGGGGCGTATTAGGAAGCGGTCTTGATTTTTTTGGCGGTCGGCCGCGATTTGCAGTTGACTCCTGCATTTTGGCAGTCATAATACTGTGCTCTTTACACTTACGGTCCCGCTGTAGACAGGGTAAACGCAATGACGACGAAATGTTACATGGCTAAGAAGGGCGAAGTCGCCGCCAAGTGGTACTTGGTGGACGCCGCGGATATGGTGCTCGGGCGGATCTCCACCCGCATCGCGACCATCCTGATGGGCAAGCATCGTCCCATCTACACTCCGCACGTGGACACAGGCGAATTCGTAGTGGTCATCAACGCCGAGAAGGTCAAGCTGACGGGCACCAAGTGGTCCCAGAAGACCTACGAGCACTACACCAAGTATCCCGGCGGTCGCCGTATCGCGACCGTAGCCGACGTGCGCCAGGCCCACCCGGACCGTATCGTCCAGGAAGCCGTCCGCCGCATGCTGCCCAAGAATAAGCTCGGTCTGCACATGCTGACCAAGCTCAAGGTGTACAGCGGCGCCGAACATCCCCACCAGGCCCAGCAACCCGAGAAACTCGAGCTCTAGCAGGAATAAGTAGCGATGGCAGAAGAAACAAAGAATCCCGCCGTTGAGGACAAGGCCCCTGTCGCCGCCGCCCCCGAGGCTCCCAAGGCCCCGGAGAAGGCGCCCGAAGTCTCGCGCACCGCGCCCCCGCTTCCCGAGGGTGTGAAGTACATCTGGGGCACCGGCCGCCGCAAGTCGGCCGTCGCCCGCGTGCGCATCCGCCCCGGCTCGGGCAAGATCCTCATCAACGATCGTGAGATGGAAGAATATTTCACCACGTTCAAGGACCGCAATGCCGTCACCGCCCCGCTGCAGGTGGCCAAGATGATGAAGGCGTATGACATCTTCGCCCGCGTCAACGGCGGCGGCCCCACCGGCCAGGCCGGCGCGGTCGAACTGGGTCTGGCCCGCGCGATGATCATCGCCGTGCCCGACGCCGAAGGCGCCCTTCGCGACGCAGGTCTGCTGACCCGCGACGCCCGTATGAAGGAACGTAAGAAGTACGGCCAGAGAGGCGCCCGCCGTCGGTTCCAGTTCTCCAAGCGTTAAGTTCAACAGCCACACCAAGCCCCGGCGCCTCACGTGTGCCGGGGCTTTTTTACGTACCGCTTTTTTCAGGGGCCGGCTGCCTTCGCAGCCGCCTCAACGCCAGTAAAGGGTGGCGGCCTTCCCAGGCCGCCGCCACAAGGAGCAGAGCATGTGCAGTTCGAAGAAAGTGCGGGTCGTTCTCATCGGCGGCAGCGGATACGCGGGCTTCGAAGTCATCCGCTGGCTGCTCCGCCATCCCCAGGCCGAACTCATCGGCGTCTATGGCCCGGCCAACGAGCTTGGCGCGATGGAGAACTTCTACCCCCTGCTGTCCAAGCAGGTGACGCTCAGCCAGGAACTGTTCGACCCCGCCAAGGTCGCCGCCCTCAAGCCCGACCTGGCCATGCTCTGCGTGCCCCACAAGGTCGCCATGAGCTACGTGCCGCAACTTCGCAAGGCCGGCATCCGCTGCATCGACTGGTCGGCCGACTACCGCATCGCCTCCGCCGCCGTCTACGAGAAGTGGTACTGCAAGCATGAGGACGCCGCCGGCCTGGCCGAGGCTGTCTACGGCCTGCCCGAATTCTTCGCCGACAAGATCGCCACCGCGGGCCTGGTGGCCAACCCCGGCTGCTACCCCACGTGCAGCGCACTGGCGATCGCCCCGCTGCTGGAGGCCGGCCTGATCGAGCCCACCGGCATCATCGTCAACGCCATCAGCGGCGTCAGCGGCGCCGGCCGCTCGCCCAGCCTTAAGAACCACTACCCCGAGCGAAACGAAAACTTCGAGCCCTACGGCGTCGGCAATCACCGCCACATGCCCGAGATCGAGCAGACGCTGACGACCATCCTCGGCCGCGACGTCGAGTTGCTGTTCCAGCCCCACCTGTGCCCGATGGACCGCGGCATGCTGTGCACGACGTACGCCCGCCCCCGCGGCGAGGTGACGACCGAGCAGCTGAACGAGGCCCTGGCCAAGGCGTACGCGGCCAAGCCCTTCGTCCGCGTTCGGACCGACGTGCTGCCGGCGACAAAGTACGTGGCGGACACGAATTTCTGCGACATCAGCGCCCGCGCCGCCAAGGGCCGCGTCGTCATCTTCAGCGCGTTGGACAACCTCATCAAGGGCGCCAGCGGCCAGGCCATCCAGAACATGAACATCATGTTCGGCCTCGACGAAAGCGCGGGGTTGTACTAATCGCCTGCGATGCAGGGCATGCAGGTTCTGCCGCGAAGCGGCGGATTCTGCATGCCACACCAGGGATGGATTGCGACACCCGCCCCAGAACCGAGGCGGGCGCGGCATGCAGAACCCGCCCCTGCGGGCCGGAACCTGCGTGCCCTACTAGAAATGAGGACTGCAATGGGTGTGATCCGACACATAACTCTCCCCCGAGGCTTCGTCGCCGCGGGCGTCAAGTGCGGCATCAAGGCCAGCGGCAACAACGACCTGGCCATCATCGCCTGCGAGCATGACGCCGCCGCCGCCATCGTGACGACGCGCAACCAGGTTATCGGCGCGCCGGTCTCGTGGTGCCGTCAGATCCTGCCCAAGGGCTGCGGCGTCATCCGCGGCATGGTGATCAACTCCGGCTGCTCCAACGTGTGCACGGGCGCCAGGGGCCTGCGCGACGCCAGGACGATGGCCGAGTTGACGGCCAAGCGGCTCGGCACGACGCCCTCGAAGGTGCTGGTGGCATCGACGGGCATCATCGGCCACCCCCTGCCGATGCCGAAGATCCGCAAGGGGATCGCGCTGGCCGCCGGCCAACTCGGCACGCGCAACGATCAGGAAACGCTGCGGGCCATCATGACCACCGACACCCGCGAGAAGACGGCCGTCGTGCAGACGAGGATCGCAGGCAAGAGTGTGACCATCGCGGGCATCGTCAAGGGCGCGGGCATGATCGCGCCGTCGCTGGCGACGATGATCTCGGTCGTCACCACCGATGCCGCCATAGCCCCCGCCGCCCTGCAGGCCGCCCTGGCCTCCTGCGTCGGCGACACCTACAACGCCATCACCATCGATAGCGATACCTCCACCTCCGACACCGTCGCCGTCCTCGCCAGCGGCCTGGCCGGCAACCCGACCATCACCGCGGGCTCCTCCGCGTTCAAGGCCTTCGCGGCTGCCCTCAAGGAAGTCTGCCGTGAACTGGCCCGCGCGGTGGTGGCCGACGGCGAGGGCGCGACCAAGGTCATCGACATCAACGTCCGCGGCGCCCGCAGTGATGAAGAGGCGTCAGCCGCGGCCAAGACCGTGGCCAACTCGCCGCTGTTCAAGTGCGCGGTCCATGGCGGCGACCCCAACTGGGGCCGCATCCTGGCCGCCCTGGGCCGCTCGCCCGCGAAGGTCGACATGAACAAGACCGTGATCAAGATCGGCGGCGTGGCCGTCTTCTCCCGCGGCACCGGCGCGAAGTTCAACCTCAAGAAGGTCGAGCAGCACCTGGCCGGCAAGGAAATCGTCATCGACTGCGATCTGGGCCTGGGCCGCGGCGCCGCCACCGCCATCACCTGCGACCTCTCCCGCGAGTACATCACCATCAACGCCGATTACCACACGTGAGAAGCGGTAACCGGTGAGCAGTAAACAGCAGCGGGACGTGGCTTCGGTCGCGTCCCGCTCTTTTGTGGTCCGGCGTTCATGATTCCGATCGCGCCCGAAGCCGGCACGCGGCTCCGTCGGGGCAACGCGTTCGACCCGTCGTGATCGTCCACGCGTGGCAGGACTTGGTGCTCTGTCTACCTTCAAGTGAGGGGTGGCGGCCTTCCTAGGCCGCCACCCCTTGAATGACATGAGACAGAGCACTAGCCCTGCGGGCGAGGACCTGCACCTCCCGCCTTCCCCACGCCGCAAGCTTTGCCCACACGTCACACCTTCCCGTGTTTATCACACGCGAAACTTTCCGCACCAGGCAGCGACTTTAGATAATTTCTCCCCTTCTCAGGTTTTTTGTCCCGTGGTAAGATGAGTCCGTCAAGTTACCACAAGATACTTAGACCGCCTTAGGAGGTGTTCAAGTGTCCGAAAGCCTACAGCGCAAGTTCAAGATGATCTTCTTCATCGCCCTCAGCTTCGCCGCGATGTGCTGAGCCGTTCTTTCACCACAAAGGGCACAAAGAACACAAAGGGAAAGTCCTGTCCCGGCGATTCGGTTGCCCCGATCATTGCTCCCGCGCCGCGTCCCCCATCGCTGATGCCTGCGACCCGACTCTCACTCCAGCCGTCGCTGCCGTAGCGCTCTCACATTCGTGATGTCAGGCGGCGGCCTGGGAAGGCCGCCACCTATCGTCCAAAGCCAATATGACCATCGCCGTTCTCACGGCTTCGGAGCCCGCCTCTGCATTCCTCTCTTGGTGCTCTTTGTGCCCTTTGTGGTGAAGCTCTTAGCCCCCCAGCCGCCGGGCGAACTCGGCCTCATCGATGATCTCGACGCCGAGGAGCTTGGCCTTGTCGGCCTTGGAGCCGGCGTCGGCGCCGGCGACGACGAAGCTGGTGCTCTTGGAGACGCTGGACGCGGCCTTGCCCCCGGCGGCCTTGATCGCGTCCTCGGCCTCCTTGCGTGAGAACTTCTCCAGCACGCCCGTCACCACCACCGTCTTGCCCGCCAGCGGCTGCGGGCCGGCAACGACCCGTTTGACCGTCGCCATGCTCACGCCCGCCGTCCGCAGGCGGTTGATCATATCCTCACCCGCCTCGCTGTGCAGGAACGTGTAGATCGCCTCGGAGATCACGCTGGGATCATCCTGCTTCATCGCGGCCGTCAGTTCTTCGACGCTCGCCTCGACCACGTTGCGGCCGGAGCCAAGCCGGGCTGCGATGGCTTCCGCCTTGGCAGTGTCCAGGCCCTTGATCTTCAGGTCGCGCAACGCCTGCACGAGTTCGCCGTCGAGCAAGTCGCGGATTCGCGCGGCTGCGTCACCCGACACCGCCTCGTGCACGCGCTCGGCCACTACGCTCGGCTTGGTCAGCGCCAGCCGGATGTCCGCCTTGCTGGCCGCCAGAACCTGCTCCAGCGAATCGAAACTCTTCACCAGTTCCTCGGCAGTGGAGTTCCCCACGTGGCGGATGCCCAAGGCCGCGATCACTCGCTGCAGGCCGCGATCCCTGCTCGCGGCGATCCCCTCGATCAGCCGCTGCGACGACTTCTCGCCCATCCGCTCGAGGTTCGCCAGGTCGGCGGCCGTCAGCTTGTACAGGTCCGCGAAATGATGCACCAGCCCATGCGTCACCAGTTGGTCGATCACGGCGGGGCCGAGGTTGCCGATGTCCATCTGGTCGCGCCCGGCGAAGAACTCCAGCCGCTGGCGGATCTGCGCAGGGCACTCGGGATTCACGCACCGCAGCGCCACCTCGCCCGCTTCGCGCACGGCCGGCTGGTTGCACGAGGGGCATGCTGCGGGCGCCCGCAGCGGCTGCGCGTCTCGCGGCCGCTTGTCAAAGACCACCTGCACGACCTGGGGGATGATCTCGCCCGCCTTCTCGACGACGATCGTGTCGCCCACGCGGACGTCCAGGCGCTCGACCTGGTCGAAGTTGTGCAGCGATGCGTTGGACACGGTCGTGCCGGCGAGTTGCACGGGGTCGAAGTGCGCCACCGGCGTGATCGTGCCCAGCCGGCCGACATTGAAGCTCACCTCGCGGAGCACGGTGGCGGCCTGCTCGGCCTGGTACTTGTAGGCGATGCACCACCGCGGGTACTTGCTGGTCGTCCCCAGGGCGTCGCGGGCATCGAGTTCGTCGACCTTCACCACCATGCCGTCGGTCTCGAAGTCCACCTCGGCCTTCATGGCCCGCCACGCCTCGATGGCCCCGATGACGGCGGCCGCATCGTCGCATACCTTCATGTGTGAGTTGATCGGCAGGCCCCATCGGCCCAGCAGCGCCATCACCTCGCTCGCGCGCACGCCCAGATTGCGCGACACAACGCCCAGGCCATGCGTGATGAACGCCAGGCCGCGGTCGGCGGCGATCTTGGGGTCGAGTTGCTTGAGCGTCCCGGCCGCGCCGTTGCGGGGGTTGGCGAACGTCTCCAGTCCCTGCTCCACGCGGCGGGCGTTGTAGGCGTTGAACGCCTTCCGCGGCCAGTACACCTCGCCGCGCACCTCGAGCACCTCGGGGATGCCCTCGCCGATCAGCCGCAGCGGCAGCGAACGGATCGTGCGGACGTTGCTGGTGACATCATCGCCCTGCCGGCCGTCGCCGCGCGTGACGCCGCGGATGAGCACGCCGTTCTCATAGCGGATGGCCATGGCCACGCCGTCGATCTTGGGGTCGACGAGATAGTGATAGTTCGCATGCTCCAGGCTCTTGCGGATGCGGGCGTCGAACTCACGAACCTCGTCCTCGCTATAGGTGTTGTCGATGCTCAGCATCGGCTCGGAGTGCTGCACCTGCACGAAGCCCTCAATGGGCTGGCCGCCGACGCGCTGCGTGGGAGAGTCGGGCGTGACGAGTTCGGGGTGCTCGGCTTCGAGGCGCTTGAGCTCGTCCATGAGGCGGTCGTAGTCGCGGTCGGATATCTCGGGCTTGGCCTCGACATAATAGAGGTAGTCGTGCCGCTGGATCTCCTGCCGCAACTGCTTCGCACGCTCTGCCGCGTCGGTCATCATCATCTCCGCACACCGGTGCCGTCAGATCAACGTATCGCCCCGCCGCGCATAGATCCATGGCTCCGCCGCCAGCGGGTAGGCGACGATCTCGCCGGGGCCAAAGAACAGCGGGATTTCCCGCGCCGCCGCCTCGGGCGAGTCGCTGCCGTGGACGAGATTGTACCGCCGGCTGGCGCCGAAATCTCCGCGGATGGTGCCGCCCGGCGCGTCGGGGCCGAACGTCGGGCCCATCATCGCGCGGCAGATGCCAATGGCCCCTGCCCCCTGCAGCACCATCGCCACCACGGGCGAGGAGGTGATGAACTCCACCAGCGCCTCGTAGAAATCCTTGCCCTGATGCACCGCGTACATCCGCCGGGCCAGGGGCTCGTCCACGGCCAGCATCTTCATCGCCGCGATCTTGAGGCCGCGTGCCTCGAAACGCGCGATGATCCGCCCCACCAACTGCCGCTGCACCGCATCGGGCTTAAGCACGATAAGCGTCTGTTCCATCGGGTCTCTCCTAAGACAACACGCGAATCTCGCACATCTTCGCCGGGACCTTCTTGGCCAGCTTCCGGTCGGCCGTCACCAGGGGCGCGCCCAGCTGCACCGCCAGGGCGACATAGCAGGCGTCGTAGGCGCTGATCTCGAATTGATGTGCCAACTCGACAGCCGCCTCCACCAGCCCCTGCGTAGGGTAGCTCTTGATGCGAAGCGAACGGAGTATCGCCATGTCCGACTGAACATCGGCATGTTCATACAGCCGCCGCCGGACATGTTTGCACAAGACGTTGGCGCATTCAACATATAGCAGGTCGGGCGCATACAGAGTCGCCGGTGGCTCGTGCAGCAGCCCGTCGAAGATCTGGCGAGCCTGAGGCGCCAGGGGATCTGGCAGGAACAGCATTGCCGTGACGCTGGCATCAATAACGCAAGCGGGGCCCCAGGGGTTCACCTGGCACGGTCCTTTCGAAGGGAAGCGACGATGCTGGTCTTGAGTCGCCGCCGCTTCTCGCTGCGGCGCCGGACTTCTGCGAGCAGTGCGGCCTGGGCCTCGCGGCTATCCTGATCATGCATGACCTCGGCTACGATGTTCACCAACTCCGCACTGAGCGATCTGCCGCGCTCGGTAGCTCGCTGGCGCAACCGTCGATGCAGCGTGTCTGGAAAGTTCCGGACGTGCAGTGTGGCCATAGGCTTCTCCTTACCCACACTCCAGTATATTGAGCATGGTTGCACTATGCAACCATGCGTGTCGTGTCAGTCAATGACGATGAATGATAGCCTCGGCAGGGGCAATACCAGCCTCATGAGGCGCCATTCCGTAGTTCATCTGTCGCAGACAGGTTCTGGCGGGGCATGCCGGCGCGTCGCAGACGGCGCGACGCTTCGGCATGGCACCCGATCAGCTTCCCACCCTGTCGCCAGTGGGACCCTCGCTGCCTGTCAACAGAATCACCCGCTGGACTTGCGTGCCCGGGATGAATATGATGCTGGCCGCTCATCGAAAGGAAAACTACATGGCAAAGTATTCAATCGGTCTGGACTACGGCACGAACTCCGTCCGCACGATCATCGTCAACGTGAGCAACGGCAAGGAAATCGCCACCGCCACCTGGGGCTACGAGCATGGCAAGGACGGCGTGATCCTGGCCAGCGACCCGCACCTTGCCCGCCAGCACCCCGCCGACTACGTCAAGGGCGCCGAGATCGTCATTACCAAGGCCCTGGCCGCGGCCGCCAAGGCCGTCAAGGGCTTCAAGCCCGACCAAGTCATCGGCATCGGCGTCGACACCACCGGCTCGACCCCCCTGCCCGTGGACGCCTCCGGCCGCCCGCTGGCCTACGACAAGCGTTTCGCACGTGAACCCGCCGCGATGGCCTGGCTGTGGAA
>CAZTVF010000140.1:0-12150 GCA_964616985.1 uncultured Planctomycetaceae bacterium
ACCTCGACCCGGCGGCGGCCGTTGCGCATCCGGGCCGTCAGCCATTCGGCGGTTACCGCTGCGAGGTTCGTGTCGCGCCCGGCGATCTTGATCGTGCTGCTCTTCGCGCTTTTCATCGTTTTGTCCTTGTGCATGTTCATGAACACATGAGGCCGAGCCCGTCGCAGGAAGCCAAGGCGATTGCTTCAAACCGGCACAGAATTACCTATGCCGCATGGCTTGGGGGGTGCGCGACTTATGGCGAATGACGAAAAAGACGTGCGGATTCCCGCAGATTCTGGCGGCGAAGGTTCCGTCCCGGCCGCCCCCGGGCGTATCGACCCGGCGGCTATGACTCCCGCGCAGGCGGCGAAGGTGCTGTCGGCCCTGGGCAATGGGCTGGTGACGGAGGAGATGATCCGCCGGCACATCGCGGCCGCAGCGCCCACAACGGCCGACGGCCGCATCAACCTGGTCCACTATGCGGCGTGGCTGAACAAGGACAGCGATGGCGATTGACACGCGACAACTGACCCCGACCGACCTGGTGCGGCTGCTGAACTCCACGCCGCTGGGCATGGTGACCAGCATCCACAAGGTCGTGCGCCAGATGAACGCGGCCGGTTACCGCATCGGCGACGGCAAGCGAGTCAACCTGCTGCGGTACGTCGCCTGGCTGGTGCGGGAGCGGGAGAAGCCCCGGTCGCCCAAGCTCTCGGTGGAAGAAGCCCGCACGCGAGACCTGGTGACCAAGAACGCCGCCCGGCGGGACGCCCAGGACATCGGCGAGATACCGCCCGTCCAGGACGCCGATCGCCGGCAGAGGGCCTGCGAGGACTTCCGGTTCTTCTGCGAGACCTACTTCCCGGACATCTTCTACCTGCCCTGGTCCAGGGATCACCTCAACGTCATCGAGAAGATCAAGACGGCGGTGGTGCATGGCGGGCTGTTCGCCTTCGCCATGCCCCGCGGCTCGGGCAAGTCCGTGCTCTCCCGCATGGCGGCGCTGTGGGCCGTCCTCACCGGTCGGCGGAAGTACGTCTGCCTGATCGGCTCAGCCGCCGACCAGGCCCGCAACCTTCTCCAGGGCATCCAGGCGGTCCTGCTGCGCCCGCAGTCGCTGCTGCTGGGGGACTTTCCGGAGGTGGTCTATCCCATCCAGGCCTTGGAGAACTCCGCCCACAAGCAGCGCGGCCAACGATACCGCGGGGAACTGACCTTCCCGATCTGGACGGCGGACAAGATCGTCGTGCCCACCATCCCCGGTTCCGCCGCCAGCGGCTCGGTCATAACCGTCGACGGCCTGGACAGTAACATCCGTGGCCAGCAGCATTCGACCATCGACGGGCCGGTGCTTCGTCCAGATCTAATTCTTGTTGACGATCCGCAGACGCGGGAGTCTGCCCAGTCCCTCAAACAGACGGTGAACCGCCTGGCGATTCTCAATGGCGACGTGCTGGGGCTCGCGGGGCCGGGCTCCAAGATCTCGGGCCTCTTGACCTGCACGAAGATCTACGCCGGCGACCTGGCCGACCAGCTGCTGGACCGAGAGAAGAACCCCGAATGGCAAGGAGAGTGCACCAAGATGGTCTACTCATTCCCCACGCATGAGAAGCTCTGGGACCAGTACGCCGCCATCCGCGCCGAGAGCCTCCGGGCCGGCAACGGCGGCGTGGAGGCCACCGAGTTCTATCAGCAGCACCAGGCCGAGATGGACGCCGGGGCCGTTGTCGCCTGGCCCGCGCGGCACAACGAGGACGAGATCAGCGCCCTCCAGCATGCCATGAACCTGCGGTTGCGAGACCGGGATGCGTTCTTCGCGGAGTACCAGAATGAGCCGGTCAGTCAGCAGGTCGACGACATGGTTCTCACCCCGGACATGGTCGCCGAGCGGTTCAACGGGCGCAAACGCGGCGAAGTGCCCCTGCCCGCCGGCACGCTCACCATGTTCGTCGACGTGCATGACGCGGTGCTGTTCTACTGCGTCTGCGCCTGGGAGGATGGCTTCACCGGTCATGTCGTCGACTACGGCACGTTCCCCGAGCAGAAGCGGTCGTTCTTCACCCTCCAGGATGCCAAGCACACGTTGGGCCGGGCCTTTCCCGGCGCCGGCGTGGAGGGAGCTATCCAGGCCGGTCTGGAGGAATTGGTCGGACAGTGCCTCCAGCGTTCCTGGCCCCGCGCCGGGGGCGGCGTCCTTCGGGTCGAAAAGCTGCTAGTGGACATGGGCTACAAGTCGGGCATCGTCGCCAACGTCAAACACAAGGTGGGCGGCGCGTCGATGGTGTTGTCCAAGGGCATGGGGTTGCGGGCCGGGTCCAAGCCCATGAGCACCTACCGCCGCCATCCCGGCGAGGTCCACGGCCACAACTGGTACTTCCCCAACGTGAATAGGAGCAGCGAATTCCAGCACGTGGCGTTCGACGCCAACTACTGGAAGAGCTTCGTGCATGCCCGGCTGGCCGTCGCCCCGGGCGATCCCGGCGCCCTGACGCTGTTCGGAAAGAGCGAGAGCGAGCACGCCCTGTTCGCCGAGCACATCGCCGGTTCGGAGACGTGGGTGCTGACGCACGGGCAGGGCCGGGATGTGCAGGAATGGAAGCCCCGGCCTACCCGCCCGGACAACCACTGGCTGGACTGCCTGGTGGGCTGCGCGGTGGCCGCGTCCATCTGCGGCGTCAGCCTGCCGGGCATGGACGCCAAGCCCAAGCGTCAGCGGAAGAAATACACCCAGCAAGACCTGATGAGGAGATAGGCATGGACACCGCGACAACGGAACGGAAGACATGGACGCCCGAGCAGGACCAGCGCGGTCTGGCGTGCCGTCATTGCGGATGCAAGCACTTCCATGTAATCTACACGCGTCCGGCCTTCGGAGGCCGGATTATGCGCCGGCGCGAGTGCCGACACTGCGGCAAGCGGGTCACCACTTGGGAGAAATAGACAATGGCAACCTTTTGTCAGTGCCAATGGGAGGTTCCTGCCTACCACGAGGCTGGGCACGCCGTCGTTCATGCTTCACTTTTCGCCCAATGCATGAATACGACCGTCAGCGTGGAAGAGGGCGAGAATCGCGGGCACTATGGAGCGATACCACCGGGAATGGTGAAGGACCAGGATGATGTGGGGAAGTGGACGGCGGTTGTCGGCGGTGGTGCGGCGGCAGAGATCGTGCAGTTCAACTGCGTGTCGAGAGGGGTAACGGGCGACAAGTGCAAGCTTCGGAAGGGGATTCTGCTTTTGTGGGGCACGAGGTTCGACGTTTCCAGAGCACAGTCTGAGCTCGATCACGATTTCCCCGAAGCGGTGCGGTTGCTCCAGTCGCGCCGTCCGCTCTTGGATGCAGTCGCCAAAGCGATACTGTCAGGCATCCAGAACGCCGTGGAAGATGGTTGTGACCTCAGTTCGCGTCAGTGTGTGCTGACAGGACATGCCTTGCAGGAACTGTGTTCGGCGCACGGACTCGATGCAGAAGTGGCAGCGACAGAATAACAATGTCTACCCCTGTAACGATCTATCACCGCTCCCGGAAACCGCTTTGTTGGAGCACATCGCTCTTGTAGATTTGCATTAGACAACCAGGACGCGCGACGCACCGGCTGATCCCCGGTGTGACGCGAAAAGATACAAAGGCCGTTCGGGGCCGAAACCCTCGAGCGGCCTTTTCTTTTTGCTCGCGTGGAATGGTTGTCAAACAGCGGGATGGACTGGAGCGGCTCCAGCGACGGCCTCATACGCCGATACACGCAGGTTCGATTCCTGCTCCCGCGAGTATGGCAGAGGATTTGGATAAAGCGATTCTCGACAACGCAACGGGACCTTCCAAGGCCTCGGGCGACGGCACCAGCATCGAGCAGCACACGCTGGCCGACCAGATCGCAGCGGACAAGTACCTCGCGAGCAAACGGGCCGGGCGGAACCCGGCCAGGTCGCTGAGGCGGGCGAAGATCGTCCCGCCGGGAGCGGTTTAACCTATGGGACTGTGGCCCTGGACAAAGCGTGTGAAGGCAACCGCCCGACGGGCGGTAAAGTTCATCCGCGCCAAGTTCGACTCGGCGCAGACCACGCCCGACAACATGCGCCACTGGGCGAACGCCGACTTCCTGTCGGCCAACGCCGCCGCCCGTCCGGAAATCCGTCGCGTCCTGCGCAACCGTGCCCGTTACGAAGTCGCGAACAACTCCTATGCCCGTGGGATCGTGCTGACGCTGGCCAACGACGTGATCGGTACGGGCCCGCGCCTGCAGATGCTCCTGGGCGACGGGGAAGACGCAGGCGTGAACGGGATCATCGAACGTGAGTTCATCGCCTGGTCCAAGGCGATTGATCTCCCCGGGAAGCTCCGCACGATGCGCGAATCGCGGGCGCATGACGGCGAGGCGTTTGGCCTCTTGTTCTCCAACGGCAGCCTGACCTCGTCTGTGAAGCTGGACATCAAGCTCATCGAGGCCGAGCAGGTGACGACGCCCCTGATGAAGTTGCCCACGCCGACCTCCGTGGACGGGATCGTGTTTGACGAGTACGGCAATCCCCAGGAATACCACGTCCTGGACTATCACCCCGGCGACTTCCTGACGATGGCGCCGCTGTCGTACCGGGCCATCCCGGCCGCTTCGATCATCCACTGGTTCCGCAAGGATCGGCCCGGCCAGTCGCGCGGCCTGCCCGACATCCTGCCAGCCTTGCCGCTGTTCGCGCAGTTGCGGCGGTACACGCTGGCCGTGATCTCCGCAGCAGAGTCGGCAGCCAACATCGCCATCTTCATGAAGACCAACACCCCGGCCGGCGGTGAAGCCGCCGATGTGGAGCCCATGACGGAGATGGAGTTCTCGCCCAACATGGCCGTCTTCGGCCCCGAAGGCTGGGAACCCACGCAGATCAAGGCCGAGCAGCCGGCGACGACCTACAGCGAATTCAAGCGTGAAATCCTCAACGAAATCGCTCGTTGCCTTTCGATTCCATTCAACATTGCCGCCGGGAATTCCTCGGGCTACAACTACGCCTCGGGGCGTCTGGATCACCAAACCTACTACAAATCCATCCGCGTGGAACAGGCCCACTGCGAGGCCGTGGTCCTGGACCAGATTCTCGACGCATGGATGGCCGAGGCCGTGAAGGTGTACGCGGAACTGGCGGACGTGCAGGACTGGCCGCACCAGTGGTTCTGGGATGGGCACGAGCATGTCGACCCACTGAAGGAGGCCAGTGCGCAGGCCCAGCGCTTGGCCAGCAATACCACCACGCTGGCGTCCGAGTACGCTCGCCAGGGCAAGGACTGGGAGACGGAGTTGCGCCAGCGGGCGAAGGAAGTGCAATTGTGCAAGGAACTGGGGCTCACGATCGCGCAGGCGGCGCCCCAGCAGGATCAACAGAAGGAAGACGACAGTGAAGAACGACAACCCCAAGCAGCTTGAACTCAAGGCCACGATGGAGATCGATGTCGTCGCCGACGCTGGCGACGGCAAGGCGCCGCTGCCGCGCTTCAGCATGGTCGCCTACACCGGCGGGCCCATGCGGATCGGCGGCTGGCGGTTCCCCGTCATCGTGGATCTGGCCGGCCTGGCCATCCCCTCGCAGAACCGGCCGATCCGGTTCGGCCACGACGCCAATAGCGGCGTGGGCCACACCGACAGCATCGCGATCACCGATGGCCGTCTGGTCGCCGCCGGCGTCGTGTCCCGCGACACCGCCGCCGCGCGTGAGGTGGTCGCATCCGCCAGGAACGGATTCCCCTGGCAGGCCTCGATCGGCACGTCGGTGGATCAGTTCGAGTTCGTCAAAGAATCTCAGATGGTGCTGGTGAACGGACGTGAATTCGCCGGCCCCGTCAACGTAGTCCGGCGCTCTGCGCTCGGCGAGATATCGTTCGTGGACCTTGGTGCCGACGCCAACACGTCGGCCAGCGTGGCTGCCTCAGCCACACAGGAGAAGAACATGGAAGGTACGGAGATCAAGGAGGACGTGAAGGTGGAGGGCAGCGAGGGCAAGGATGCAGCGGGCAAGGTCGAGGCGCAGGCGCCCGCCGGCACGGAGGCCGGCGGCGCGTCCGCGCCGCCTGTGATCGCGGCGGCGGACCCCATCGCCGAGATGCGGGCCAAGATCGCCGCCGAGCAGGAGCGGATCGCCGCGGTGCAGAAGATCTGCGGCGCCGAGCATGCCGACGTGTGCGCCAAGGCCATCAAGGAGGGCTGGGACGGGACGCGCACCGAGTTGGAGGTGTTGCGCGCCAGCAGGCCCAAGGCCCCCTCCGTCCACGCGCCGGACAACACCGTCACCGGCAACGTCCTGGAGGCCGCGTGCATGCTGACGGCCGGCCTGCAGGAGGTCGAGAAACTGCACGACGCCAAGACGCTGGACGTGGCCGACAAGCGGTTCAGCGGTGGCATCGGCCTGCAGGAACTCCTGCTGGAAGCCGCCTGGGCCAACGGCTACACCGGCCGCAACTTCCGCGACACGCGGGCCATCATGCGCTTCGCCTTCGGGCGCGGCCAGGACATCCAGGCCCAGTACTCCACCGTGGACATCGGCGGCATCCTGTCCAACGTCGCCAACAAGTTCCTGCTGGAGGGCTTCTTCTCCGTCGAGCGGACCTGGCGGAACATCTGCGCGGTACGCAACGTGTCGGACTTCAAGGCCGTCACGTCCTACCGCCTGATCGGCGCCGATCAGTACCAGCCCGTGGCGCCGGGCGGCGAACTGAAGCACGGCACCCTGGGCAGCGAGTCCTACAGCAACAAGGCCGATACCTTCGGCCTGATGCTGGCCGTGGACCGCCGGGACATCATCAACGATGACCTGGGGGCCATCACCACCGTGCCGAGGAAGTTGGGTCGCGGCAGCGGCCTGACGATCAACGACGTGTTCTGGACCGTGTTCCTGAACAACGCCGCGTTCTTCACCGCCGGCAACAAGAACTACGTCGCCGGCGCCGGGACGGCGCTGTCCATCGACGGCCTGACCCTCGGCGAGCAGACGTTCATGGACCAGGTCGACAGCGACGGCAAGCCCCTGGGCATCATGCCGTCCATCGTGCTGGTGCCCACGGCGCTGTCCACCCTGTCGGCCCAGCTCTACAAGGCCCTGGAGATCCGAGACAACACCAGCAACAAGGGCGCGTACGGGACCACCAATCCCCACCAGGGCAAGTTCCGCGTAGAGGTGTCGCGGTACCTGGCCAACACCAAGTACCCCGGCTACTCGGCCAAGGCGTGGTACCTGCTGGCCGACCCCAGCGATCTGCCCGTGATCGAGGTCGCCTTCCTCAACGGCCAGGAGTCCCCGACCATCGAGACGGCGGCGGCCGACTTTGACCGCCTCGGCGTGATGATGCGGGGCTATCACGATTTTGGGTGCGCATTGCAGGACGCGCGAGGCGGCTGCAAGGCCAAGGGTGAGGTCTAAGAGTTCTCGGAGGCGTACCTGCGGGCGGTGGTTTTACTCCTTTGCCGCCGCTCGCAGGGCTCTCTTTCACAATGACATCAAGCACGGAGGCATGAGACATGGCAAAGGCAACTTATGTTCAGGACGGCGACTCGATTGACTACACGCCCTCTTCGGCCGTGGCCGCGGGCGATGTGATCGCGCAGGGCACGCTGGTCGGCGTGGCCAAGACGCCCATCGCGGGCAATGTCCTTGGCGCCCTGGCGGTGCGCGGGGTGTTCGACGTGGCCAAGGCGGCCGTCGTGTTCACGGCCGGCGCGGCCGTGTACTGGGACGCCGACGGCGACCCGGTGGGCGGAACGGCCGGCACCGGCGCTTCCACCACCACCCGAACCGGCAACACGTTCATGGGCTTTGCCCTGGTGGCTGCCGGCCAGACGGCCGAGACCGTCCGCACCGCGTTGCGGAGCGTCGAGGCCACGGCCGCAGAGGTCCTGGGCCTGGGCGACCTGTCGGATGTTGGCCCCGTCAGCTACACCGCCGGCAAGGTCCTGGTGGCCGACGGCGACAGCTTCGAGTCGGTGGCCGTGTCGGGCAATGCGACCCTGGCGGCCAACGGCGCCTTGGCCGTGATCGGGGCCGTCGTGGGCGACACGAAAGAGATCACCTTCGGCACCAGCAAGCTCGCCCGTAGCGGCAACAACGTCATCGCGACGTTGCCGGCGGCAGACCCCGGCGTGGCCGGGGCGCTGTGGGTGGACGCCGGCGTCGTGAAGGTCTCGGCTGGGGCGTAAGCCGTGACCGACCTGCTGGAACAAGCCGCGGCATGGCTGGGCCGGATGCGGGCCAGCCACATGGGCCGCAAGGTGATGTACCGCCGTGGCGCGCAATCCGTCGAGGTGACGGCCACGGTGGGCAACACGGTCTTCGAGGTCATCAACGACAGCGGCTTTGCGGAACTGGTCCACAGCCGCGATTACCTGATCGCGACCGACACGCTGGTGATCTCCGGCACGGCAATTATCCCGAAGCCGGGTGACCGCATCGAGGAACTTCTCAATGGTCAGACGTTGGTGCATGACGTGATGTCGCCCGACCAGGGCAAGCCCTGCTGGCGATACAGCGATCCGTACCGGCGGACGATGCGAATCCACACGAAACAGACCGAGGTGAACTGATGTGTTCCGACACCGAACAATATGACCGCGTGTGCCAGGCCGAATTCTCCTCTGTCCACGACAAACTCGACAGGCTGGATGAGGCGATTCGCGGCAACGGCAAGCCGGGCATTCAACGACGGCTGGACCGGCTGGAATCGGCTGAGGCGATCCGCAGCAAGTTGCTGTGGATCATCACGGGCGCTGCGGTGACCGGCGCCGTGAGCCTGGTGTGGCGAATGGTTTTGCACGTGTCGTGATGGAGGCCGAATGGTCAGCATCCTGGACATCGCCGAGGCCGTCGCACACCAGCTGAGCGGGGGCGATCTGTGCGTGCCCTTCATCGCCGCAACCTCACTGCGGCCGGTCTACACGCTGGAGGAGCTCAAGACCATCCGCGTGACCGCGGTTCCCAAGGCGATGGAGATGACATCGCTGAGCCGTGAGACATCACAGTTCGACTTCACGATTGATGTGGGCATCCAGCGGCAGGTGGTGCCCGAGGACGCCGAGGACCTGCGCCCGCTTGTGGCGCTGACGACGGAGATTTTCTCGCTGCTTCAGGGCAGGCCGCTGCTGGATTACCCCGAAGCAGTCGTCGTGAAGGTGACTAACGACCCGATTTACATCCCGACACACCTGGACACGCTGCGGCAGTACACGAGCGTTGTCACCGTAACGTTCCGCCTGATGGTGGAGGAAGAGTAGAGATGCAGTTCATCGGACAACCCAAGCAAGGACCGCCCGGGGCGCAAGGCCCCGCCGGCACTGACGGCGCCCCCGGCCGCGATGGTTTGCCCGGCGCCGACGGCGCTCCTGGCCGGGATGGTGACCAAGGCGTCCAAGGGATCCCCGGCATGGACGGCGCTCCAGGCCGTGACGGGGCGACTGGGCCCCAAGGCATGCCTGGTGCCGATGGACATGACGGCGCGCCGGGAATCCAGGGCATCCAAGGCCTCAAGGGCGACACAGGCAACACCGGCGCGACCGGCCCCTCCGGCGTCGTGGCCGCCACGGCACCCATCACCTACGCTGGCAGTACCGTCGCGCTGTCTTTGGCTCCCACCAACCTCCGCGTCAACGCCGGCAGTCTGGACACGATTCAGGATATCGCCGCGACAGCAGCCCCGACGTTCGCCGGCATCACCACCCCCGAGATCAAGACCGATTCGGCGAATCACCGCATCGGCGTGGGAACGACAGCCGCTCCGGCCGCTCAGTTTGCGATCCGAGGCAGGGCTGATGTTCCATTCGGCACGTTCAAGGGCAAGGTCGTGGCGGGCTCACTGAAGGAAGTCCTCTTGAACGGGGTCTACAGTGCCGGGCTTTTCGCACCGCCGATGGCCGTGAAGCTCGTTGATTCCAACGGCTACACCCTGATCACGCAATGCACCGGGTACAACACCGGCGGCTCGTTCAACATCGCCGACAACTGGCTGGGCGTCACATCCTCCACCCCAGGCAATTGGGCCGCCGACCCCGTTCAAGATCACTACACGCTGTCGGTCTACCTGGACGATTCGTTGTTCTCCCTCAAGACGGCTGCCGGTTACGACGTGCTGCTGTTCGACAAGCTGGGCAACCTGGGCCTGGGCCGTACGCCATCGAACAAGCTCTCCGTGGACGGCGGTCTGGACGTGTGGGGAGCGAACGTCTGCGGCTTCACGATGAAGACCACCAACTACGGTGGAACGTGGAACATCACCAACTATGGCCCGCCCAAGGCGACCGAGGGGTCCAATGCCCTGCGGTTTGCCTCCGCCAGCGCCGATTCGCTGTACCTGTTGTATGGCGGGGGCGCATGGTTCCCCGGCGACAGCAAGAAGGTGTATTTCGGGGGGGCGCTCAAGGCGTCCATCTGCTTCGACGGGACGAACCTCGTGCTCAACCCCAAGGAATCGGGCGCCGGCATCGTCTCTATCGCCGGCGGCCTGGCCGTGGGCACAGGCGCGACGGGCACGTTCACGTCGGCCGACGGCAAAACCGTCACGGTGACATCCGGCATCATTACCTCCATCGCATAGGTGATTCCAATGGCTCTGACCCAGGACGAGAAACGAATGTTGCGACAGTACGCCGTGTCTTTGGCCCCCGAGGGCATGGACGCTCAGATTGAACAGCGTCTCAAAAACACCGCCGTATTGAGCGATGCCCAGGCCCGCACCCTGATTGCCCAGGTGCGAGCGGAGATGATGGCCCAACTTGATGTGGCGATCGGGTACGCCAACGAGCGCCTGCAACAACTCCTTGCCAGGCGAGCGGACCTGAATCCATGACGTACACGCTGACCAGCACGATTGCGCTCCAGGCCGACCAGACCGGCCTGGCGCTCCGCGCTCAGATGGTGGACGTGAATGGCGTCCCACAGGGCGCACCGATCACCACCGGCTTTATCGAATTCGGCGGCGGCTTCTATGGCTGGACGTACGGGGGCTTCCCTGAGGGCTTCCGTGGATCGGTGCAGATCAAGACGGCAGCGGGCGAGATCGTTGCCGTCGGCGCGATTAACCCGCAGGAGGCCCAGGCCGCCGCCACAGCGCAGCTGATCGCCACCAAACTCGCCCAGATCGGCGCGCTGCGGGTGGGCTTCGTGACGGCCGTGGCCGACAACGGCGAGATCATCCTGCACGAAGGCGATGATTACTCGGCCGCGTCGCCTGTCCAGATGACCCTGGCAGACTATGCCGGCCCGTCTTTGACCGGCGCCACCGTGCAACTCGTTCTGAAGAAGACCGCCGACTACAAGACCGGCACCGGCCAGATCGTGATGGCCAAGGCCGGCGAATTGGTCGTCGTGGGCACTGCCGTCACGATCACCTTCACGATGACCGCCGCCGAGACCGGGGCGATGCTGGCCTGCCCGCCGGTGATCCGCCCGCAGTACTGGTACGAGGTCGTCGCCACGACGGTCGAGAACCTGACGCGCACGCTGGCCAAGGGGCCTTTGAGCGTCTTGGCAAGGGTCAGCTGATGCCCCTGCTTGAAATGAACATGAAGGAGTGCTTCTTCGACCGCCAGGCGGTGAAGGATGCCGTCGGCAAGGCCAACTATGACGCCTTGGGCAAGGCCGGCGCCACCACGCGGAAGATCGCGATGAACTCGATGCGTACCGTGGCCCCCGGGGCCAAGCCCTCGTCGCCCGGGCAGCCGCCGCACGCGATCCGCTCTCACCCGTGGATCAAGAAGAACCTTTGGTATGCCTGGGATGACCAGACGCAGAGCGTGGTGGTCGGCCCGGTCGGCTTCCCACGGTCCACGATGGCGCAGCGGAACCTGGAATTCGGCGTCAGCGGCCTGCGGGTGCCCAACCGCCGGCGGCGGATACGCCAGGTGGGCCACGGCGGGGAGATCCAGATCGGCGGCCGGGTGTATCCCAGCACCAGGCCGGTGGTGGACCGGAACGGCCAGTCCGTGGCCGTCACATATATAAGGTTGCGGACACAGGCCCAGGCGGACCGGGCCAATCGGCTCAATGAGCAGTTGTTCGGGCCCACGACGTTGACGTTGAACATCGAAGCACGCCCCTACATGGGGCCCGCCATGCAAAAGGCGGCGCCCTCGATCAGCAGGCTTTGGAAAGATTCCATCAGGAGTTAGAGCGAAATCGCTCCCAACACGGAGGTTTGACATGAAC
>CAZTVF010000141.1:0-12099 GCA_964616985.1 uncultured Planctomycetaceae bacterium
GGGGTGGCACCGAACAGGCACGAGTTTGGGACGGCACCGATTTGGGTTATGCGCGGACGAGCTTGTGGGCGGCGGCGACGAGGTCGGCGGGCGCGGGGAAGTAGGTGGACTCGCTGCAGCCGGGGACGGGGCTGTCGGGCATGCCGATGCGGACGGGGGCCGCGCGGAAAGCGCGGGGGCCTGCCGTCTCGAGCACCTGCGCGACGATCTCGCCCGAGGCGCCGAACTGCACGTGCCCGCTATCGGCCACGATCAGCCGACCGGTCTTGACCACCGATTCAGCCACCGGCCGCACGTCCAGCGGACGCAGCCAGCGAAGGTCGATCACCTCGGCCGAGATGTTCTGGGCGGCGAGTTCCTCCGCCGCCACCATCGCATCGGCCACGCCGTAGCTGATGGCGGCCAGCGTGACGTCGCGCCCGGCGCGGACGACGGCGGGCAGGCCGGGGGCGGTCTTGTACATCTCCGCCGGCACGTGCCCCGACAGCTTCCACAGCCACTTGTGCTCCATGAGCATCACCGGCCCGCGGGCCTCCAGGGCCGCGTACAGCAGCATGCCCTTGGCGTCGGCGGGCGTGAAGGGCATGGCCACCTCGAGCCCGGGAAAGTGCGCGAAGATCGAGTGCAGCGCCTGGCTGTGCTGGGCGGCCGAGCCCCACCCGCGGCAGGCGACGGTGCGAATGGCCATCGGCGTGGCCAGCTGGCCGCCGAACATCAGGTCCCACTTGGCCGCGTGGTTGGCGATCTGGTCCATGCCGCACAGGAGGAAGTCGTTGCGCGGGTGCACGACGATCGGCCGCAGGCCCGCCAGGCTCATGCCGATCCCCATGCCGGTGATGACGCCCTCGGCCGTTGGCACGTCGAAGACGCGCTCGTCGCCGAATTCCTTGTGCAGGTCGGTGGTCGTGCCGTACGTGGCGCCCTTGTCGGTCACGCCCTCGCCGAACAGCCTCACGCGGGCATCGGCCGCCAGGGCCTGCCGGAGCCCCTCGGCGATGGCCTGTTGGTACGTCAGCGGTCGCGTGCCGGCCGGCAGGATGGGCGGGATCTTCGGGTTGGTTCCCCAGTTGCTCATGACGAGGCCCTCGCGATCATGGGCGGCTGGGGGATGACGGTCGGCGGCGACTGCATCGCCTGCCCGTAGGCCACTTCGACGGCGGCGCGGTTGCGGGCGTCGATGGCGTCTGCGCGGTCGGCGGCGATCTTGCACCGCGCGACCTTGATGGGGTCGTACGCGTTGAACAGGTCCTTCTCCACCGCGTCGCGGAAGCCCGCGGCCACGTCGTCACGCACGCCGTTGTGGTCGTAGCAGCGGACGGTCTGGCACTCGATGAACAGCGGCCCCGCGCCCTGTCGCACGGCCGCGATGGGGTCGGCGATGAGGTCATTCAGGGCGAAGACGTCGTTGGCTGTCTCGATGGGCGCCTCGATCGTCGTCATGCCGAACGCGCGGGCGACGGCCGAGGGATTCGCCGCGCGGCGGACGCGCTGCGGCGTGTAAACGCTGTAGCGATTGTTCTCGCACAGGAAGATGACGGGCAGCTTGCGGAGCTGCGCGTAGTTGACGCTCTCGGCGAAGACGCCCTCGTCGGCGGCGGCATCGCCGAACAGCACCGCCGCCACGGCCGGCCTGTGGACGGCAAAGCCCAGCCCCACGGCGATGGGCAGGGCCCCGCCGACGATGCTGGTGGTGCCGATGAGCCCGTGCGCGCGGTCAATCAGGTGCATCGATCCGCCATACCCGCCGCTGCAGCCGCCCTGGCGGCCCATGAGTTCGGCGTAGAAGGCGACCAGGTCGCCGCCGCCGGCCAGGTACAGCGCGTGCGAGCGGTGCGTGCCGATGCGGAGATCGGTCGCGACGAGATTGGCGCACAAGGCCGCCGCGACGGATTCCTGCCCGACGCTGAGGTGCACGGGGCACTGCATCACGTCGGACATGTATACGTCGACGATCTTCTGCTCCGCCTGGCGGATCAGCGAGAGCAGGCCGTAAAGGCGGTCAATGGTGGCGGCGTCTTGCGTCATGAGGCGGCCGTTGTACTCGCGAGGCGGCGGTGTGTCAACGCGAAGTCTTTTGACAACGGCGGCAGGGGGTTCCCAATCGTGATGGCATTGAAACGCCGCGCGTCCGGCATTGCCTTCACGGGGCGGCCGGCGCTGGGTAGCCCAAGTCGCCCATTGCCTCGCCACAGACTTGCTGGAAGATCGCCCGCTGGTCGGGCGTCCAGCGAGACCACACGGCGCGAGGGTCATTATTGGCCTCGAGCTTGCGGTTGGAGTCCAGCGCCAGGGCGATGGCGCCGGCAGCGTGCATCAGCCTTTCATCCCCGCCCGCGTTGCCCAGGAACCGGTTCAGTGCGGCGATCGCGGCGGCGCTGCTGGAAAGATCCTCCAGCCGGCAGAGCATGAAGCGTCCGTCCAGCGACGCCCAGCCATCGCGGACGACACGATTGACCACGTCCCAGGTGATGCAGCGCGCGATGAAGAACCGCTGCCCGGGGAAGCGCCCCGCGAGCTGTTCGAACTGCCCGCGCCGCCGGGCCAGGTGAACGTCCTTGAACACCTCACCCGTGAGGAAACCCTCGCGGAGCGGGTCGTCCTGGTGGTATTTCGTCAGCGAGTTGACGACCAGGATGCCGTTTCGCACCAGCAGCACGCCCTTGGCCCGTTCGTACCGCCGCAAGGCATGGTGGACCAGTTGGAAGAAGCCCGTCTCGACGCCCGACTCGGAATAGCCGCCCAGCGGAAACTGCTCCAAGCGGCGGTCCATGTCGGCCACCCATTGCGGAAGCAGCGAGGCGGCCGCCTCGCGCGGCGGCAGCGACGCCGCACGCGCCAGCTGCGCCAGCCACGCCTCCCACCGGGCGGGCTCCTTCATGAAGCCTTCCCAGTCGACGCGGCGGCGCATGTCCTCGTGCGAACAGATCATGACGTCGGGGTTCAGCAGCGAGCACAACAGGGCGATCCAGCGGCTGCCGGAGTGACCGGTGCCGAAGACGAAGAACGGGGCCGCGGCCGGGGGCGCGGGCGAGCGGCCGGCGGCGGCCTCGTAGGCGGCGACGTATTCGCGCACCAGCGCCTCGGGGTCGCCGGCCAACTGGTCGTTTTCGCGGAACAGGCCCGCCACCCGCGCCATGGCCGGGGGCAGCGAGGGCCCCTGCCGCTCGAATGCCGAACGCACAGCCGAGCCTTGCACCACGGCGGAGGCGGGAGACGTAGACGGGGATTGCGGGTCGGGTTTCATCACGTCCTGCTGACCTCCACGAGCCTGGAATCCAGTTCGACAAGGCCGCCGAAGGCGGAGCTGCCCTGGACCACCAGGTGGATGAGCCCGTAGCGGCGATCCAGCGGCTGCCAGACGGCGCCGTCGGCTTCGCCGCATCCGAGGTCGATGAAATAGTCGCCGTCGCGCAGCGGCATCTTGACCGTGATCTTCCACACGATCACCTGCGAGGCCTTGACGGCGGGGAAGCTCGCGCGGCTCCACTCGGTGTTGCGGCCATGAAGGATCACCCCGTCGACCGTCTTGATCGTGAAGCCGCACATGGGGCGGTCGATGCTCTGGGCGAAGCGGATCTTGACGTAGACCTCCAGCGTGCTGCCGGCCTGAATGGCGACGGGATCGAAATCGCCGCCGCAGGCGACGAGGTAATCAACGATGAGGGCCCGGCGGTCGCCGTAGCGATACTCATTGGGGTTGTAGGTGCGGCGGCGCGGGCAGGCGTCGGCGTCGGCCGGTGCGGCCAGGAATTCAGCCAGGGCGGCTGAGCCGCCGGCGGTGGGCGTCGGTGCGGCGGGCGCCTGTGCGGCCTGCGCATCGTTCAGCCGCCGCACGATGGCTTCCTTCGTGCCCTCGGCGATGCAGCGGCCGGCGGCGGCCAGATCGCGCAGCTGCTGGTTGGTCAGCGTCTCGGGGTCCCACGAAGCGCCCTGAAGCGGCAAGGCGTAAAATCGCGCCCCGCCCCGCACGAGCAGGTGGCCGCGATGCTCGCCGGCCACCACTTCGGGCTTGGCCGCGTAGCCGCTGATCTGCCCGCTGAACAGCAGGTCGATGTAGCAGTTGACCACGTCGTTGGGCGGGCCGATCTCGACCATCTCCCCCGCCTCCAGCAGCAGGGCCCGCTGGCAGTGCTTGGTGACGGCGGCGGTGCTGTGCGTGACCATCAGGATGGTCTTGCCCTGCTCCTGGAACTCGCGGAATTTCTGGAAGCACTTGTGCTGGAACTTGGCGTCGCCGACGGCCAGCGCCTCATCGACGACCAGGATGTCGGGGTCGACGTTGATCGCCCCGGCGAACGCCAGCCGCACGAACATGCCCGAGGAGTAGGTCTTGACCGGCTGATCGATGAACTCGCCGATCTCGGCAAACTCCTCGATCATCGGCAGCCGCTGGTCCATCTCGCGGCGCGAGAAACCTTGCAGCGCCCCGGCCAGGTACGTGTTCTGCCGCCCCGTCAGCTCGGGGTTGTAGCCCGCGCCGAGCTCGAGCAAGGCCGAGATCCGCCCGTTGGCGCACGCCTGGCCGCCCGTGGCACGAAGCACGCCGCAGAGGATCTGCAGCAGCGTGCTCTTGCCGCTGCCGTTGCGCCCCACGATGGCGAAGGTCTCGCCGCGCCGAACGTCGAAGCTCACGCCCCGCAGGGCCCAGAACTCGCGGTGGTACTTGCGCCGCAGCGGATGCAGCGCCTCCAGCAACCGCTCCTTGGGCGAGCGGAAGAGGCGGAACCTCTTCGTGACGTCCTTGACCGAGATGGCGATGTCTTGGCTCATCGAATCAAAGCACTTCCGCGAATTCGGGTTTGAGCCTCCGGAACACCAGCCCCCCCAGGGCGAACGTGCCCAGGGCGAAGGCCCAGAAGTACAGCGCATCGCCCGCCGTCGGCGAAGGCACCTGCGGCAGGAAGGCCGACTTGTATCCCTCCACCACGTAGTAGGCCGGGTTGCACTTGAGCAGCGACCGATATTCCTCCGGCACGATGCTCATGTCCCAGACGATGGGGTTCAGCCAGAACCACAACTGGATGATGACGTTGACGAATTGGCCAATGTCGCGCCAGAAGACAAACAGCGCCCCCGTCAGCCAGCCCAGCCCCAGCGACAGCACCACCAGCCCCAGCGTGTAATATGGCGTGAGCAACACGCTCGCCGTGGGGTAGATGCCCGCCACCAGCAGGCACACAACGAGCACGACGATCATGATCGCGTGCGTAATCAGCCCGGCGACCACCGCGACGACCGGAAGGATCTCGCTGGGGAAGCGCGTCTTGGTCACCAGGTGCGCGTTGGCGGCAACGGAGTTCATGCCGGCGGCGAGGCTCTCGCTCAGGAGCGTCCAGGGCACCAGCCCGCAGAACAGCACCAGGGCGAACGGCAGGTTGCCCACCGACTGCACGCGCAGGCCGACGGAGAACACGAACCAGTACGTCAGCACCGTCACCAGGGGCGCGACGACCGCCCACAGCAGCCCCCCGGCCGAACCGACGTAGCGGCTCTTGACCTGGTGGATCGCCATCGCCCAGATCATGGAACGGTGCCGCGCCAGGCGGCCGAATGGGTGCAGCAATTGCATCGTCTGTCCCGAGAGGCCGGTGATCACGCCACCGGCGAACGCTGCGTTTGTACTCCCCAAAGGCCGAACGTGTCAACCTCGCATCGCGAGGGCTTTCCCTCTCCGCCCGCATGTGGTATTCTCCCGCGCATCGACCTGCATGTACGATCAATCACCTTTGGGACGTGCCCGCGACGGCCACGATAGACGCCGCCGCGCGGAGACAAGGACACGATGGATAGCGAAAATCAGAGTCTCGGCCACCCCCAGCGCAAGCCCTTGCTGCGCCTGGTGACGCCACAGGTGGCGCCCTACGTGGGCGTGCTGCAGGAACTGCTGGCCGGCGGGGCGAGGAACTTCCTCGTCCAGGGCCTGGGCGAATTCGCCGCCGCCTTCGTCGCCGAGGCCCGACAGGCGGGGGCCGCCGCTGGGGCCGCCTTCTTCGGCTGCCCCGATGAAGTGGCGCGGGCTGGCGCCGCCGGCCTCCACCCGCTGCCGGAGGGGCTCGAGCCCGACGCCGCCTTCCTCTGCCATTCCTCCACCGCCGACGTGGCCGCCGCCCTGCAGAAGTATTCCGCCGTGCCGGGCGCCTGGCTGTGCGCGCCGCGAAACGAGAACTTCTTCGCCGAGCGGCCGCTGATGATCCAGAGCATTCCCAAGGCCGGCACGCACCTGCTGTTCGAGTGCGCGCGGGCGTTCGGCTATGGCGAGCCGCCCCACCAGAACCTGCCCACGTACGACGAGGAACTGCAGGACGGCATCTTCTACAACCTCCAGCACATGAGGATGGAGTACCTCGCCCAGCCCCACCGCCTCATCTGGCGGTTCTCCGACGCCATGGGCACCGCCCCGATCCTGTTCATCTATCGCGACCCGCGAGACATCGCCGTGTCGATGGCCCATTACCTGGCCAAGCAGAAAGACTACCACGTGCTGTCGGCGTACATGGAGTCGCTGCCGCCGCATGAGCGGCTGTCGGCTGTCATCTGCGGCCGCTACCCCATGCCGGTCTACATCAACGACCACTACCGCCTGCAGGGCGACATCCGCTCGATGATGATGACCTACACCGAATGGCTGAAAAAGCCGCTGCCGCGGGTGGTGCCGATCTCGTTCGAGGAGATCGTCGGCCCGCGCGGCGGGGGCGACCGCGAGGCGCAGCTGCGGGCGGTGTGGCGGCTGCAGTTGGCCCTGCACGTGCCCGGCAGCCCCGCCGACTATGCCGACCGTTTCTTCAGCGAAGACTCCGCCACGTTCCGCCGCGGTCGCATCGGCAGCTACCGCGATGAATTCACCGACGAGCACTACCGCCTCTGGAACTCTCTGCCACAGGATTTCATGGATATCTACGGCTACAAACGTGAAGACGCCACGCCCTCCAATGTCCCGTCGCCTGCCGCGGCTGCGCCGCCGGCGGCCCCCAGGAGCGGCGCGTACTTCCTGCACACGCCCCACCTGGTCGAGCAGGACTACCGCGGCTACAACATCGTCCGATACGGCCTGCAGTACGTGGGCCTGGCCATCGCGATGGGCGACGTGCAGATCTCGCACCTGAAGCCCGAAGCGGTGGCCGACCTTCGCGCCAACGGACTGTACGTTTCGGGCCAATCGCACAACGCCGTCCGCCTGGCCGTGGACGCATGCGTCATCCGCCAGTTGGAGCATACCGCCGCCCTGTGCCGCGAAGCGAAGGATGCCACCAGTTCCCAGGAGGAGCCCCGGCGCGAGATTCAGTTCTCGTTCCTGGTGCCCACGCGCAACCGGCCGGACGATCTGCGGACGTTCCTCCGCAGCATCGTGGATACCACGCACAACCTGCAGGACGTCGAGGTCATCCTGGGCATCGACGCCGACGACCACGTCAGCCGCGAGGTCACCTGCGCGCCCCTGAAGATCAAGATCGTGACCACCGAGCCCGGTCTGACGATGGGCGAACTCAACCGCCGGTGCTTCGCCGCCTCCAGCGGGCGATTCGTCATGCTGCTCAACGACGACGTGGTGCTGCGGACGAAGGACTGGGACCTCCGCGTGCAGGCGGCCGTCGCGCCCTATGCCGACGACGTGGTGCTGGTGCACACGAACGACCTGCTGTTCCGCCAGCGGCTGTGCACATTCCCCATGCTGTCGCGGCGGGCGTGCGAGATCATCGACATCTGCCCCGGCGAGTACAAGCGCTACCGAATCGACGACCACATTTACGACGTGTACAACATGCTCGCCCTGCTGGGGCACCGGCGCATCCTGTTCCTGCCGGAGGTGATTTTCGAGCACTGCAATCACCAGGAGCAGGCGAACACGGCCACCACGCACCATTTCCACTCCGAGGACCGCAAGGTCTACCAGCCCAAGCCCGGCATCATCGAGGTGGACGCGGCGATGTTCGACGGCCTGATCGGGCAGCGGAAACAGGACGCGATAGCGCTGGCGGCGATCATCGAGCAGTCCGCCATCAAGAAACGCCGCAAGTCGTTTGAGAACACCCTGGCCGGCGTGCATGATCGCGAGAGCTATCGCCGCCCCGACTTTGTGCAGGTGGTCGGCGCCGGCGGCGTGCCCTCGGCCAGCGCCACGGTGACGGTGGCGGTGGTGACCTCGAGCATCTACCGCCCCTTCGCCAAGGAATGCATCGAGCGGGTCAAGAAGTACACCAAGGACTTCGACCTGATCATCCTGGACAACAACGGCGGGAAGGATTTCAACCACCCGCGCGAGATGAACCGGATCCTCAAGATCGTCCGCACCGACTATCTCGTGCTGATGGACGACGATGTCTATGTGGAGGAAGGCTGGCTGGACGCGCTGCTCCGCAGCATGGGCGACCGCGTCGGCGTGGTGGGCCCGCTGCACAAGGACGCTCGCGGCCAGGTGTCGCACGCGGGGGTGTATCTCGCCGGCGACGGCCAGGGCACGCACGCCCACCTGCTGGAGGTGACGCAGGACCCCCAGGCCGTGCAGTGCCTCTGCAGCGCCTGCCTGCTGATCGATGTCCGCAAGTGCCGCCACATCGCCTTCGACGAGTCGTATCAGAAATACTTCCTGGACCTGGTGCATTCGCTGCAGGTGTGGGAGGCCGGCTACGAGGTGCTGTGCACCCCCTACACGAAGGTCACGCACCTGGCCGGGGCCACGATGCCCCAGGGCAGCGGTGCGGCGGCGATCCTGTGGAACCGCGACCGAACCATCTTCATCCGCGAGTGGATCGAAACCGGCCGCCTCGCCCGCCTGGAACGCAACGTGTGGGCCAAGGTGCCCGCAGTGGCGAAGATCACCCAGCTGCCGCAGCAGATCCTGCAGACCGTGCCCCTCAAGGCCGGCGATTGGGACACGGCCCAGCTGCAGCAGCAGGTGGGAATGTTGGAGAAGCAGACGACCGGGTACCCGCTGCTTCGGGGCCTGCTGGCGGGGCAACTCAGCCAGCTCATGACCGCCTGCCACGAGGCCGGTGACGCGGAGCGCCTCGCCGTCGTTCAGAAACTCAAGGACCTGCTGCGCGACGCGCCGCTGATCAGCGCCGACTCGATTCCCACGCTCGTGGGCAGCTACGCGGGGTACAACCTGGTGAAATACCAGCGCCTCGTGTTCGCCGTGCCGATGGTGCTGGGGCCGATGAACCTGACGGAGTCAGCCTCGCAGAACAACCCGCTGGTGCTCCGGGCGGCGACGCTGGACGAGGCCAAGTTGAAGATCGACGGCGCCCCTGCCATCGTCCTCTCGCGATGGGGCAGATACCGCATTTCCCTCCGCCGCCGGCTCTGGAGCCTCAAGGTCCGCGCCGGCCAGAGTCGCAACCCCCTCGTGATGTTCGCCGTCCGCCTGGCCAAGAAAATCCTGCGCTGGAATCGCCGCTGAGCATTGAAAGAAGACGGGGGAAGAAGAGCGAGAGAGGGCGAGACGGGGGGACGGGGAGATGCGTAGCAGCTCAGATAGGTTGTGCTGAAGCGCGGCCGCGGGCGCTCGAATAGAGCGGAAAAGAGAGCGAAAGAGGGCGAGACGGGGAGATGCTTTGCAGCTCAGGTAGCTTGACCTGAACTGCGGACCCCGGATTTTTCGATTACCCATTGCTGCGGCTTGGCAGCCATCGTCACCAGCATCGCCAGAACTTCTCCATATCGCTCATCGAGATGCTTCGCCATGGTCGGGTCGATATAGCGGCATCGCAGGGCTATCTCCACGTGAGTCTGCGTTTCGGCGGCCTCGCCTTCGGCATCATTGAGCTTGCTGACAAATGCAGCCGGGTATCGCCGTTTTCGCCACGCCTCCGCAAGGTTGCTGGGCACCGACCGCGACGAACGACGAATCTGGTCTGTGAGCGAGAACCGCTCCTCCGGAGGGAATCGCTTGCTCGCCTCAAAAACCTCCATCGCCAGGTCCATTGCCGTCTGCCAAACCCTCAGGTCCCGAAATGACATGATCCTCGGCATGCTCTACCTTTCGAGCCCCCTGTTCAGTCACCACTGCATCTTCGCAACGCATCTCCCCGTCTCCCCGTCGCGCCCTCTCCGCGTCTGCTTTCCGTTCCCGCGCCCGCGGCCGCAGCTCAGAACAACCTACCTGAGCTGCAATGCATCTCCCCGTCTCCGCGTCTCCCCCTCTCCGCGTCTTCTTCCCCGCGTCTTCTTACTGCACCGCCCCGCGGGAGCGAAGGTGATCGAGCACCTGCTGCACGGTCTGGGGGACCGTCATCGAGTCGGCGTGCAGGTGCAGCTGCGGCAGGGGCGGCGGTTCGTAGGGGGCGCTGACGCCGGTGAATTCGGCGATCAGGCCCGCCCGGGCCTTCTTGTACAGGCCGCGGACGTCGCGGGCCTCGCACACCGGCAGCGGCACGTCGACGAACACCTCCACGAACCGGTCGACGCCGATGATCTCCCGCGCCCGCTGGCGATCCTGCAGGTACGGCGAGATGAACGCCGTCACCACGATCAGGCCCGCCTCGTTGAACAGCCTCGCCACCTCGGCCACGCGGCGGATGTTCTCCGACCGGTCCTGCGGCGAGAAGCCCAGGTCGCGGTTGAGCCCGTGGCGCAGGTTGTCGCCGTCCAGCACGTAGCACGCGTGGCCGCCGGCGGCCAATTCCTTCTCCACCGCGTACGCGATGGTGCTCTTGCCCGAGCCGCTGAGCCCCGTCAGCCATAGCGTGCACGCGTGCTGCTTCAGCAGCGACTGGCGGTCGGCGGCTGAAACCTGCCCCGACTGCGGCGTGATGTCCTGGCTGACGGGCCGGGCCGTGGGCTGCACACGAGGGCCCAGGCCGCGATGCATTGACCGCTCGATCAGCATGCCCACGCCCACCGTGCGGTTGGTCAGCGAATCCATGACGATGAAGCTGCCCGTGCGGCGGTTGCGGGTGTATTCGTCACACAGGATCGGGCGGCTGAGCTCCAGCTCCACGCGGCCGATCTCGTTGAGTTGAAGCGACGAGGCGTTCTGGCGGTGCAGTTCATTGGGGTCGATGCGATAGCCCACCTTGGCCACGCAGCCGCGGACGGTGTTGGTCGTGTGCTTGATGAGGTAGCTCAGCCCCGTCTCCAGCGGCTGCTCATCCATCCACACCATCATCGCCTCGGCGTTGCGAGTCGCGCGCGGCAGGTTCGCCGGGTGCACGATCATATCCCCGCGGCCGATGTCGAGCTCGTCCTCCAGCTGCAGCGCCACCGACTGGGGGGCGAAGGCATATTCCTGCGGGCCGTCGAAGGAGACGATCGCCTTGACGCGGCTGGTCTTGCCCGAGGGCAGGACCATGATCTCCTCGCCCGTTCGCACCACGCCGCCGGCCAACTGGCCGCAGTATCCGCGGAAGCCGTCCTCGCCGCGCGAGACGTACTGCACCGGCAGGCGGAGGTCGATGAGGTTGCGATCGCCGGCGATGTGCACCGTCTCCAGGTGCCCCAGCAGCGAGGGGCCCTTGTACCAGGGCATGGCGGCGCTGGGCGTCACCACGTTGTCGCCCGCCAGCGCGCTGAGCGGAATGAACACCAGGTCGTGAATGCCCAGCTTGGCCGCGAACTGCCCGTACTCGCTGCAGATGTTGTCGAAGACTTCCTGGCTGTAGTTCACCAGGTCCATCTTGTTCACGGCCAGGACCACGTGGCCGATGCCCAGCAGCGAGGCGATGAACCCGTGCCGCCGTGACTGCGTGAGCACGCCCTTGCGGGCGTCGATGAGGATGATGGCCAGGTCGGCGTTCGATGCCCCCGTGGCCATGTTGCGGGTGTACTGCTCGTGGCCGGGCGCGTCGATGATGATGTACCGCCGCTTGATCGTGTGGAAGTAGCGGTACGCGACGTCGATGGTGATGCCCTGCTCGCGCTCGGCCTTGAGGCCGTCGGTGACGAAGGACAAATCCAGCGGCCCGCCGCGGGCGGCGGAGGCCGAGCGGATGGCCTCCAGCGTGTCGTCGTAGAGGGCGGCGCTGTCGTGCAGCAATCGCCCGATGAGGGTGCTCTTGCCGTCGTCGACGCTGCCGGCGGTGGTGAACCGCAGCAGGTCGGCTTGCTCATAGCGGTGGAGCAGGTCGACGGGCATCAGAAGTAGCCCTCCTTCTTCTTCTGCTC
>CAZTVF010000142.1:0-12035 GCA_964616985.1 uncultured Planctomycetaceae bacterium
GGTCCCAAGGGTTCGGCTGTTCGCCGATTAAAGCGGTACGCGAGCTGGGTTCAGACCGGCGTGAGCCAGGTCGGTCCCTATCTGCCGTGGGCGTAGGAATCTTGCGGAGAATCTTCTTCAGTACGAGAGGACCTAGAAGGACCAACCTCTGGTGAATCAGTTGTCCTGCTAAGGGCATCGCTGAGTAGCTACGTTGGGAAAGGATAACCGCTGAAAGCATCTAAGCGGGAAGCTTACTCCAAGATTAGGATTCCATGTCCGCAAGGACGAGAGCCCCCATCTAGACCAGGTGGTTGATAGGCTGGGTGTGTAAGACTAGAAATAGTCTAAGCTGACCAGTACTAACGGGCGATTGCTTGGCCACATTTGTCGTTGGCCTTCTGCCAACCTCAAATTGCCATTGCTCACTTCGACGAAGTCGGGATTTGGCTGTAATTCTCAATGCAAAACGCTATCTCTATGTCCGATACACCCGTTGCGGCGGGCCGACAGGCCCGTCGCAGCATTGGCGGTGTGTTTACGCTGCGGGCCACACCTGTTCCCATTCCGAACACAGAAGTTAAGCCGCTGCGGCCGATGGTACTGCAATCGCGGGAGAGTAGGTGAATGCCGCCTTATATGAAAAGCCCCTGGGAGTCCCCCAGGGGCTTTTCGTTTATACTCGCCGAATCTCCTGCCGCGGACAGGGAAACGCTGCCGCGTCGGCAGTCATGCCCACCATCCAACGTGCCCCCATTCATCATGACGGTCTGTTCGCTCGGGGCGGGAAGAAGCAGCGAACAGCAGAACCGTAGAACAAGGAATTTGAATGTCGAGGTGAAAGACCGTGGATCGCGGGTCTTTCCCTTCGGAGTTTGGCTGTTCGGTGCTCGGAATTCTGCTGTTCGCTGCTTCTCAGCGGGCCCGGCGCGTGGCGCGCGCGACGGCAGCCGCAAAGAGGCGCCGGAATTCCATGAAGAACGACATATTCTCCTCTTCCCGCGGCTCAACCGTTGACCCCGGCCTCGCCCCGCGGCACAATCGTCTGCGAAGGAGCGCGCTTATGCCAATCCGGGGAATGATTGCGGGTTCAGTGCTTGCCGGGGTTCTTGCGGTCATGATGCTCGCCGCATCGCAGACATGCCCCGCTGGTTCCCCATCCGACTCAACCTCGTTGGCGCCGGCGTCGGGCCCCGCCACCGCCCCGGCCATCAGCGAGGCGGCCATCCGCCAGGCAATTCGCGATCTGGCGGACGATGAGCAGGAAATCCGCGACAAGGCCTCCGATACCCTCTGGTCGGCCGGCGAGGCCGCGGTCGACGCGCTCACCGAGGCCTCGCGAAGCGGCGACGCCGAGGTCGCCGATCGCGCCAAGGCGATTCTCGAGAAATTCCGCCACGGCATCTTCGGCGATACGCCCGCCGACGTCGTGGCGCTGATTGATGCCTACCGCCAGGCAGATTCCGACGAAAAATCCGACGCCATCGAGAAAATCGCCGCACACCCCACCTGGGGCATCAAGGTCCTCGCCAGGCTCCTGAAGGGGGATTCGGCCGCGATTGACGTAGACTCGGTTGAGGATGCCCTCGCCGACCGCCTGCTTCACGATGTCCGGCTGGCCGAGGAGGCGAATGATGCACCGCGGGTCGAGACTGCCATGAAGCGGGCGGCGGAGCACCTCCCTGCTCGCATGGCTGGCATGTACGTCACGCACGTGTATGCCGAAGGCAAGCTGCCGGCGGCCATCGCGGCGGCGCGGGACGCCCGGCAGCACGTGGTGCTGGCCCATCTGCAGCGGGCCAGTGGCGACCTGGCCGCGGCCGCCGCGGCCGCCCGGGAGGGCGGCGACCACGAACTCGCCGCCAACATGCTCTTGCTCAAACGCGATTGGCCCGCGCTGGCGGTCGAACTCCAGGCGTTGCTCAATGGAAACTTCGAAGGCCAGAAACGCGTGAACTACCTCGGCCTGCTCGCCGCCTGCCATCGCCGCACCGGCAACGGCGACGCCTTCCGCCAATGCGTTTCCGATATCCTCGAACTGGGCCGAAAGCATGACCGGGTCGTTTGCTGGCCGGCCTTGCTGGCCAACGAATGTTTCGACGAGGCGATCGAGTTGACGGCCGGCGGGAAGGAATTCTTCGTCGAATCCGACGTTCTTCTGTTCCGCCAGCAGTTCGAGCAGGCGATCGAGGTCATTCGCAAGCGGGCTGAAGGTGACGCCAACGAGGACTACGAGGCCGCGGTGCAGGAGCAGACGCCCGCTCGCCTGCTTTTTGACCGCGGCCTGAAGGAAGAGGCGAATCGGATCTTCAGCGCCCCGTTCGCTCCCGGCATCACGCCCAGCCGGTATCGCATTCGCGCGGCCATCGAGGCGCTGCGGGATACGGGACAGGGCGAGCAGGCGTTTGCCCGTGCGATGGAGGCGATGGCCAAGCCTGTCTTCAAGAATAATGTGTCGAATCTTGTGTGGTATGCCTGCCAGAACACGCCACATAGCAACACGTGGCTGGAGATACTCAAGGCGTACGACGCCAACTTGGACGCCCCGGCCAAGCTGGCGAGGGTGAGCGAAGAGGCGAGGCGCCTCATTCGCATCACCGACAACCTGCGAAAGATCGTTTTGGGCAAGGCCACCGCCGATGAAGTGGTCGCCTGGGCCGGGGCCATCGAAGCAGACGCCGCGCCCCTGAACGCTGACGGAGAAAGCGTCGAGACCTATAGGCCTCCTCCCGCGCCGGTCGTCCAGTTGGCTGCCGTCGTTCGGACGCTGGACAGACTGGGCCAGCGCGAGAAGGCGAATCGTTTCCTCTCGCGGCTGGAGTCGCTCGAAGGAGCCAACGCCGCGGCGGAGGCGGCCGAGGTCTATCTGCAGCGGGAGGACTGGAAACATGCGGGGCCGCTTCTTTCCCGCTGCATCGAGAAGGGCAACGCGCTCCCGTTGATGAAATTCTATTCCGGGTTGTGCCTGGTCCGCACGGGCGACGACGCCAACGGGCTGCGGTTGTTGGAAGAAGCCGATAAGGCCGGAAGGTCGTCCCCGCACATGACGCCGGCGTTGCTGGATGCGGCAACCGCTACGGGCCTGGTTGATTTCGCCGCCCGGCAGCGTGAGCACATGCGTCGCCTTTCACAGGTGGGAGAGTATTCGTTTGTACGCATGCTCCGCAAGACCGGCCCACGGGCCCAGGTCAAGGCCGGACGATTCGCCGCGGCCGCCGACGACGTGGATCTGGCCATACTGTCATCCCTGTGGGACCGTTCGTCCCCCAGGGTGTTTTCGATGCTCGACGATCTCGCCTGCGCCCATGTGTACCGCGCCCGCGCGCATATCGCCGCCGGCGAGCACGACAAGGCGATGGCCGAGGTGAAGCAGTACCTCCGGTTCGGCATCGGCCACATCAACGGCATCGAAGAGGTCGTGAACGATTGGGACCACGCCGGGCGGCGCGACCTGGCGGATCAGTTGTTCGAGCAGCTCTGGACCTTCAACGCGGCCTTGTGCGGTCGCTACGGGCAATACATCCACGGGCTGAACAACACGGCGTGGCTGGCAGCGCGATGTCACCGCAAGCTCCCCGAGGCGCAGGTGATGGCCGAGAAGGCCGTGGAACTGGCCCCCGGCAAGGCGTTCGTGCTGGACACGCTGGCCGAGGTGCTGCTGCAGCGGGGCAACCACGCCGCCGCCGTCGAAGCCTCGCGCAAGGCCCTTGAATGTATCGACGACACCCACGAATCCCGCCCCCGCTACATCGCCGCCCTCAAACGCATCGAGGCCAACGACGCGAAGTCCTCCCCGCCGGAAGACTGAGAGGGAATGCCCCGGCACCGTCGACGGTTGTCATCAACTTCGCCTCCATGGCGGGGCTGGTGCTCGGCATGCAGAACCTGGCCTGTGGCCAGAACCTGCATGCCCTACAGTTGAACCTGCATGCCTGCGTTCTCTGGCGGTGTCGTTTTATACAGCCCCCATCACGGTGAGCAGGTCGGCGATGGGGAAAGAGTGCTGGCGGACGGCGGGGGGGAGGAAGATGCGGCTCCAGAGGCCGTCGTGCCGGGTGGATTGGCGGACGAGGGGAGCGACGACGTGGCGCCAGTATTGGTAGGCGTCGAAGTCCGCGCCGTCGCGGCTGTGCCAGCTGTGGGCCAGGCGGCTGCGGAGGGAGGCCCAGAGCGATTCGGCGCTGGCGAGAACCCCCCGGCGGGCGAGGCGGCGCTGGCGGTCGGCGAGGCGGAGGTCCTTCTCGTAGGGCACGTCGGTCCAGGCGGGGAAGTGGCTGGCGACGATGTGCCGATGGAACGCGCCATCGCGGCGTTGCGGCCAGGGCGAGGCGAAGACGGCGCGGACAAAGTCGGGGTTGAGGAACGGGGCGAACACCACGCCCGGCTGCAGCGCCAGCCCGCCCGACGCCCATCGCCTCGTCCTTTCATACAGGTAGAAGAAGTCCAGCGCGTCCAGCCCCGACAGGCCGTGGCGCGCGGCGAGGCGGTACTGCTGCGAGAAGGCCCCGCGGGCGGCGTCCAGCACGTGCGGCTGAAGGTATGGCCCGGCCGCCGCGGAGAGATAAGCGAACAACTTCGCCTCCAGGTCCGTCGCGCCGGCGGTGGATTCATCGACGCCCATGATGCCCGCGTAGAACGCCCGGCCGATCTCGCCGTGCTGGCCCATGATGTTCAGCCCGCCGCCGGTGAGATGGGGCTCGGTCGCCAGGAACATCTTGTGCAGGGCGGGCTCCACGTGCCCCGCCTGCCACAGGGTCGCCAGCGAGAGGCTGCGGGCCAGGGCCTCGGGCGTATGGGGCGGCAGGGCGGTGTCCGTCTCCATCGTCAGCGAGAGGTTCGCTCGCCGCGCCAACTGCTGCGCGACGATCACATCGTAGGACGTCTGCCGCCCGCGGACCCGCGGCGAGAACACGATGCCCTCGTGCAGCAGCGTCGCGGCGATCGCCCGGGAATCCCGCCCGCCCGTCAGGCCGGCCTTGGGCGCGGACGGCCAGGTGATGCTGGCGTCGCGGATGTGCGAGACGATGGATTCGCGCGCCAGTTCCAGCGCCTGCTGCGGCGAGAGCGTCGGCCCGCCCAGCCAGCGGCCGATCACGTCGAACCGGGTGCTTGCGACGCCGGCGGCCGAGAGCGTGACCTGCTCGCCGGGCTCGAGAAAACGGATGTCGCGGTACCCGGTCGTCTGCGCGGGAAACCAGCCGATCGCGGCGCGGATGCCCCATTGTTCCTCGTCGGGTTCGACGGGCAGGCCTAGCGCGCGGAACGCGTGAATGCGGTTGGAGTACGCGACCATGCCGCCGCGGCGATACTCATACAGCTGGCAGCAGCCCAGGCCGTCCGACTGCAGGCGGATCGCCTCGCTGCCCGCCTGCTGCCAGATCAGGCCGTAGGGTGGCGAGAGCCTCTGGAGCCACCGCTGCGGGTCGCTCTGCAGGCCGGCGGCAAGGCGGGCCAGCAGCGTGCCGCCGGCGGGGGCGAGTTCGGCGGCGACGGTGGGGAGGTTCCACGGATAGTCCAGGCACAGACGCCAGCCGTGGGCGTCGGCCTGGGCCTCGGCGGCGGTCCAACCCTCAACCGGCAGCGAGATGGATACTGCCGACGCGGCCGGTGAGTCGGCGTGCACGGTCTGTTGCGGCGGGGTGGCAAAGAGCGGCGCGAACACTTCGGCCAAGGCCTTGGCCGCCGCGGGTGCCGCCGGCGCCGCGGCCGCGCCCTCCCGATGCCACAGCAGGAACACCTGCATTGCCGTCTCCATCGCCGCCCGCGACCGCCGCGGGCCTGCGCTGATCTTAGTCCATCGCCCGCACGCACGAAAGGGTAACCGTTGACTTGCCTCTCGTCTTTGGCACAATGCGTGCAGAAGGAATCGATGCCATGCCCCACTCCTATGAGACTATTCGTGATTACGTGTTCACCCTCCAGATCCTCGACACGCACGAGCACCTGCCGCCGCATGAACACCGCCGGCCGCAACACGACGTGCTTGCGGAGTATCTCACCCACTACTTCAGCTGCGATCTCGTCTCGGCCGGCCTCAGCGACGCGGGCCTGGCGACGGCGAGGGACTCTTCCCAGCCGCTGGCGAAGCGATGGAGGACGATCGAGCCGTTCTGGAACGCCGCCCGCAACACGGGCTACGGCCGGTCGCTCGACATCACCGTGCGCGAATTGTACGGCCTGCCGCGGATCGATGACGAGACGATCGAGCCGCTGAACACTGCCTTTACCGCCGCCCGCGCCGCGGGCAACACGTATCGCCGCGTGCTGAAGGACAAGAGCAACATCCGCCTCAGCGTGCTGGACAACCTGTACGACAACTCGCCCAACGTCGATCGCGAATTCTTCCGCCCCGTGGTGCGGCTGGACAGCTACATTCTCGCCAGCAGCACGGCCGAACTGGCGGCGCTTGGCTCGCCGGGGGCGCCGATCCGCACGCTGGCGGACCTGGAGGACGCGATCGAGGCGAGGATCGACGCCTCGCTTGCCGCCGGCGTCGTGGCCCTCAAGAGCGGCCTGGCCTACGTGCGGCCGCTGCGGTACGAGAAGACTACGCGGGCCCAGGCAGAGGGGCAGTTCGTCGAACTGTTCGCCGACGGCAACGTCTCCAAGAGCCACGACGGACGGTCGCGCGGGCAGCTGGGCCTGCTGCAGGACTACCTGATGCATCATGTCTGCCGCCTGGCCGACGCCCGGGGCATGGTCTTCCAGGTGCACACGGGGCTGCAGGAGGGAAATGGCAACTGCATTTACCACAGCGACCCGGCGATGCTGACGAACCTGTTCATGCAATACCCCAATGTGCGGTTTGACCTGTTCCACATCGGCTACCCGTATCAGCACACGATGGCGGCGTTGGCAAAGAATTTCCGCAATGTGTTCATCGATTTCTGCTGGGCGCACATCATCTCGCCAGCGGCGGCGGTGGAGGCGATGCTGGACTATCTTGATGCCGTGCCGGCCAACAAGATCGGCGGCTTCGGCGGGGATTATTGCTTCATCGACGGCGTGGTGGGGCACCAGTGGATGGCTCGCGAGAACATCGCCCGCGCGCTGGCGATCAAAGTGGATCAGGGCGTGTTTGACCTCGACCGAGGGCGGCAACTTGCGAAGATGATCCTGCACGACAATCCGGCGGCCCTGTTCGGCCTGGAAGAGAAACCCGCGGGCGGGAAGAAGGCGAAGAAGAAGTAATCAGGCGTCCCACTGGAAAGCAGTGTCGTCGCGCCAGCGGCCTTCGAAATCTTCGCCAGCGGTGGCGGTCAGGCGGAATCCGGCCTTGACGTGCGTTGCGTTGGAGGCGGGATTCCGGCTGGAAACATCGCTGCGGACGACCTTGGCCCCGGCCGCCCGCAAGGCGTTCAAGGCGGTCGTCAACAACGCGGGGGCGCGACGACATCACCGAGGTCCTCGGCGCGTTTCGTGAAGTCGAGTCCGAACGCTGCCGCGTATCCTCTGCCTTCCGCATGGTGGGCAAGGCCAGGCTGGTGGCGTCCGCAGAAGACACCCCCAAACGAGTTTGGGGGTGGCACCGGGGGGCCTCCTGATGACAGCCTTCTACTGGCCGTCTCGCTGGCGGGGGGCGGGGTTGGTTTCGGGGCGGCGTTCGGTGTCGCGGCGTTCGCCGTCGCGGGCGGTCTCGCGGGTCGGGCCCTCGCGGGCTGGTTCGCGCAGGGCGTCGCGCTGGGCGTCGGTCAGCACTTCCTTGGTGACGAACTCCGAGAATTTCGCCACGGCCTCCATGGCCGAGCGCTCATCGGTGATGGTCAGGGCCTTCTTGCCCGCGGCCTCGGCCACGGCCGACTTGATCTTCTCGAGTTGATCGGGCGTCAGGGCGGCCTTGGCGAAGCGGCGTTCGAGCAGGGACACGATGACCGCCTGCTCCCGCTTGGCCCGCTGGTCATCGGTGAGCAGGGCGAGGATCTCGGCCTGGTATTTCGACTGGATCTCCACGATCGCCTTGTTGCGGGCGGTGACCAGTTCGGCGATCTTGAGCATCTGCTCGTCGGTCAGCCCGGCCGTCTCGGCCAGCTTGGCGAACTCGCGGGGCGCGGCGACTCGCTTGTCCGCGGCGTCGCGGCGAGCCTCCGGGCGGGTGGTTGTCTCGCGGCCATCGGGGCGGCTGGCCGGGGCGCCTTCGTTATCGCGTGCGGTCACAAACGATGCGGCCACGGCCAAGGTCACAGCCGCCAGTGTGAACATCCTGCGATTCATCTCCGTCTCTCCAGTCTTAGTTTTGCGTCGAGTCAATGCCTATAGAACAACCGCCGGAGGCCAAGGTGCCCCGGATTCTTCCCGCCGCCGGCGATGGACCGCCTGTTGCGGCCCCCCGGGTGCGGTCTAGGGTGGGCAAAACAGTCATCCGGCCTGCAGGGATCGGCGGCATTTGCTCGATATAGGGGATACGATTCACAATGCGTCCGCAGGGACGCACTACCTCAGGAGCTTGTTCATGACGAAGATCGCGCCCTACGGTTCGTGGAAATCACCCATCACGGCAGAGTTGATCGTGGCCGGCTCGGTGGGGCTGTCGCAGATCCAGCTGGAGGGCCAGGACGTGTTCTGGGTCGAGCTGCGGCCGGCCGAGGGCGGGCGGTGCGTGGTCGTGCGTCTGCGGCCCGACGGCCAGCGGCAGGACGTCATCCCGCCCGGCTACAACGCCCGCACGCGGGTGCACGAGTACGGCGGCGGGTCGTACCTGGCCGCCGACGGGGCGGTCTTCTTCTCGAACTTCGCCGACCAGCGGCTTTATCGCATCGACCTCGCCGGCCCGGCCGTGCCCATTCCGCTGACGCCCGACGGTTACCGCTACGCCGACGCCGCCTTCGACGCCGAACACGGGCGGGTCATCGCCGTCCGCGAGGACCATACCGGCGGCGGCGAAGCGGTCAACACGATCATCGCCCTGGACGCACGCCGAGGCGGGGCGGGCGACGTGCTTGTCAGCGGCGGGGACTTCTATTCCTCGCCGCGTCTCTCGCCCGACGGCAGCCAGTTGGCCTACCTCACGTGGAATCACCCCGCGATGCCCTGGGACGCGGCCGAACTGTGGCTGGCCCCCGTTGAAGCCGATGGCCGGCTGGGGCAGCCCCAGCACGTCGCCGGGGGCGCCACCGCCACCTCGGTCTGCCAGCCGGAATGGTCGCCCGACGGCGTGCTGCACTTCGTCTCCGACCGCACCGACTGGTGGAACCTCTACCGCTGGCAGGATGACTGCATCGATCAATTGACCAACCTCGAGGCCGAGTTCGCCTCGCCGCACTGGGTGTTCGGCCTGCGGGCGTATGACTTCACCGCCGCCGGCGAGATCGTCTGCGCCTACACGCGCGACGCCCGCTGGCAGCTGGCCCGCCTGGACACGCACACCCGCCGCCTGACGCCCGTCGAGACGCCCTACACCGCCCTGGGCTACCTCCGCGCCAGCGAGGGCACGCTGTGCTGCCTCGCCGGGGCCAGCGGCGAGCCCACGGCCGTGGTGAGGATCGACCTGCCGACAGGCCGGCGCGAGGTGCTGCGGCGGTCGACGGACTTCCAGGTCGACCCGGGCTACATCTCGATCCCCGAGGCGGTGGAATTTCCAACCGCCGGGGGGCAGACCGCCCACGGCCTTTTCTATCGGCCGGCGAACAAGGACTACGCGGCCCCCGAGGGCGAGCGGCCGCCGCTGATCGTCGAGACGCACGGCGGGCCGACCTCGGCGACGGGCAGGGCGATGCGGCTGGACATCCAGTTCTACACCAGCCGGGGCATCGCGGTGCTGGATGTGAACTACGGCGGGTCCAGCGGCTACGGCCGCAAGTACCGCCAGCGTCTCCACGGCCAGTGGGGCATCGTGGACGTGGACGACGTGTGCAACGGCGCCCTGTACCTTGCCCAGCGCGGGCTGGCCGACGAGTCCCGCCTGGCCATCACCGGCGGCAGCGCGGGGGGGTATACCACGCTGGCGGCGCTGGCGTTCCGCAAGGTGTTCGCGGCCGGCAGCAGCCACTTCGGCGTCAGCGACTGCGAGGCCCTGGCCAAGGAGACCCACAAGTTCGAGTCGCGTTACCTCGACACGCTGATCGCCCCGTACCCCTCGGGGCGGGACGTATATATCGAACGTTCGCCCATTTATCACCTGTCGGGGCTGTCATGCCCGGTGGTGTTCTTCCAAGGCCTGGAGGACAAGATCGTGCCGCCCAACCAGGCGCAGATGATGTTCGACGCCCTGGTGGCCCGGGGCGTGCCGACGGCGTACGTGCCCTTCGAGGGCGAGCAGCACGGCTTCCGCAAGGCGATCAACATGAAGCGTGCCCTGGAAGGGGAGCTGTACTTCTTCTCGCGGGTGATGGGCTTCACGCCGGCCGATGCGATCGAGCCCGTGGCGATCGCGAACCTTCCGCCGGAGTGTATCACAAGGTGATAGCGACTCTCCGGCCGGGCCGGGAAATATACAAGTGGCTAAATGTGTATGACGAGGGCTCGCAGGACAAATTGTAGATTATCGGCCAAACTCGGGTCGGGGCATGATGGAAAAATCGTGAAATTTTTTTTCATCTCGCTATAGACAAACCCCGTCGCTTCTGGTAAATCAATGCCCCTTATAGTCTTGGCCCATAGGGGGCCGAGAGGATTTGTGAGAAATTTCTTCAAAAACTCTGGAATATTCCGGAAGAACAAGTATATTCACCCGGACCAGAAAGGAAGGAACGAAAAATGAAGAAGGTATTCGCCGCCGTGATGACCCTCGTGTTCGCGTTCTGCGTGATGACGGCCGCCCAGGCTGTTGAGCCCAGCGCCAAGGCCACCAGCAAGCCGACCTCCGCCCCGACGACCGCCAAGGTTGTCGAGAAGGCCACCCAGTAATCGGGTCATCCGATTCGCTGAAACTAACCGGGTTGTCCTGCGACATTCGTCGCAAGACAACCCGGTTGTTTTTTGTCCCAGCCTCCGCCTGGCAAAAGGGGTCAGGAATCCTGCCCCCCCTTTGCCCCCTGCACTAGAAGCCGTACGGGACGGCCAGTTCGATTCGCCATACCGGCCCGTCGGGCACCAGCGGGGCCTGCGACCGTACGAATCCCGGCACGCCTTCGGTGACCAGCCAGATGTGGTTGTCCGGCGGGCTCTTGCCTGTCACCGCCGCCCCGACGCCCAGCACCACTCCCAGCTTCGGCTTTATCAGGAAGTGCGTCGTCTGCATGGACAGGTGCCCCAGCTTCACCTGCGGGCCGCTATCGTGGCTCACCTCCAGCTCGATGACCTTTGGCTTGGGCGTGAAGGCGATGTAGTTCACCCGCGTGCGGGCGTCCTGGAGCATGTTCTTGGCTATCACCGACACCATGCCGTTGTAGACGCCCTCAGGCAGCTCGGCCGTCCCCTCGGTCACCTCGCTCTCCTTGCCCTCCTCGCGAGTCTCCACGCGATAGCGCCCGGTCCGAACGTCCAGCGCAACCTGTCGCTGCTCCTTGAAGCTCTTCCCGCGGGCCACCATCGCGTATTGCCGCAGCGCGAAGATGCCGGCCTGATCGTACGTGGCCCGCTCCTCAAAGTGTGAGCCGTCGGGGAATTCGAAGGCCGTCTTGCTGGTGACGATCGAGCCCTCCACCGACTGCACCATGTCGCCGTGAGCCAGGATCGTTCCAGCCTCATCCTTCAGCACAAGAAAGCCATGGATCGAGCCCTCGGGATATCGCACCTTCACCGTCGGCCCAGCCGCCTCATCCGCCGTCGTCGCCTTGCCCGGCTCCGGCATTGTTGGAATGCTGGGCGCATTGGCCGGCGAGGAACAGCCCACCGGAACGCCAGCCAGAAACAGCGCCGCCAATGCCGCCATCATTGATAGGGATCTCATGGTCTTATCCTTTCCCGCCCGATCCCACTATAGGAGGAGAAAAGGGGTCAGGAACCTTTTAGACAGTCCCTAAGCTTCTGATTGCCTCGATTGGTCAGGGCGGTGGTAGGTGGGGCTGTCTATCGCGGAACCAACCGGGCGAATGCCCGCCGTCGGCATCCGGCGCCGGAGGCGAGAAAAGGTTCCTGACCTGCTCTGTAGAAAACACTAATGAACGTCCATAAGTCTT
>CAZTVF010000143.1:0-12003 GCA_964616985.1 uncultured Planctomycetaceae bacterium
GGCCGCGGTGTACACCGACGCCTCGCGGGCGGCCACCGGCATGGCCGAGGTGTTGCAGATGATGATGGTGCGTTCCATGAGGCTGCGGCCGGTGCGGGGGTCGGTGAGCTGGGGGAACTCGCGGATCGTCTCGACGACCTCGCCGGCCCGCTCGCCGCAGGCGGCGATGATGACGACGTCGATCTCCGCATGGCGCGAGGTGATCTGCTGCAGCACCGTCTTGCCCGCGCCGAAGGGGCCCGGGATGCAGTACGTGCCCCCGCGGACGATGGGGAACATGCTGTCGATGATGCGGACGCGGGTGACCAGGGGCTCGGTGGGCAGCAGGCGGCGGCGCGAGACGTTCAGCGGCAGCTTCACCGGCCAGGATTGCTGCATCGTGACGGCGAGTTCCTTGCCGTCGGGGCCGGCGAGCGTGGCAATCTGCTGGTCGACACGGTACGGCCCGGCGGGCGCGACGTGCGCCACCCGGCAGCGGCCGCTCAGCGTGAACGGCGCCATCACGCGGTGCGTGAAGAGGCCCTCGGGCACGGTGCCCAGCGTGTCGGCGGCCGCGACGCTGTCGCCGGTCTTGACGGCGGGCGTGAAGGTCCAGGTGCGATCGGTGGGCAGCGGATCGACGTACAGGCCGGGCTTGAGGAAGAAGCCCGCCTGTTGCGCGACCTTGGGCAGCGGGTTCTGCAGGCCGTCGAAGATCTGCCCCAGCAGGCCCGGCCCCAGCGTGACCGAGAGCATCTGGTCGCGAAACTCCACGTCGTCGCCGACCTTCAGGCCGCGGGTCTCCTCGAAGACCTGCAGGTCGGCAAGCTTTCCGCGGACGCGGATGACCTCGCTGAGCAGGCCCGCCCCGTCGGCCCGGCGGCAGTAGGCGACCGAATTCTGCACGACCCGCTCGGGGATCCGCGCCGTCACCATGTTCCCGAATACCGCGACGATCTTTCCGTTCATAGGCGTTCTCTTCTGCTTTGATGCTTGCACGGCAATCGAACCAGTCAAACTGCGGCGGTCGCTCGCTTCCGGCCTGTGCGCGGCGTGGGTCGGCTCACTTCACCGGCGTCAGCGTCGCCCAGCGGTGCAGCAGCACGAGCTTGGCCGCGTAGGCGACGATCTCATCGGCTTCGAACGAGAACCACGCATCATGCTCTGCCAGCCAGTCCCACCGCGCAGCGTCCAAGGCCTTCAGGGCCGCGACGGCGTCGGGGGCGTTCTTCCACTCGTTGAGGATGCTCTCGAACCGGGACACCGAATCGGCCAGCTCGGGGGCGACGACGTACTGGGCCGCCTCGAGCCCCAGCGCCTCGGCCCGCGCGACAGCCAGGGCGTTCCGCAGCGCCACCTCGAAGCCCACCCACGCGGCGAGGAATTCGCTGCCGGCCCGGCGGGCGACGGCGGCGGCGTAGTGAAAGTACCCCGCCCACGTCGCGTCGGCCGCCACGCGCAGCGGCCGGTCGGACTCGGCCACGATCTCCGGCGGCAGAGCCGCCTTGTCGTGCAGTTGGGCGGGCGACAGCACCGCCGGGGCTGCGTCTTGGAGCTGGCCGCTGATGACGGCCTCGCGAAGCAGCAGGTCGTGCCCCAGCAGGAGGGCCCGCACGAGTTCGACGGGGCCGCCGCCGGCTTCGACAGTCTCCATGAGCTGGGGCAGCCCCATCGGGGGCGGGACGCCCAGTTCGCCCAGCGTGGGCAAGGCGGCGGTGAGATAATAGTAGCGACGGGCCATCGTTTATCGTCCGCTCTGCGATGTGGCCGAATCGAGCACGGCCTGCAACTGCGGCCCCACCAGCGACCGCAGGGCGGCCACGATGGATTCGGCCGTGAACTCGACGGTGGCGCCGCCGAGCGTGTACTGGAAACCCGCCTGCGCCAGCGTGCCCTTGAGGTCGACGGCCTTGCCGGCGGAAGCGGCCTGCGCCATCGCCCAGTCGGCGAGCTGCTTGGCGACGGCGGGCGAGGTCTGCACCTCCAGCGACGCTCGGCCCAGATCGGCCTGGATGTATTGCGTGATGAGTTCGCGGATGACGCCGGCGAGGAACGAGTCGTCGCCGAGGGTCTTGGCGACACCCCGGGTCAGCACCGCCGACATCGCCGCCTCCAGCGCGTCGCGCAGGCGAAGCACCGCGTCACGGGCGGCCATGGAGAGTTCAGCCTGGCCGCGGGCGAGAATGGTCTGCGCCTCGGCCGCAGCGGCGGCGAGCTTGGCGGCGGCGTCAGCCTCGGCCTTGGCGAGAATCTGCCGGGCCTGCGCCTGGGCCGCGGCGACGATCTGCGCCGCCTCCTGCCGGCCTGCGTCGACGCCCTGGGACTGCAGCTTTGCCACGAAGGATTCGATCGTTTCTGCCATCGTCGGGCTCCGTTCTGACGGTAAGAAGAGGTGCAGCAAGTGCCAGAAGTCTAAGCGCGATGTCAGGGGGTTGCAAGCCCTGCACAGCAACGCCGGAACAACGGAACAGCGAGTGCGAGTGCATCTGCACCTCAACTGATGGGTGCCATGCCGAAGCGTACTCGCGCCGGCATGCTCGGGCGGGCATGCCGGCGCGCCGCAAACAGCGCGACGCTTCGGCATGGCACCAATCAATCACGAGAGACAGAGCACTATTTCCGACCGACGATCCGCCTCACGGCGACCGTCGTGCAGACCAGGAACAGCGGGGCGGCGCCCAAGGCGATGGCGTTCACCTCGCCCACGCGTAAGGCCAGCAGGCTGCCGGCCAGGGCCAGCAGCGGCCCGGCCGTGAAGCCAAGGCCGATCAGCCCTTCGTGCACGCCGCCGGCGTCGACGGATGCGTTCTTGATCACCATCGAGTAATAGAGGTGCGAGTAGTAGATCGTGCCCGCGGCCAGGCCGAACACCACCTCGCCCGCCAGCACCACCGGAACGCTGACGCCCCACAGCACGCAGGCGAAGCTGGCCGGCAAGGCGATCATCGCCGCAGCCAGCGGCAGGCGGCGGTCGTACCAGCCGCCCGCGCGGCCGAGAACCACGAAGCACGCCAGGCGGCACAGATCGACGAAGCCCGACAGCCCCGCCCCCGCCGCCACCGCCACGCCCAGGCCGCTGAAGATGCCCGGCATCATCGCCACCAGGATCCACAGCGAGGAGTAGCTCAGCAGCATCAGCCAGCGGCTGGCGATGAGCATGCGCCCGTAGAACGCCAGCACCTGCTGGGGCGGGCGGTGCGGGTGGTCGTGCGGCAGGTACGGCGGGCGCGATGCGAGCGGCCAGGCCAGCGCGATCGCCAGCGCGTTGCAGGCTGCGGCGAGATAGAAGAGCCCCGGGGCCCAGGCCGCGATGACCGGGCCGGCGGCGGCCAGCGACAGCGGCACCGCCAGCGCCCAGGAGACGTTGAAGCGGCCGATCGCACGGGCGGCCTGGTCGGGCCCGTGGCCGGCGGCGACAAAGCTTTCGATGATCGGCCACTTCAGCCCGTTCAGCAGCCCCAGGGTCGCGTTGCCGGCGAAGACCATCGCCGCCGTCGGCGTCGCCCCCAGCAGCAGGTGCATGCCCAACTGCCCCAGCATCACGGCCAGCAGCAGGGCCCTCTCGCCCACACGCCCGGCCAGGCCGTGGCTGGCGATGGCGCCGACGACGTAGGTGGCCCCGAAAGTCGCCGCCAGCCACAGGTTCGCCGAATCGCTGAACTGCAGCTGGTTGTGCGTGAAGAAGTACACCGCCCGCTCGACCAGGATGGTGGCGAAGCTTTCAATGAACGAGACCAGCAGTATGCGGTACACCCATCGCATCGGCGGGGATTCTACTCGCCCGCTGCATAGACTGAAACAGGGGAGAAAAACCATGGCACAGTACTACGAACACGACAAGGGCAGCGAAGTGACCGAAGACGCCGCCAGAGGGAGCGGCGACTGCATCGCCAAGGTCCACGACATGATGTGCGACCTGGTCTCCTGCCTGCGCAGCGACGTCGACAAGGTCAATGATCCGAAGGCCCGGGCCATGTTCGAGACGGCGGCCGAGGTGCTGCAGGGCCTGGCCACCACTTTCGAGCACTACAAGGCCGGCGCCGAGAAGGCATTCCAAAGATAGCGGAAGGGCATGCAGGTTTGAGGGCACCGCGTAGGGCATGCAGGTTCTGACCCGAAGGGGATGGCTCTGCATGCCGAGGTCGCGAAAACGCTGCCACGTAGGGTGGGCAGGCATGCCCACCATTCCACGTGCCCCATTCATCATGACGGTCTATGCGCTGGGGGCGAAGAAGCGGCGAACCGCAGAACCGCAGAACAAGGAATTTCGAATATCGAAGTGAAAGACTGTAGATCGGGGGTCTTTCCCTTCGGAGTTCTGCTGTTCGCTGTTTCTCATCGCGACCGTCGCCAGAGGGTCCCGCGTGTGACGCACGCGGCCGTGCCCGCAAAGAGGCATAGAGCGTCCGGATGGATGAATTGGGCGGGGGTCTCGTGGGCAGGCCTGCCCACCCTACCCAAAAAGAGGCTGGACGACGAGTGCGTCGGGCCCGTCCGCATTCCTCAATCCGCAAGTCTTCAGATGCAGCCCTTGAGGTTCATGGCGTAGACGACCTGCTGGGCGATCTGGGTGAGGCTGAAGATCGAGCAGTCGTAGACGACGTTGAACGCGGGCTTGCGGGGGAAACGCATCTCGTAGAGCTTTCGAAGGTACTCGCGCTCCTGCTCCTTGGCCTCGATGCTGATGCGGGCCTGGGTTTCGGACACGCCGTCACGGAAGGCCACCTGCCGCGCCCGCCAGTCAGCCGGGGCCTCCAGTCGCACCGACAGTCCGTTGGGCAGATCCTGCGTGGCGCCCGCGCCGCCCTGGCCGATGATGATCGCGTTGCCGCGCACGGCCAGGCCGCGGATGATCGTCGTGATGCGGTTGCGGATCTCAAAGCCCGAAGGGATGCGCTCGGGCGAGAGAGAGCGGAAGAAGTCCACGATCAGCCGCGGCTTGCTGTGCCGCTCGCTCTCGATGAATTCGGCGGCGGCGTTGGTCTCGGTGGCGAGCTTGTTGAGGATCTCCTTGTGGTAGATCCGCCACGCCTGCCCCGGGCGGGCCTGCTCGTTGAGGATCTCCAGCAGCAGCAGGCCCAGCGAGAAGCCGTAGCAGCCGAACTGGCGAGAGATCGTGATGAACGGACCGATGCGATGCGGCTCGCGGTCCGCGGGCAGTTTCTCCCGCATGTGGCTCGGCAGCGAAACCTTGGCCATACGACACTCCTTTGGCACGGCGCGGGCGGACGGCGCCGCGGTGCTCATTCCATGATGCATCACTCGCCCGGCAGCAGGCCGCCGGCGATGCCTCTAGTATCGGCACAACGCCCGCAAGCGGTTAACCCGTTCAGTTCCGCCGGCCCGGGGCTCAGTTCCGCCGCTCGCGGCCGGGGGCGGGGGCGGCGCCGTCGAGGCGGCCGAAGATCATCCGCCCCGCCGACGTCTGCAGCACGCTGGTAACGGCGATGATGATCTCCTTGCCGATCGCTTCGCGGCCTTGCTCGGCGACGACCATCGTCCCGTCCTCGAGATATCCTACGCCCTGGCCGGCCTCTTCACCGGGCTTGATGATCTTGACGGTCATCTTCTCGCCCGGCAGCACGATGGGCTTGAGCGCATTGGCCAGGTCGTTGATGTTCACCACGTCCACGCCGCGAAGCTGGGCGACCTTGTTGAGATTGTAGTCGTTGGTCACGATCCGCGCCGAGATGTGCTGCGCCAGCGCCACCAGCTTGGCGTCCACGTCGGGGGCTTCCTCGATGGCGGCCGCGTGCGGATCGATGATGCGGATGTCGATCTTCTCGCTTCCCTGGAGGCGGTTGAGCACGTCCAGGCCGCGGCGCCCGCGGTTTCGCTTGAGCTTGTCGTCGCTGTCGGCGATAGCCTGAAGCTCGGCCAGCACGAACCGCGGGATCAGCATCTCCGACTCCAGGATTCGCGTCTCGGCGATGTCGGCGATGCGGCCGTCGATGATGACGGAGGTGTCCAGCACCAGCGGGCGGGCGCCCTTGATCTCCTTGGCGAACTCCACGTAGGGGATGACGAAGCGGAAGTCGTCCTTCGTCTGAAGGACGAAGCTGACGCACATGAAGACGGCCATCATGCCGAACAGCAGTTTGATCAGCTGCACAGCGGTATAGTGCGACATGTAGGCGTTGTAGGCGGCGTTGGCGGCGTCCCATTTGGCCTTATCGGCCACGTAGGCCACCAGCAGCCGGGCGTGCTCGGCCTTTTCCTCCGCGGCGGCGGTGCTGCGCAGGGCCGGGCGCGTGGGTTCCATGCCCGGGTCTTCGGCCTTGGGCGGCGCGGGCATGAGTTCCGCCACCATGCCGACGATCAGGCTGAGCATGTACGCGATGGCCAGGCCCGCCAGAACGCCGAAGAACAACCCGCTGAGCAGCTGCAGACGCTTCTTCCGCCAGAACATGTCCAGGAAGACCAGCGCCACGGCCGCCAGCACGGGGATCAGCACGTACAGGGTGACGTGCTCGGCCCCCTTCTGAGACATTTCCTTGGTGACAGCGAACGAGATCGAGACCGCCAGCACCACCAGCAGGAACGCCGCCCGCACCAGGTGCAACATCATAAGTCACTCTCCCTGCGACAGCGGATGAAGGTATATAAGGATGATGCCGTCGCCGCTCTTAATATACCCACGGGATGCGGCTGTGGCTAGTAGTCCTTCACGCTTGATTCTGGGAGTAAGGCCTTGGCGGCGGCTTGCCGTTCGGCGCTGTCAGATGTGGGTGACGCCCTGGGCTTCTACAGCGCCGAACGGCAAGCCGCTGCCAGACGCACTCACATATTCGATTGTGATGGAGCCACCTGAAGCTCATGGGGCGGCGGCCTAGGAAGGCCGCCACCCATGCCACCGCATGCCACCCACGCCATCCAGGTGGTTCAGATTCCCCCGGTGTCGGGCGTGAGGTTCGGCCCGCTGCCGCTGCCGCCGCCGTCGCCCCCGTCGCCTTTCTCTCCCTGCTCGAGCATGCACTCGCGAATGAGTTCGGAGGTGAGGAAGTCGAAGGCGCTGTCGACGTCGTCGAACATGCGGAAGAGCTTCTGGTCCTCGGGGCTGATCGTGCCCCACTTGACCAGAGCGTCGAAGTTCACCACCTCGCGCCAGTATTCCGCCCCGTACACGACGATGGGCATGTACTTCTTCGTCTTGCGCGTCTGCACAAGCGTGAGCAGCTCGAACAGCTCGTCCATCGTGCCGAACCCGCCCGGGAAGATCACCAGCGCCCGCGCGAGGTAGAAGAACCAGAACTTGCGGATGAAGAAGTAGTGGAACTCGAACGACAGTTCCGACGACTGGTAGCGGTTGGGCATCTGCTCGCTCAGCAGGCTGATATTGAGCCCCACGCTCTTGCCGCCCGCCTTGGCCGCCCCACGGTTGGCGGCCTCCATGATGCCCGCCCCGCCGCCGGAGCAGACCGTGAACTGCCACTTGCGGCTGACCAGGCTCATCGACCATCGCGTCAGCCGCTCGGCCAGCAGCATGGCGTCCTGGTAGTAACGGGACATGACCACGTCGCGCTGGGCATGGTCGCACGCGGCCTGCAGCCCCGGGGGGACGGGTCCGCGAACGCGGCGGACCTTCTTTTGCAGTTGCTGGAGCGACCGGGTCGCCACGTCGCGCGGCAGCGTCCGAGTCGATCCGAAAAAGACGATCGTGTTGCGGATGTTGTGCCGCCGGAAGCGGCTGGCGGGCTCGGTCATCTCGCACAGCACGCGGATGTTCCGGGCGTCGGGGCTGTTGAGGAACGACAGGTTGTTGTAGGAATTCCCCGGCCGCGTCGCCGCGGGGTGCTGCGTCTGCGGAGGATTGTTCCTACGGCGCGGCATTGGGGTCTTTCTTCCCCGGTTCAGCCGGGGCAGTGGCGGCGTCCTGGCGGGTGAGCTTGCGGGACTCTTCGAACGAATTGGTCCGCGCGGCCTCTTCGGCGATGGGCTCTTTCTGGTCGGGGTTCTTGTAGATGTTCACGTTGTCGAGGAAGTACTCCCCCGGCGGCCAATACGCGTAGATCTGGATCTGCAGCCACTGCACGTTGGCCGGCAGGCCCCCGCGCGGCGGGAAGGGGCTGGCGTTGTGCGACCACTCCTTGGGCCCGCCCTTGCAGTTGATGTACCAGCGATAGCATTCGCGGCGATAGAGGTCGGGGTGGGCCTTGGCGTCCTCGGCGATCATCTTCTTCTGCTGCTCGCGCGGCAGGTTGGCGAACTGCTGCGGCGTGAGCTTGAGCCTCACCAGAGACCGCTCGGGAAGGGCGTCGGCCTTGTCGCTGTAATCGAAGAACCCCTTGACGAAGATCTTCAGCCCCCCGCCGGGGAACTTCGTGTCGGCCGTCAGCCAATACCGCCAGCCGGGCGTGGCGTCGATCCAGCCGCTGGCGTAGTGCACGCCCTCCAGCCCGCCGACCGAGCCGTAACTCGTGTCGCGCGGCAGCGTCGGGGGCTTGGTGGGGTCGGCCAGCCCCAGGATGATGTTGCGGTGATACTCGACCCACGGGTCGTTGGGCAGGTCGGTGCGGATGCGAATGACGTTGCCGTGGCCCTCGGCCTTTTCCAGGAAGATCGCGCAATTGTCGGGCGGATCCCAGAACGTGCGGCCTTGCTCGAAGTCGCCGTTGGGGTTGAGGGGCTTGCCGAAGCTCTTGGGCTCCGGCTCGTCGCCGTACTGCGGGGGCACCCACTCGGGCTGGCCGGTGATGGCCTCGACGATCTGCTTGGCGATCTCGCCGCGCGACCGCTCGCCGGCGTAGCGAAGGGTCTTCTTCCAGCCGCCCTCGGCCTTGGGGTTGGCCTCGTCGATGCAGCGAACCTCGGCGGTGAAGGCGTCGCCGGCCTTCTTGAGCGTCCCGAAGATCGCGACATTGCAGCCCGCCTTGTTTCGCATGAACGCCGCCACCGCGTTGGGATCCGAGCCGATGCCGACCGGCGGGGACATGTCCTTGGTGCTGATGCGATCGATGACGATGAACTCGCCCTTGTGGTTGTTCTGGAGGCGCTCGCGGACCGACTCGGCCAGCAGGAAGCCCAGTTCGCCCTCGGAGCACTCGAAATCGAACACGATGACGGCGGCCTTGTAGCGTGCCTTCTCCGGCTTGTCGGTCTTCTGGGGCTTGTCGGCGGCCGCTGCCGCCCCCGCGATGGCGAGGCAGAGGATGCACGCGATAGTCTTGATCGTCTTCATAGGGTGTGTCATCGCTCCATAACCATTATAAAGGGCCTCGAGGCACGTTCAGCAGCTTGTTGCCCGGCGTGGAGGTCCCGCCGCAGTTGCAGACGAAGTTTCCCGGGGCCATGCCCGTCAGCGGGCCCAGCGTATCCCAGACCTTCTGCGTGCCGTGGCAGAAGGCGACGCGCGTCTGCGGCGACAGCTTTTGCACCGCCTCCACGCAGAAGCGGTAGATCTCCATGTGCGTTTCCTCGGTGAACGGGCCGCGATGCTGGCCGCGAAGCTCTTCCTTCGCCGCCTCGGCCGCCTTCAACGCACGGTCGTCCAGCAGCGCCGGCGACATCAGCTTCACCAGGTCGTCGTAGTCCATCCATCCCAGCAGTTCCAGCGTCACCACGTCGGGGCGGGCAACGGCGAACATCCGCTCGAACAGTCGCTGGTATTCCTGCTGCCAGTTCTTCACCGGCACGATGGGGCTCAGGCGGGCCCGCACGGTGTAGCCCGCGGCCTGGCACTTGCGCATCGCCTCGATCCGCTGGTCCATCGTGGCGGTGCGGCGGTCGACCTGGCTGCTGACGACCTCCGACGACATCGACCACGAGACGATCGTCTGCCCCCCGTGCTTGAGCGGCAGGAGGAAATCCACGTTGTCGCTCTTGGTGAACAGCATGAGGTGGCGGTGCTGCTGGCGGCCGAACAGTTCGACCATCGGCCCGACGGCGTTGTACTGGGGCTCGAACGGCGGCAGGTCGGTCATGTTGCTGTACTTGTACAGCGTCTGGCGCGGGTGCTTGGCGAAGACCGCGTCCAGGCGGGACATCCACCGCTCGACGTCCAGCGTGAAGACGATGTACCGCCCAAAGCCGCAGTACGCACAGCGGAACACGCACCCATCGACGATGTTAAGCTCCACGGCCGACTGACAATAGCCGCCGTAGGACTTGAAGAACTCCGGCCCGTCGCGGAAGGAGCTGTACCACTGCTCCATCTGGGGCTCATAGTCGGTGAAGGCGACGATGCAGTCGTCGCCGAAATCGTCCTTGCCGTGGCGGCGCTTGCCGATAGACCGCACCGGATGCAGCCCGCCCGGGGGCAGGTCGCGGACGTCGCTGCAGCGGATGTAAGGCAGCATCGCCTCCAGGCGCGCGGCGCAGTTGGCCTTCGCGCGGACGGCTGGGTCGATGTAGACGATCTTGGCGGGTATCTCGAGCACTCATGTTCTCCAGTGCGGCAGCAAGCATCTTCGCACAAGGCAGCGGCCGGCAATCGCTCGCTTTTCTGCGCTGTCGACGCCGCCGCAGCGCACAAGGCCGGCGTTTTTGAACGTTCTCTTCACAGCGCGCTCTCCCGCGGCCGGGTGCCTTCTGCCTAAGACTACCCGTTGACCCTCGTGGGGTGCAATGGTAGCCTTCGCCATCCTTTTGAACCCCGGCGGCGGGGAAATCAGCCGCCGATGGAGGCAATTATGTCGAGCATTCTCGATCGCATCGAGTTTCAGATCATGGGCTGGCATGGCCCGAATCACAAACGGTACACGCCCAAGGCGATGGCCTCGCTGGCCGAGGGCGGGCTGAACGCCACGTTTTCCATCCTCGACTGGGACCAGATGATCCCGGCCTTGGACATCGCCAAGGATGTCGGCATGCGCCTGGTGATCCGCCCCACCGACCTGGACCTCTGGCGCAAGCCCGGTGTGGTGGACGAGGCGTACCTGAGGCGCTTCGGCGAGTTCATCGCCAAGGTCCGCAACCACCCGGCGCTGCTGGGCTACTTCATCGTCGACGAACCTTTCGCCGACGTCATCCCCGACATCGCCCGACTGCACCGCGCGTGGCAGGCGACGGACCCCGAGCATCTGTTCTATGTGAACTATTGGACGGTCGGCCAGACGTTCCACCTCGCCCGCGGCTATGAGGACCTGTGGGAGCGGCTGCTGGAGGAGGTGCCGCTGGAGTTCATCTCGGCCGACGGCTACCCGATCCAGCCGGTGAGCGAGGAAGACTGGGCGGCCAACAACAAGCTGCCCCACTACTTCCCCCGCCACAAGGCCCGCCTCATGCCGCACTACTTCGAGATGCTCGACATTCAGCGTGCCTTCGCCCGCCAGTACCGAAAGCCCATGTGGGGCTTCACCTTCGCCAAGGGCGAACTGGCGCAGGAGACGGCCGAGGGCGAGATGCGCTTCCAGTTGATGACCGCCCTGGCGTACGGGGCCAAGGGCCTGCAATGGTTCAGCGTGGAGGCGGGCAACATGCTGATCAACGATGACGGTTCGGCCACCGAGAACCTTCGCATTGCCAAGGGCCTCAACGCGGTCGTCCGCACGTGGGGGCCGATCCTTCAGAAGCTCCGCAGCATCGGCGTCTACCACCACCCGGCCAACCTCTTTTACACCAGGCCGCTGGACAACCACATGCTGGGCTCTCAGAACGACCTGTGCAGCCGCGGCGACCCGATCGTGTGCGGGCAGTTCTTGGACGATGCCGGCATGGAATATGCCCTGCTCGTCAACCGCAACCCCTTCGAGCCGGCCGTGCTGGAGTTCCACTTCGGCACCGACGACACCGTCGAAGAGTGCTCTCCCCGCACCGCCGCCTGGAGCCGCATCTCCAAGCCCCGCTGGGGCAAGATGCAACTCGCCGCGGGAGAAGGAAAGCTCTTCCGGTTTAGGCGGACGATCCGATCGTAAGAAGAAGGTCGTAGGTCATAGGTCATAGATCTTAGTGAAAGAGCTTCGCGTAAGCAGACCGCTTCCAGTCGCTCGCGTTTATGCGCTGTGCGAGTCCAACAGCGCACAAAGGAACATAAGGTCGTAGGTCGTAGGTGACAACTGCCAATACATCGTGCACGGGTTTACCTGC
>CAZTVF010000144.1:0-11755 GCA_964616985.1 uncultured Planctomycetaceae bacterium
CAGCCTGGGCCACCACGTCTTGTCCTCCCACAGCGGCTTGTGATAGAGGACGAAGACGTGCTGGGCATCCTTAGCCTGCTGGAGGTCCTTGGCCAGCCAGTCGAGCTGTTCCTGGAGGAAGGCGGGTTCCCACATGCCGTCATTGATATGAAGGATGGCGAAGTGGCTGCCGCGGTAGTCGAAGCTGTAGTAGCTCTTGCCGGCCGTGCCGTGGCGACGCACGTAGATATCGTGCATCACCTTGTTGCTGGTGTCATGATTGCCGGGGCAGAACAAGAACGGCGCGTCCAGCTTCTTCGTCATGCCGTCCAACTCGTCCCACATCGCGTTGATGATGTTGGGGTCCTTGGCGTAGCCCTCGATCAGGTCTCCCACGCACAGCACGAAGTCGGGCTGAAGGAGATTCACCTCATCGACCGCCTTCTCCCACAGGCCCCCGACGTGGCCGCCGCAGCGGTCGGACATGACGACGAACTTGAACGCCTGGTCCGACTGCGGCGCCATGCCCGGGAAACCCGCCTGCCGGCTGAGCTGCCTGGGAGTGCCGGAGGACGCTGGCGAGCATCCCGCGGCCACGAGACCTGCCGATAGTGCCAAAACCGACCAGACCAAGACGCGTGAGATTGCCATCGCCAGCTCCTTGATTGCTATTCGGGTAGTGCAGATTCAGGAGAGTCTACGTCGCGCAGGGCGAGCGGCAAGTGAAAACCCGGCCGGATTTCCCGAAACAAAAACGGCACTTGCACGTCACATCAGATAGACCAGCACAACCAGTCGGGGAGCAATACCATGAAGCGCATCGCGATTCTCGTGGCGGCGGTGGTGATGATGGCGGCGCAGGCAGCGTGGGCCGATGGCATGATCGTGCCCGTTCGGCCGGAGTTGCGCGTGCGGGGCAGTTGGGCGGTGAAGTACCACCACGTGGACATCACCGTGCGCGACCAGGTGGCCTCCGTCTCCATTGACCAGCAGTTCGTCAACACCGGCAACGGGATGATCGAGGTGGAGTACCTGTTCCCCGTGCCGCCCGACGCGGCCATCGATCATATGACACTCGTGGTCAATGACAAGGAGTTTGAGGCCCAACTCCTCAAGGCCGACGAGGCCCGCAAGATCTACGAGGACATCGTCCGCACGAAGAAAGACCCGGCCTTGCTGGAATATGCGGGCTTCGGCATGTATCGCACCAAGGCCTTCCCGCTGGAGGCCGGCAAGCCCGCCCGAATCGTCGTATCCTACAAGTACGCCTGCCGCAAGGACGGCGCGGCCATCGAGGTGTGGTACCCGCTGAACACCGAGAAGTTCTCGGCCAAGCCCATCGAAGACGTCGAGGTCAACATCGACATCAAGACCGATGCCGAGATCGCGTCGGTCTACTCGCCCTCGCACGAGGTCAAGTGGTCGCACAAGGACCGCGATACCCGCCACGTGACGGCCCGCTGGGAGGCCAAGAACACCACGCCGGCCGAGGACATCCAGGTCTTCTTCCGCCTGGCCGACAAGGACGTGGGGGCCACCTTCCTCACGCACCAGCCCTACGGCGAGAAGGATGGCTACTTCCTGCTGATGGTGAGCCCCAGCCCCAGGAACACGCGGAAGGTGATCCCCAAGGACATCGTCATTGCGCTGGACCGCAGCGGCTCGATGGGCGGCAAGAAGATCCAGCAGGCCAAGGCCGCCGTGGAGTTCATCCTCAAGAACCTCAATGCCGAGGACCGCTTCAACCTGGTCCTGTACAACGATGAGGTCGAGACGATGTTCGCCTCGCTGGCGGCGGCAGACAAGAAGGGCATCGACGACGCCCTAGCCCGCCTGGACAGGCTGGAGGCATCGGGCGGCACCAATATCTACGACGCGCTGCAGGCGTCGCTGAAGGCGGCCGCCGGTGCAGCGGCCCGCCCGGCCGAGGAAACCGCCGACAAGGCGGCACCCGCCCGCCCGCGATACATCCTGTTCCTCACCGACGGGTTGCCGACGGTGGGCAAGGTGGAGGAGAAGACGATCCTCGGCGACACGGCCGCGGCCAACAAGGCGGGGGCCCGCATCTTCGCCCTCGGCGTGGGGTACGACGTGAACGTCCGGCTGCTGGACAAGCTGGTGGAAGACAACCACGGCAAGTGCGACTACGTGAAGGACAAGGAGGCCGTCGAGCCCAAGATGACGGCCTTGTACAATAAGGTCCGCAACCCCGTGATGACGAGCCTGTCGCTGGATATCGCCGGCCTGCGCCTGCGCGACAAGTACCCGCGCGACATGGGCGACCTGTTCGAAGGCGACCAGATCCTGCTGGCAGGGCGGTACGACGCGGGCGACGGGGCGAAACTGCCCCCGGGCGAGGGCGGCGCCCGCCGGGCCACGCTGGTCATCAAGGGCATGTACGAGGGGAAGGAGCAGACGTTCGAGTACCCCGTCAACGTCAACCCCTCGGGCAAGAATACGCGGTATGCGTTCGTCGAAAAGATCTGGGCGATGCGCCGCATCGGCTTCCTGCTCGACCAGATGCAATTGCATGGCGAGACGCAGGAGATCAAGGACGAGATCATCCGCCTCAGCCGCGACTATGGCATCCTCACGCCCTACACGAGTTTCCTGGCCGACGAGCGGACGAAGCTCAGCAGCAGCACGGACATCCATGGCAAGTTCGGCCGCCGCGTTGAAGAGGCCAAGCAGGCAGACACCGGCGTGGCCGGGCAGATGGACGCCGACACGCGCAGCCAGCTTCGCTCGGCCGGGGAGGCCAGCGGCGGGGCGGCCGCCCAGGCTGCACCGGCCAGCAGGCCGGGGGAGTCGGAGTCCGTCAACATCGTCGGCAAGTCGAAGAAGGACAACTACGAAGCTGAGAAGTCCGAGACGGCCGGCGGCGTGCGGCAGGTGGGCAACCAGGCGATCTATCAGCGCGGCAAGTTGTGGATCGCCGCCAACGCTTCGCACCTGGACCCCGAGAAGGACGCCGAGAAGATCAAGATGATCGAGCGGTTCAGCGACGAGTACTTCGCCCTGGCCAAGGGCAACACGGCGGCGGAGAACCAGATGCTCGCCACGCAGAGGGACAACGAGGAGATGCTGATCACCCTCCGCGGGCAGGCGTACCGGATTAAATAGGGGCGGCGCGGGCGTGCGGCGATCGTTTCCGGGGTGACGGCCTGTCGAGGCTGTCGCCCCGGCGGATGACCGTGCACGAAGGGCTAAAAAGACACCGCCCGGCGGTGGTTCCCTGCTCCCGCTACCAACTGAATGCGGCTCGGTCAGGTTACGTCGGGCGGCGCCCTCCAAACTCATTATGCGCAGGCCTCTTCCCTCCTAGTTGCAACCTTCACGCCGCGGCATCAGGCAAAAACTACCTATTTAGGAGTGAATGTAAGTACTGCAAAGCGCGATGGATAAAGCATCGCCGTTCGAGGATTGTTTCGCTTAGTTAACAAGGCGGCGTGATGGGGCAAACTTACCCACAGAGGGTGGGTAAAGTTGGGGCAGTTCCCATTATTCCGAGCTGGGGTTTCTATCGCTCGTGACGCGATCGGCGTCGTGTGGCGGCGGCCTGGGAAGGCCGCCACCCACACCGACCGCCACCCACGTCGGCCTATGCCTTGTTCATCCGGTGGGCTGGGTGGAGGATGCGGTGCAGGAGCAGCAGGCCCACCCCGACGACCAGCAGGACGTCGGCGATGTTGAAGATCCAGCGGTAGTGCAACTGGCTGAGGTCGATGAAGTCGCGAACCTGGTAGCAGATCGGTTGGATTCCCTCCAGCGGGATCCGCACGCAGGAGTACAGGCGGTCGTACAGGTTGCCCAGGGCTCCGGCCATGATGAACGCCATGGCCAGGTGGACGCTCCAGGCGCGGCGGTCGCTGAAGGCGAGAACCGCCAGCACCAGCGCCATCGCCAGCAGCGTAGCCGCCGCCACCAGGGGGCGCGGCATGTCGATGCCGAAGACCACGCCGGGATTGGTCGAGAGGGTGAACTGCACGCCGGGCATGACGTCGCGATGGCCGACGATCTGCAGCACCTCGCGCGGGGGGGCGCCGGCGGCGAGGCGAGCCTCGATGCCGTAGCGGTTGGCGCGGAGTCTCTCCGCCGTCGCGGGGTCGTTCAGGACGCCCTGGAAGACGTAGTGTTTCGACATCAGGTCTGCCGCCAAGCCGGCGGCGGTGACCAGGAGGAACACGATGACCACCGCCGGGCTTTTGTATGCCGGCGAGGCCGGGGCCGAAGCGCGCGGTGCGGTTGCGGCGGCAGAGGGTTGATCGTCAGCGGTCAAGAGTCGGCTATTCCTCGGGCTCTTCCTCGACGACCTCTTCCTCTTCGACGAGCGGCTCTTCATCGACCGAGGCGGTATCGTCGACTTCCTCGCCGTCTTCGCCCTGCTCGCGGTTCTCGTTCTCAGGCTGGACGAGGCCCTTCTCGAGCATGCGGGCGTATTCGATGCAATACTTGGCCCAGGGTCGGGCGCGGAGGCGGGCTTTGTCGATAGGGTTGCCGGTGCCCACGCAGATGCCGTAGGTGCCGCCCTCAAGGCGATCGAGGGCCTCGTTGATCTCGGTCAGCAAAGTGCGTTCGCTCTCCAGCAGGCCCAGGGTGAACTCCTGCTCGTAGTTATCGCTGCCGATGTCGGCGGGGTGGATGGGGATATTCGACAGGTCGCCGCTGCGATCCTGGCGATTGGTGCGGAAGGCCTCCGCTTCGATGCCGCTCATGTCGCCCAGCAGGGCACGGCGTTTGTCCATGAGCATCTTGCGGAACTCGTCCAGTTCGGACTTGCTCAGGACGGACTTCTTGCCCATGGGCTTTGTGGCGGCCTTGGCCTTGGGGGCGACTTCCTTGTCGCTCTTGGCGGGATGCGCCGGGCGTTGCGGGGCCTTACGAGAAGTTGGCTTCTTACCCACGAATATTCCTCAATTCCAGTGAATTAGCGGTGCCCGGGCGGCCCAACCGCCCCGGCACGACTCCTGATTGGTACAGTAATCGCGCAACTATATCCCGCCCGCTTACGTGTGTCAAGATAACCTTCGCCGCTTCTTCCCCTCGGCTGCCAGGCGTGGTATCTTTAGCGAATGCAACAGCCTACGTCTGACGTCGTGGCCACAGACCGCCGCCCGGTGCGGAGGATTATAGGCCTCTTAACTCTCATTCTCCTCGCTTTGCCGGCGGGTTTCTTTCTCTACCGCTCCATATGGACGACCAATTTCGATGTCGTCGTGCCGGCCAAGGTGTACCGTTCGGCCCAGCCGTCGCCCGGGGAGATCGCTGCATGGGCGGGCAAGTTCGGCCTCAAGACGGTCATCAACCTCCGCGGCGACAGCAGCAGGAAGGCCTTGGAGCAGGAGAAGGCCGCGGCGTCGAAGGCCGGGCTGCAGATGGTGCACGTCCGCCTCTCGGCCGTGGGCTTGCCCTCATCCCCGGAGATCCGCAGACTCGTGGCGGCGATAGAGAGTTCGCCCCAGCCCTTCCTCCTGCATTGCCGCGCGGGGGCCGACCGCACCGGCCTGGCCTCGGTCCTGGCCGCCATGGCCATCGGGGGGCAGGATTACCGCACGGCCAAGAAGCAGATGTCGGCATACTACCTTCACTTTGACAACGACCGGACGCACATCGGGGGCGTGCTGACGGAATACGAGGACTACTGCCTGCTTGGCGGGCGCGACCTCGGCGGCTGGGCGCAGTTCCGGCCCTGGCTGATGGAGGTGTATCACCCGCTGTACTACCTCGTGCAGATTACCACGCCCGCGGACCGAACCGCCAAGGCCGGCGAAACGTTCGCCTTGACCGTGAAGGTGAAGAACACATCCAACGTCCTGCTGCCGGTGCAATCGGGCACGTTCCACGTGGGGGCCTTCCTGGGCAGCACGGAGGAGGAGAATCCCGACGTGGAGATCGGCCCACGCGTGGACCTGTCGAAGGCTGACATGCCGCCTGGGGCCCAAGTGGAAGTGGCGATGACCATCACTGCCCCTGTTCAGGCCGGGACTTACAGCGTACACTTCGACGTGGTCGAAGAGGGCGTCACGTGGTTCGCCCGCCAGGGCTCGCCCATGGGGACGATGAAACTGGTCGTGGCGCCATAGAAAGGTCCGGCGATGGAATATGAAGTAGGCAAGATCGGCCGCGTGGTCGTGGCCCGCGGGTTCGAGGGCGAAGACGTGTACGCCCAGATCGAGGCACTGGCCGCGAAGGAGAAGATCGCGTCGGCCGCCGTGCTCGTTGTGGGCGGTCTGAGGAAGGCGAAGGTGGTGGTGGGGCCCAGGAATCCGGTGGGGCCCATCGAGCCCCAGTACGTCGAATTCGACGACGCCCGCGAGATCGCCGGGGTGGGCACGATCTTCAGCGACGAGGGCACCCCGCGCCTGCACCTGCACGCCGCGATCGGCCGCGGCAACGAGGCGATCAACGGCTGCCCACGCGGCGGCGCGACGGTCTTCTGTGTCCTCGAGGTCGTGATGATCGAGATCGACGGCACGACGGCCACGCGCGGCATCGATCCGCAGATCGGCCTCAAGCTGCTGGCGCTGGCGAAAGCCGCGAAGGTCTAAAGGAGGTGAGTGTGCAGATTGAACCCTATTTGTACTTTGAAGGCTGCTGTGACGAGGCGATCGAGTTCTACCGGCGGGCACTCCGTGCGGAACTGGAAACGCTGACGCGCTATGGCGATCCGCCGGGCCCGCCCGCGCCGGCGCCGGCCTACAAGGGCAAGGTGATGCACGCGAGCCTTAAAATCGGCCGCTCCAGCGTGTGCGTTTCCGACGGGCAATGCTCGGGCAAGCGGTCGTTCGACGGCTTCTCTCTGTCGGCCATCTTCGACGACGTTGCCGCCACCGAACGTGCCTTCAACGCCTTGGCCGAGGGTGGCGAGGTTGTCCAGCCGCTGGCCAAGACGTTCTTCTCGCCGCTGTTCGGCATGGTCGCCGACCGTTTCGGCGTCCTCTGGATCATCTATGCCGGCGATTCGAAATAGCGAGAAACAAGAGTTCACTTTGGAGTATCCATGAGCGAGATCCGCTGGTACGACATCCAGGATTGGGGCGTCGAGGGCAAGGGCTGGGCGGACACGGCCTGCCCGTACGATCGTCTGCCGTCTCGCGCGGAGAAACTCGTGCCCCCGGCAGTGTGGGACCTGAGCCGCTCGGCCATCGGCATGTGCGCGGTGTTCGAGACGGACGCCACCGCCATCCACGCCCGCTGGCAGCTGCGTTCGACGCAGATGGGCGAGCCGAATTTCGGCGTCGCCGGCTTCAGCGGGCTGGACCTCTACGGCGACGACGCCGGCACGTGGCGCTGGGCCGCCGCCGGTCACCAGGTAAAGGACCAGCGGCCGGAGTTCTGCCTCATCGACGGCATGGGCGGGGGCCTGCGGAAGTTCCTGGTCTACCTGCCGCTCCGCAACCCGGTGGACAAGGTCGAGATCGGCGTGGCGGCGACGGCCTGCTTCACGCCCGTCGCGCCGCGCAAGCAGCGGCCGATCGTCTTCTACGGCACGTCGATCGTCCACGGGGCGTATGCCTCGCATGCCGGAATGGTTCACCCGGCAATTCTGGGCCGGCGGCTGGGCAGGCCGGTCATCAACCTGGGCTTCTCCGGCAGCGCCAAGATGGAGCCCGCCCTGGCCGACCTGCTGGCCGAGCTGGACGCGGCTGCGTATGTGATCGACGCGCTGCCGAACATGGACCGCCCGCTGGTGAAGGAACGCGCGGAGGATTTTACCCGCTCGCTGTGCCGGGCCCGCCCCGGCGTGCCAGTGGTGCTGGTGGAAGACCGCCCGCTGACGAACCTGTGGATCAAGCCCGGCGGCCTCGCTTACCAGGAGGAGAAGTGGCGCGAGTTCCGCGCGATCTTCGAGAAGCTCCGCGGCGAGGGCCTGTCGCAGTTGTCGTACGTCCAGGGGCGTCACCTTTTCGGCGACGACAACGAGGCCTCCTTTGACTCCGTCCACCCCACCGATGTGGGCTACCTCCGCCAGGCCGACGTCCTGGAGCCCGTGCTGCGGGCCTTGCTCGTCTAATGGAGATTGATGAATGTCATCGAAGCGACGGCTGAACATCCTGTATATCCACTCGCACGACACCGGCCGCTACGTGCAGCCGTACGGCTTCGCCGTGCCCACGCCGAACCTGCAGCGGCTGGCCGAGGGCGGCGTGCTCTTCCGCCAGGCCTTCTGCGCCAACCCCACGTGCTCGGCCAGCCGGGCATCGATGCTCATGGGCACCTGGCCGCATGTCAACGGCATGATGGGCCTGGTGAACCGCGGCTGCGAGTTGCCGACCGAGCACTACCGCTGGCACCTGGCGAACTACCTTTCGGGGCAGGGCTACGAGACGGTGATCTCCGGCTTTCAGCACGAGGTCTCGCGCGAGCGGCAGGAGTTGCTGGGCTACCAGACGTTCATCGATATGACCCCCATCGGCGGCATGGACAACAACGACATGGTCGCGAAGCGCGCCGCCCAGTACCTGCGGCAGCGGCCGACGGGCGAGAAGCCCTTCCTGCTGACGGTGGGTTTCGGCCTGACGCACCGCGTCGGCCGCGCGCAATGGCACAACGGCAACGAGCCCCTGGGCGACGGGCGATACACGCGCCCGCCCTTGCCGCTGCCGGATACGCCGGCGACGCGGCAGGATTTCGCCGACTTCACCGTCGCTGCCGGCCGCCTGGACCGCTGCATGGGCGAGGTGTTTGACGCACTCGAAGAGACGGGCCTTGCCGGGGACACGCTGGTGATCTGCACCACCGACCACGGCGTGGCGTTCCCGTTCAACAAGTGCAACCTGACGGATCACGGCCTGGGCGTCATGCTGATGATGCGCGGGCCGGGCGGCTTTGCCGGCGGCAAGGTGGTCGATGGCATGGCCAGCCATCTCGATGTGTTCCCCACGATCTGCGAGGCAGCGGGCCTGCCTCCGCCGCCGTGGCTGCAGGGAACGTCGCTGCTGCCGATGGTGGACGGCCGGGCCGAGTCGGTGCGCGACGAGGTCTTCGCCGAACTCAACTACCATGCCTGCTACGAGCCCCTGCGGGCCGTGCGCACGAGCCGCTACAAGTACATCCGCCGCTTCGAGGTGCGGAGCAGGCCCATCCTGGCCAACTACGACGACAGTGTGAGCAAGAGCTTCCTGCTCGACCACGGCTGGGCCGAGCGGCCGCAGCAGTCGGAGTATCTGTACGATCTCGTCTTCGACCCCTGCGAGACCTGCAACCTCGCCGCCGACGCCTCGCACACAGCCACGCTGGCCGACATGCGCAGCCGCCTCGATCGCTGGATGCACCAGACTAACGACCCGCTGCTCACCGGCCGCGTCAAACCCTGGCCCGGCATGGTGGTCAACGACATCGACAGCGGATCGCCGCAGGGGCGGACGTTCCCGGCGGAGTGACGTTGCCCACGCCACGAAACAAAAGCCCCGGCACGGCAGTGCCGGGGCTTTCTGGTATCGCGGTACTCTGGGATCGCGCGGGACGTCAGTCGCGCCGCGTTCCCGTTACGCCTTCAGCTCGTACAGCTTGCTCGAGCGGGGGGGCAGCAGGAGGGCGACGTTGCCGCCTTCGAGCACAACCTTCTCATCCGTCCAGAAGTCGCGGACGGTGACGGTGCCCTTGAGGCCCAGTTGAGCGGCCGTGTAGCCCGTGTACTGCGGCTTGTCCGTCCAGTTGAACACGGCGATGTGCTTGGCGACGCCTCGCTTGGCGGTCACGCTGCCGGCGGGGTAGTCCACGTACAGCGCCTTGGGCAGCGGGATGCCCGTATACGCGTCGTCGTCGGGGCTGTGGACCACGTGGCCGCGGTCCATGTTCTCCATCACGCGGTTGAGCAGGGCGATTTTGTCGGCCGGCAGTTCCTCCAGGCGGCCATCGATCTCCAGGCTGCCCATGGTGATGAACGTGTACGCCAGGCGGTGGAGGTTCTCGTCGTCGGAGAGCTTGGGGTTCCACCCGAAGCCGTCGATGTTCAGCAGGCAGGTCTTGTTGCCGGGGATCGACAGCAGCGGCTGGTTCCAGATGGACGAGGTGACGTGCTCGTGCCACGCGCAGGCCCCGACGTCGATGGAGCAGCGATACGTGCTCGCGCCCTTGCCCAGGAACGGGTTGCCCATGGACACGGCCACGCAGGTCATCAAGAAGCCGTCCTTGGGCAGGTAGGAGCGGATGGTCGTCAGCAGCCAGTCGCGCCACTGCACCGGCGTGCCGGTGGCGAAGCGGATGGCCTCGGACTCCACGCTCTGGGCCCAGAAGTCCATCTTCATCGCCTCGTAGCCCCATTCCTTGAACAGGATGGTGAAGACCTTGTGCAGGTACTGCTGCACGGGGGCCAGCGAGTAGTCGAAATAGCCCGAATTGCCGATGCGGTAGACGTTGCCCGAGGCATCCTTCGCCAGCCACTCGGGGTGCTCCAGGGCCAGCTTGGAGTGCAGCGCCACCGAGGGCGTCCACCAGATGGCCGGCGTCAGGCCGGCGTCGCGGATCTTGTCGGCCATGACCTTGAGGCCGTTGGGGAAGCGTTCCGCATCGTGCCACTGACCCTCGGGCAGATAGAAGTTCGCGCACGAGGGGCACATGACGGCGTCGCGGCTCTGCCAGCCGCCATCGATGAGAAAGTGCTTCACGCCGGGCATGTTCTTGCCGATGAAGCGGGCGGTCTTGAGCAGCTTTTCCTCGGAGATGTCGTGAAACACGCCGTAGTTCCACGAGCAGTAGAACGCCTTGCTCAGCATGATGTTGTCCGCCGTCGGCAGGGCGTTCTCCGCGCACACGGCCTCGAAGTATTCCTTCCAGCAGTCCTGCGGGTGCGTGTTCTGGAGGATCTGGTAGTAGATGGGCTCGAGGTCCAGAGTGGCCCCGGCCGCGATCTCGAACCCGCCGTTGACCATCGACCACTGCAATTCGTAGGTGCGGACGGGCTGGCCGGCCCCGGCCGACAGCACCCACGTTGCGCGCGTGCGGTCCTGGCGAAGCTGGCCCTCCAGAAGCAGCTGGCTGTAGGTGTCGTTGGTGAGGATCATCGCGGGCACGGCCAGGCTTTCCTGGTTGCCGAAGACGGTGTCGCTCTTGGGCAGGCTGCGGACGTAGGGATACTCCGGGCGGCACCAGGGGAACTTCTCGGTGCGGACGTTGTCCATGTGGCAGTAGCGGGCGCGCCAGATGTGGTTGTCGCTGAAGACGGGCCCGCCCAGGCCGCCCACGCCGCCGGCCGACGCACTGCGGATCACGTGCGAGACCTGCGAGGTGTTGCGGATGCGACGGTCGACGCGGAGGGCGCCGTTGGCCAGCAGGCGGAGGGTGATCGTCTCCTCCAGGCCCGGCGCGCTGTAAGCGCCGCGCATCTCGATGCGGTCGGCGGTCTCATGGACCTCCGCGCCCTTGAAGAGCTCCGGGCCCGAGTGCGTGTAATACTCAAACCCGCCCTTGCCCGTGCCATGGTGCGTGCCCAATGTGAAGCCGACCTGGCTCCAGCCGAGGTTCATCCCGGCCACGGTGTAAGTGAAACGTCCATCGGCAACCGTCACGACGCGCTGCTGCTTCTCAATCTTGGCCATATTGCTTTCCTGGGCTTTCGCCTGCCTGCCGGCAGGGATGTTTGGCATCTCCACTCGTTCACACCGCCCGCCGCCTGCGGCGGGGTGTTTCCCTGTACCTTACAAGGGCCGCGACGTCAACGGCCAAATCACCCCCGACTCCTGTGGATGGGTGCGTTCGCCTAATGGTTGCTGTCCTCCTGCCTCCGCCCCGGCTTGTCCGGGCGGGGCGACGATTGGCCACTACGGAGGCAGTT
>CAZTVF010000145.1:0-11585 GCA_964616985.1 uncultured Planctomycetaceae bacterium
GCCAAGCGTAAAGACTCTCTCTTGAATTGTGGCGGAAAACGGGGGCAGGTCAGGGGCTTTGCCCAGCCGCTCCAACTCGTGCTGCCGATCGACAAGGCCAAGCTGCCCCCCGACGCCGACGCCGGCGCCGTGACGGCCGTGCTGGCACGCGGCGGTCAGTACGAGGAGATCGCCGCGGAGAACGTCGAGGTGGACCTCGCGGCGGCCCAGGTGCGAGTGAAGGTCACCCGCCTGATGCCGCTGGTGGAGCAGCAGGCAGGCGGGGCGGCCGCGGCGGCGGGGCCTGCCCCCGGTATCGCGGCTGTAGCGGCGAGGGAGGCGATGGTCCGGCTGGTCGACGAGCCCAACCTCGTCATCCGCTGCCGCCGCTCGCAGCGGGCGGCGGCCGAGGCCAAGCTCGCGTCGGTGCAGACGATGGTCTCCGACGTGCGACAGAAATACGCGGCGATGAACTTCGCCCAGCCCGCGCAGCTGCGGGTCGATATCGTGCCGCTTCGCCGGGGGTACCTGGCGCAGGCGTCCGGCGGGCGGCTGATCGAGATCAACTCGAATGTGCCTTGGACGAACAACCTTTCGCTGATCGCGCACGAGTATTTCCACCTGATCCAGCAGAAGTACCTCAACGAGAATTACGCGCGGTCGAACTACGCCTCGACGCCGGCCATCCTGACAACCACGGCGAACTGCTGGTGGATGGAGGGCGGGGCGGAGTTCATGGCCACCCAGCTCAACCCGGCCACGACGCCGGACATGCCCGGGCGGATGTCGCTGGATTTCGGTTACCAGCCCGTCGACTTCTACGAGGAGATCGGCTCGGCCGCCGGCACGCTGCACCAGTACCAGGCCTACATGATCTTCGCGTACCTCCACACGCGGTGGGACTGCCGCGAGGTGCTGCGGCGGTGCTGCGAGATCTTCGGCGACAACAACTACGCGGCGGCAGACCTGCCGGACGATCCCGAGAGCCCCGCCGCCTGCAGCGCGATACGCGTTCTCGACCACGTGCTGCGGCAGACTCCCGACCGTTCGGGCACGAAGCAGTCGCTGCGGAAGAGTTACCTGGAGTTCCTGGTGCATCTGTACAGAGCGAAGGATTTCGAGCCCGTCGTGTCGAACCCGCTGCCGGCGGAGTTCGGGGCCCGCGATGAGCTTCGCGTGCCGCCCGGCCGCCAGACGGCGTGGGACCTGCCCTGGCAGGAGGGCGGGGCCCGTTCATACCTGCAGACGTCGGACACCGTCAGCGGCGGGGCGCTGAGCATCGTGCAGGCCTTCCGCATCGAGCAGAAGCTCGCCAACGGCGAACGCGGCGGCCTGACGTTGGCCGTCCGCAGCGACGCCCAGGACAAGAACGCCGCCGTCGTCGTTGCCTTCGGCTGCAAGGGCGGCAAGGTTCTCAAGCACGTCACCGGCAACCTTGCCGCGCCGGCGGTGCTGCCCGCCTGGCCGCAGTACGACAGTGCGATCGTGTGGCTGGTGAACACCACCGACGACAACCTGCGGATGTCGCTGAAGGCGAGCTTCGAGCGGCAGGCGGGCATCCCGTGGCTGATCCAGGACCTCAGCGGCAGGGAAGTGCTGGACGGAGCGGTCGTCACGGCCCGCGGGCTGCCGGCGGTGTCGTTCTCCTGCACCCGCCGCGGCGTGTCCGACGCCGCCTGGGTCGGCACGCGCTACACCACACCCGACGGCCGCACCTATTACGCGGTGCGGGCGCAGATGCTCACGCTGTACCTGCCCGCCGGCAGCAGTGACGTGAAGGTCGAGGGCTTCGACGCCGAGGGCACGGTGCTGGCGGCGGCGACGGTGAAGGTGGTGAATGACCCGCCCGCGCGGGCGAGCGATGTGGAGAAGCTCAAGGCTCGCCTTGAAGCCGCCAAGGCCAAAAAGGCCCGTTCGAGCGACGTGATGCTCATCGAACGCAGCCTCGCCGAGGAATACCAGGCCGACCGCCTGTACGACCAGGCTTGGGCGATCCTGGAAAGCATGCCTGCGCGATACCCGTCCGACATGACCAACAAGGATTTCCTCGCGACGCACTACCAGTGGCTGCACCAACTGGCCGTGGCGCGAGGCAAGCTCGCCGACGCGATCGAGTCGCTGCAGCAGTGCGCCGAGATGGCCGAGATCAAGCGCCTCTCGTCCTACGAGACGATGGCGAAGGACTACATCCTGTTCGAGTACGACCTCGCCAAGGCCGCCGCCTGCTGGGAGAAGATGAACGGGGAGAACCGCCGCCTTGGCAGGCCCGCAGCGCCCTGGCCAAGCGAGTTCCCCCAGCCGTCCTGGAAGGCCCCGCCGAAGTAAAGGCGGGTTTTCTGGAAATGCCATGGGAATACCCCTTGCGGGCACAAAAGGGGGCATCTAAAATCCGCCTTCTGCGCGGCTGAGGGTTCGGCTGTGGAAGGCCGGTTACCTCGGTGCGAGGAGTCGTGGCAGCCCCCGGCGGCCACCCATTCAAAGGAAGACGAGCGATGGAAGTTATTATCAAAGAGACGTACGAAGAGATGAGTCGCACCGCCGCCGAGGTGGTGGCCCAGGTCCTCAATGCCAAACCCAATGCGGTGCTCGGCATGGCCACCGGCTCGACGCCGCTGGGTCTGTACAAGGAACTCGTGCGGATGCACAAGAAGGGCGTGCTGGACTTCTCGCAGGTCACGACCTTCAACCTCGACGAATACGTGGGCCTGCCCGTCACGCACACGCAGAGCTACCACTACTTCATGTACGAGAACTTCTTCAAGCACGTCAACATCCCGCCCCAGAACGTGTACATTCCCTCGGGCACGACCGACAACTACCGCGCCTTCTGCGACTGGTACGAGGCCCGCATCGTGCAGTGCGGCGGCATCGACGTGCAGATCCTGGGCATCGGCTCCGACGGCCACATCGCCTTCAACGAGCCCACCAGCTCGCTGTCCAGCCGGACGCGCTTGAAGACGCTGGCCAAGCCCACCATCGACGACAACGCCCGCTTCTTCGAGAAGCGTGAAGACGTCCCCATCTACGCCATCACCATGGGCGTGGGCACGATCCTGGAAGCCCGCAAGATCCTGCTGCTGGCCAACGGCGCCAAGAAGGCCACCGCGACGGCCGCCGCCGTCGAAGGCCCCGTGACCAGCATGATCACCGCCTCGGCCCTGCAGATGCACCGCGATGCGACGGTCTTCATCGATCGTCCCGCCGCCGGCGAACTCAAGATGGTCGACTACTACGAGTGGATCCAGAAGATGAAGCCGGGCGCGCCGAAGGTTTGATGACCCTCGCCGTGTCCGCGGCCCTGGATGCCATTTCGCCCGCCCCGCGCGATGGCGCCGGCGGGCGAATGACCCATGGCAGATGACCCTTCGAACGTCGTCCGCCATGCGCGATGCCCCCAAAGGAGCTTGAAGATGAGAATCATCCTGTGCGATGTGTCCCCCAAGCGTGCGAACTTCTACCCGCTGTCGCTCAGCCGGCCCATCTGGGAACTGCGCGTCGGCATGACCAGCCTGGCCGCCAAGATGCTCGCCAAGCTGGGGGCCACCGAGGCCGCGTGCTTCGTGCCCGAATACATGGCCGCTTCCTACCGGGCCAAGACCTCGTGGAAGGTGAACGATGCGTCGGTGCTGGCGGGCGATGACCTGCTGGTGCTGAACCCGACGATCAAGGCCTCGGAGTTCAACGTCGCCGCCACCGGCCCCAGCGAGATCGGCCTGGCCGAGGATGGCGAGGTCATGTACATCCGCGTTGCCAAGGGCGCCGCGCTGCCGGCCGACAGCCTCGAAGCCTTCGTCGCCGCCGCCAGCCAGAAGCTGCCCAAGGTGACCGTGAAGCTCGCCCAGTGGAACTACACCTGGGACCTGGTGCTTCAGAACCCCGAGGTCCTCAAGGCCGACTTCAAACTCGCCGGGCGCCACGGCATCGACGGCATGGTCGAACAGCCCAACGCGATCCGCGGCAGCAAGAACGACGTGTACATCGGCAAGGGCGCGGTCATCCACCCGATGGTCGTGATCGACGCCGAGCACGGCCCGGTGTATCTCGACGAGGGCGTGGAAGTGCATCCCTTCACCCGCATCGAGGGCCCGTGCTACGTGGGCAAGAAGTCGATCCTGCTGGGCGCCAAGTGCCGCGAGGGCATGTCCATCGGCGCCATGTGCCGCGTGGGCGGCGAGGTCGAGGAATCGATCATCCAGGGCTACTCGAACAAGTACCACGACGGCTTCCTCGGCCACGCGTACGTGGGCGAGTGGGTGAACCTCGGCGCGCTGACGACCAACAGCGATCTCAAGAACGATTACTCCAGCGTGTCGGTCATGCTCGACGGCAAGACGGCGATCGACACGGGCTCGACCAAGGTGGGCTCGCTGATCGGCGACCACACCAAGACGTCCATCGGCACGCTCTTCAACACCGGCTCGGTCGTCGGGGCGATGGCGCTGATCATGGCCACCGGCAAGCCGCTGCCGAAGTTCCTCCCGTCCTTCGCGTGGTATCTCGAGGGCAACGTGACCAAGGGCTTCGGCAAGAGCAAGCTGTACGAGACGGCCAAGATCGCCATGAGCCGCCGCAAGTGCCAGTGGACCGACGCCGAGCAGGCCATGTGGGACGCGATCTTCGCCCTGACAGCCCCGGAGCGCGACGACGCGGTCAAGAAGGGCCGCCGGAATATGATGCGGTAACAATGTCAAACGCCGACTCACGGCGTGGGTCGGTCCTACGATGACCATACAAATTGGAGACTGAAGCAATGGCAAGCGTGCTGGAACGAGTGATTGCGGTGACGGCGAAGGTGTTGCGGCTGGATCCTGCACAGATCAAGCCCGAGAACGATTTCGCCGTGGACCTCGGCGCCGAGAGCGTGCAGTCGGTGGAACTGGTGGCGATGTTCGAAGAAGAATTCGGCATCGAGATGGACGAAGACGCGGCCCTGTCGGTGAGCAATGTGGGCGACGCGGCCAAGTTCATCGCCGACGTGTGCAAGAAGCAGGGCGTACAGGTCTGATTTTGAGCGTGCCCCGGAGGCAGCGTCAGGCCGGTGGCATGGGTTTCGATCGGTGACGCGCCGATTGCGGATTTCGGATTGCGGATTGCGGAATTGAGCGCCGCGAGCCCCGTCCCGAACTCTATAATCGGGTTCTTTGACAGCGAACAAAGGTCTTCGGACGTGGTGCGGCTTGGGCGGAGCAACGCTCTTGATTCCGCAATCCGCAATCCGAATTCCGCAATGTTTTGAGGAGCGCCCATGACGTTGGCTAAGAAGAACCACCCGTTGGTGGATGCGACGGAACCGAACCTCCTGGAGCAGACGTTCGACTACAATCTGCCCCCGCTGATCCGTTTCGACACGCCGATCGTTGAGCAGGTCGGCAAGGAAACGGTCACGATTGATTCCAAGGATATCCTGGCCCGCGACCTGGTGATCACGGACACGACCTTCCGCGACGGCCAGCAGGCCGGCCCGCCGTACACGATCGACCAGATGCGGAAGATCTACGAGTTCCTCTCGCGCATCAGCGGCCCCAAGGGCGTCGTGCGCCAGACCGAATTCTTCCTGTACACCAAGAACGACCGCGATACGCTCGACGCCTGCCGCTCGCTGAACCTCAAGTACCCCGAGTGCACCGGCTGGATCCGTGCGGTCAAGGGCGACTTCCGCCTGGTCAAGGAGGCCGGCCTCAAAGAGACCGGCATGCTCACCAGCATCAGCGACTACCACATCTTCCAGAAGCTCAAGTTCAACAGCCGCAAGGCCTGCCTGGACAGCTACTGCGAAGTGGTCGCCGCCGCCTTCGAAGCCGGCGTCCGCCCGCGCTGCCACCTGGAAGACATCACCCGCGCGGACCTCGACGGCGTGGTGCTGCCGTTCGTCGATCGCCTGATGGAGATGAGCCGCGGCGTCCCCAAGGAGCTGTCGGTCAAGATCCGCCTGTGCGACACGATGGGCTTCGGCGTGAGCTACCCCGGCGTCGAGAGCCCGCGGAGCATTCCCAAGCTGCTGCTGAAGCTCACCCGCGAGTGCGGCGTGCCCAGCGAGAACCTCGAGTGGCACGGGCACAACGACTTCCACAAGGTGCACGTGAACGCGGCGACGGCCTGGCTGTACGGCTGCGACAGCGTCAACGGCACGCTGTTCGGGTTCGGCGAGCGTGCGGGCAACCCGCCGCTGGAAGGGGCGATCTTCGAGTACATCGCCCTGCGCGGCGGGCTGTGCGGCGTCGATACGCTGGCGATCACCGAGGCGGCGGACTACATGCGGTCGATCGGCCTGCCGATTCCGGATAATTATCCCTTCGTCGGCCGTGCGTTCAACACGACGCGCGCGGGCATTCACGCCGGCGGCCTGCGGTCGGACGAGCGCATCTACAACATCTTCGACACGACCAAGCTGCTGGGCCGGCCGCCCCGCGTGGCCATCACCGACAAGAGCGGCGTCGACGGCGTGGTGATGTGGGTGAACGAGTACTTCTGCCTCCGCGGCGAAGACCGTCTCAACAAGATGAAGGTGCACAAGCTCGCCCGCTGGGTGCTGGATCAGTACGAAGTCTCCAAGCGCCAGACGGCCATCAGCGACCACGAGCTGGAAGAAAGGCTCAAGGAGTTCTGCCCCGACCTGATGCAGAAGTACCGTCCCGCCGGCGCGTAACGCGGCGAACGACCTGGACGCATATAAAACCGGTGTGCCGCCTTAACAGGCAGCACACCGGTTTTTCATTCTGGAATGTCGTGAGTGGACGGCGTGGCGCTATGGAGTGCGGCGGCAACGACGCCGCTTTGGTTCTGGCGCCCGCGGCGCGATGCATGCCGTTCCGGATTCCGGCGGTGTCACGGCATGCAGAACCTGTCGCTTCGCTCCAGGACCTGCATGCCCTACGGCTCAAGGGCCTGCATGCCCTAGTACCGGGGTTAGTCGCAGAGCAGCAGGTGGCCGGGGTTCTTGTCGGCCCAGACCAGCTGCATCAGCGGGGCGTTCTTGCGAAGGTGGACGAGGCGGAAGTCCATCCCGACGCGGGTGCCGGCCTTGGGGGCCTCGACCTGAAGTACGGCCCAGGGGAAGTGCACGGTGGCGACGCGGCCGCCGGCGACGGACTTCACCACGGCCTTGATCGTCTTGGCTGCGGCGACGTCGGCCTTGGGGCGAACCACGTCAGCGATCTGCCCGTCGGCGTCGAGGCCGATGAGGATGTCGAAGCTTTTGGCCCGCTTGGCGTCGCCCTTGAGTACGGGGCTGTCGAGATCGAGCTTGAGCCACACGTGGTCGCGGCTGCCGATGGCGAGCTCGGGTCCGAACTTGCCCAGCTTGCCTGACGCGGCGAACTGCACGACCAGGCCCTTGGCATCGTAGCCGAAGCGGCCGGTGAGCTTCACGTCGCGACGCGTCTGGGCGACGAGTTTGTCGCTGCCCAGGCCGATCTGGGCCGCCACCGGCGGGCACGCCTTGAGCACCGCGCCCAGCGACTTGGCCGAGACCTTGGGGGCGACGGCCACGCGGCAGGCGTCGCCGATGACGACGGCGGGGCGGTCGTTCAGCACGGGCTTGAGCGTCAGCGGGGGCAGCGAATCGCCCTTGACGTTCACCTGCAGCTGGGCGTTGGTGCGTTCGAAGGGCCCGCAGGGCTTGGGCGGCGTCACGACGCTGAGGTCCAGGCCGTTGGCTGGGGTGAACGAGACGCTGGGGTGCAGTTCCTGGTCGCTGAGGTTGTGGCACTGCAGGCGGCAGTCGACGTCGATGTTGAACTTGCCGCCGCGGGCGGCCACGCGGGCAGCCGTGGGCTCCACGCGCACCGCCACCTTGCCGTAGGCCGCGTCGAGGGCGGCGACGGTCTGGCGCAGCTGGCCGATGATGTTGATCTTCTGGGGGCACTTGGGCATGCACTTGCCGCACGCGATGCACTGGACGGCCTTGCCGCGCGTCCACTGGTAGCCGCGCTTCGCCGCCTCGGGCAGCTCGTATACTCGCAGCATGTTGAGGTTCATGAAATTGCCCGGAATCTCCACGCCCACCGGGCAGGGCATGCAGTAATTGCAGCCGGTGCAGTACAGCTCCGACAGCTTCTTGTACTTCTTCAGCGTCGTCTCGACGCGACGCTTCTCGACGGGCGACAGCGGCTTGGTCTTGGCCGCCACGCGGCAGTTCTCATCGACGTGGGCGATCTCGCTCATGCCCGACAGGGCCACGGTGACGCTGGGGTTGGCCAGAACGAACCGCAGGGCCACCTCGGGCACGCTGGCGGCGCCGGGGATCAGCTTGCGGATCGCCTCCGACGGCGAGCCCAGCCGCCCGCCCCCGACGGGGCCCATGACCACCACGCCCATCCTGGCCTTGCGGCACGCGTCGAGGGCCTTCTCCAGCGTGCGGTCGATCAGGTTGTATTGCAGCGTGACGGATTCGAACTCGCCCGTGCGGGCCAGTTTCTCCAGCGCCTCGGCCGAGTCGTGGAAGCTGAAGCAGATGTGACTGATCATGCCCTGGTCGCGGGCCTTTTGCATCCACGTCAGCATCCCGCCGGGCCCCTTGACGTGCGCCTCGAAGGCGCCCCAGTTGAGGCCGTGGAAGTTGTAGATGTCGATCGTGTTGATGTCGAGCCGCTTGAGCGACTCCTCGAGGTTCTTCCACCACGGGCGATCGTCGGACTTGTTGTAGTACGGATTCTTGGTGGAGATCACGGCGTCCTTGCGGCGGCCCTTGATGGCTGCGCCCACCGCGCACTGGCTGTCGCTGTTGCAGTACATGGTGGCGGTGTCGATGTAGTTGAGGCCCAGGTCCATCGATCGCTGGAGCATGGGCACGGCCAGATCGAGGTCGACCTTGTCGCCCTTCATCGGCAACCGCATCGCACCGAAGCCCAGCCGCGACACCTTCAGACCCGTCTTGCCAAGAATCGCATACTGCATGAAACACTCCTTGTGTGTTACAGATTGAACGCGGAATGATACACCGCGGGGCGGGGAATGTCAGCGGAATGAGCGGGAAACGAGGGAATGTCCGATGCTGGGTGGCGGCCTTCCCAGGCCGCCGCCCCTGGCGCCGTTGGCGGCGGCCTCGGAAGACCGCCACCCGCGACCACGTTTGGTCATTGGTCATTGGTCGTTGGACATTTCGCCGCGTCCTGGGTGGCGGCCTTCCCAGGCCGCCGCCCTTGGCGTCGTTGGCGGCGGCCTCGGAAGGCCGCCACCCGCGGCGAACGGCGCCATTCACCCCTGCGCCTGCTCCAACTCCTCGCCGACCTTCGTCCACTCGTCCATCAGCGTCTGCAGCTGCGTGTTGCTGCCTTTGTATTCGTTGCCGAGTTCGCGGAGCTTGTCCATGTCGCCGCGGGCGCTGGCGAAGTTGATCTTGTCGGTGAGGTCCACCAGTTTCGCCTCGAGCTTCTGGACCGCGTCCTCCAACTGCTCGTGGCGCCGCTGAAGGCGCGACAGGGCGCGTTTGCGCTCGCGGGCGTCGTCGTTCTTGTTCCGCTCGGGGCGGGGGGCCTTGACGGGCTCGGCCGGCTTGGCGGCGACGGCGGCGGCCTCGTGCGCGGCCCGCCACTTCACGAACGCCTCCCAGTTGCCGTTCAGCGCGTGCAGCTGCCCGCTCTGCAGCACCCAGATGTCCGTGGCCAGGGCCTGCACGAGGTAGCGGTCATGGCTGACGAACAGGATCGTCCCCTGGTACGTCGAGAGCACCTGCTGGAGGATGTCGCGGCTGTGGAGGTCCAGGTGGTTGGTGGGCTCGTCCAGGATCAGCAGGTTGGCGCCTACCGCGGTCAGGCGGGCGAGCACGACGCGGCTTCGTTGGCCGCCGCTGCACTCGGAGATGCGTTTGAACGCGTCCTCGCCGCTGAACAGGAAGCTGCCGAGCATGGCCCGGGCCTGCTCGGGCTTCATGCCGTCGGCCACCTCCAGGAGCGATTCCAGCACTGTGGCGTCGGGGCGCAGGTCGGAGTGCGTCTGCGACATGTAGCCGATTTCGAGCGACGCGCCGATCTGGGCCTCGCCCGCCAGCGGCGGGATCTGTCCCAGCAGCGTCCGCAGCAGCGTGGTCTTGCCCACGCCGTTGCCGCCGATGATGGCCACGCGGGCCAGCCGGCGAACCTCGGTGTCGTCCGCCTTCACCAGGGGCTTGTGCGGGTCGTAACCGGCCACCAGGCCCTTGGTGCGGAAGATCAGGTCGCCGCTGCGCGATGCGGGGTTGAAAGTCACGCTGATGCGTTGGTGCTCCTGCGGCCGATCCATCGCCTCGTCTTCCTTGAAGCGTTCGAGGCGGGTGCGGCGGCCCTTGGCCTGGTTGGACCGCTGGCCGGCGATGAAGCGGCGGATGTACTCCTCGGTCTTCTCGACGTAGGCCCGCTGGGCCTCGTACTGGCGGCTCCGCTCCAGGTGCCGCTGGGCGTACTGCTGCGTGTAGGCGGTGTAGTTGCCGCTGTAGAGTTCGAGCTTGCCGAAGGCGACTTCCCAGATGGACGTGGCGACCTTGTCGAGGAAATAGCGATCGTGCGAGACCACGATGACGCACCGCGGGAACGACTGCAGGAATCGCTCCAGCCACTCGACGGCCTCCAGATCGAGGTGGTTGGTGGGCTCGTCCAGCAGCAGCACGTCGGGGTCTTCCAGCAGCAGCCTGCCCAGCAGGGCCCGCGTCCGCTGCCCGCCGCTGAGCGTGGACAACGGCTTATGGTAATGCTCCTTGGGCAGCCCCAGGCCGGTGAGGATGGTCTCGATCTTGTTGTGGTAGGAGTAGCCGTCGCGGGCCTCGAACTCGTGCTGCAGCGTGCCCAACTTCTCCAGCAGCGCCTCGTCCTTGGGACGCTCGGCCAACTGGGCCGAGACGTCGTGGATGTCGTTTTCCAGTGCCCGCAGGCCGGCGAAGATCTCCAGCATCGAGTCCCACAGCGTCATCTGGCCCAGGTTGGGGGCGTCCTGCGGCAGGTAGCCCGCGCGGAGGCCCTTTTTGGTGCGGACCGCGCCGAAGGTGGCCTGGTCCTGGCCGGCTAGGATGCGCAGCAGCGTCGTCTTGCCCGCCCCGTTGGGGCCGACCAAGCCGATCCGCCCGTCGGGGGGGATCTCAAAGGTGAGATTCTTGAAGACTTCGTTGGCGCCGTACGACTTGCCGACGCCTTCGCCGATGATGAACGACATACTCTTGATACTCCGGGACAAGGAAAACGCTCATTGTACCCTACGCCGCCTCGGGAGGGAACGACCAAACGTCCGCGTTCGCTGCAAGGGGTGCGACTGGCTACGGGCGGCGGGTCCGAAAGACATGTCAGCCCATGGCGGAAGCCATGGGCACCACGACGCGTCCTGTTGGGAAAGCCCCGTCAGGGGCGGCACAAGTGTGTTCGTTGTGTCGCCCCTGGCGGGGCTGGAGATCGTGGAGGGGCTCGGGGCTCCCACGGCTTCCGCCGTGGGCTGACATGTTGTGAACACCTGATCGTGCCGTCCAAGAGGACGCCACCACAAACCGGCCGCACCCGCCACAAGGGTGCGGCTGGCTACGGGCGGCGACCCACGAATGCGCCGCCGGGCCTCTTCAATCCGCAACCTGCCTGCCGGCAGGCAGGTCCGAAATCCGAAATCGCAGATTCAAATCCGAGATGCATAAACGCGATGCTTCCGCAGCA
>CAZTVF010000146.1:0-11551 GCA_964616985.1 uncultured Planctomycetaceae bacterium
AACGGCCTGCGCGACCGCATCATCGTCCAGGCCGACGGCCAGATGAAGACCGGCCGCGACGTGGTGGTGGGGGCCCTGCTGGGCGCCGAACGCTTCGGCTTCGGCACCGGCGCCTTGGTCAGCCTGGGCTGCCTGCTGATGCGCAAGTGCCACCACGGCACGTGCCCGGTGGGCATCGCAACGCAGGACCCGCAGCTCCGCAAGCGGTTCGCGGGCAAGCCCGAGCACCTGCAGCGGTTCATGCTGTTCGTCGCCGAGGAGATTCGCCAGATCATGGCCTCCCTGGGCTTCCGCAAGTTCGAGGACATGGTCGGCCGCGTCGACCGCCTCAGCGTCCGCAACGCCATCGAGCACTACAAGGCCAAGGGCCTGGATTTCTCGAAGCTCTTCGTCCAGCCCGACGCCTCCGACGGGCGGGGCATCCGCTGCGTCCGCTCGCAGAGCGACACGCTCAAGGACAACCTCGACTGGACCATCCTGGACAAGGCCGCCGCCGCGATCGAGAAGAAGCACAAAACGGTCGTCGAGCTGCCCGTCCGCAACGTGCACCGCACGATCGGTGCGATCCTGTCCAACCGCATCGTCAAGAAGCACGGCGGCAAGGGCCTGCCCGACGGCACGCTGGAGATCCGCCTGACCGGTTCGGCCGGGCAGAGCTTCGGCGCCTTCCTCGCCCCGGGCGTGACGCTGCGGCTGGTGGGCGACACGAACGACTACCTCGGCAAGGGACTCTCCGGCGGGCGTATCGTCGTGCAGACGCCGCCGGGCTCGCCGTTCGACCCCAAGGACAACATCATTGTCGGCAACACGCTGCTGTACGGGGCCACCACCGGCGAGGTCTTCATCAACGGCCTGGCCGGCGAGCGGTTCGCGGTCCGCAACAGCGGCGCCGTCGCCGTCGTCGAGGGCGTGGGCGACCACGGCTGCGAGTACATGACCGGCGGCACGGTCGTCATCATGGGCTCCACCGGGCGCAACTTCGCCGCCGGCATGTCGGGCGGCGTCGCCTACGTGCTGGACGAGCAGCAGCTCTTCGACACGCTGTGCAACCTGGACATGGTCGACCTCGAATCCGTCTGGCAGAAGGAAGACCAGGATATCTTGAAGGATCTTGTCACTCGCCACCTCCAGTGGACGCAAAGCCGCCAGGCCCAGCGAATCTTGGACAACTGGCGCGAAATGGTAGGAAAATTCGTGAAAGTCATGCCCACCGATTACCGCAAGGCCCTGCAGCGAATCCGCGAACGCGAACGCCGCGCCGCCGAGTCCATTCCCGCCACCGAGGAGGTGTACCGTGGCTAAGCCCAGCGGATTCCTCGAATACGGCCGCAACGACGTCCCGCATCGCCCCATCGACGAGCGGGTGAAGGACTACTTCGAAGTCGACGTGCCGCTGCCGGCGGAGCTGATCACCCAGCAGGCGGCACGCTGCATGGACTGCGGCATCCCGTTCTGTCACGGCACGGGCTGCCCGCTGAAGAACCGCATCCCCGAGTGGAACGACCTGGTCTATCGCGGCAAGTGGCGGGAGGCGTGCGACAACCTGCACTCCACCAACAACTTTCCCGAAGTGACCGGCCGCATCTGCCCGGCCCTGTGCGAGTCGGCCTGCTCGCTGAACGTCAACGACAAGCCGGTGCTCATCCGCCACCTCGAGCTGCAGATCGTCGAGCGTGGCTGGGCCGAAGGCTGGATCGTGCCCCTGCCGCCCCGGAAGAAGACGGGCAGGCAGATCGCGGTCATCGGCTCGGGCCCGGCGGGCCTGGCCGCCGCGCAGCAACTCGCCCGCGCCGGCCACAGCGTCACCGTCTACGAGAAGGACAGCCGCATCGGCGGCCTGCTGCGGTACGGCATTCCTGACTTCAAGCTCGACAAGCGCATCCTCGACCGCCGCATCGCGCAGATGAAGGCCGAGGGCGTCGTCTTCCAGGCCAACGTGAAGATCGGCGAGGATGTGTCCGTCCGCTACCTGCGCCAGAACTTCGACGCGGTCCTGCTGACGATGGGCGCCGGCCAGCCGCGCGACCTCGCCGTGCCCGGCCGCGAGCTCGACAACGTCCACTTCGCCCTGGACTACCTTACGCAGCAGAACCGCGTGAACGCCGGCGACGCCATCACCGAGAAACGCATTGATGCCGCGGGCAAGGTCGTCGCCGTCATCGGCGGCGGCGACACCGGCAGCGACTGCGTCGGCACGGCCCGGCGGCAGGGGGCCAAGGACATTCACCAGTTCGAGATCCTGCCCGAGCCGCCGACCGAGCAGAACCCCGAAACCCCCTGGCCGCAGTACCCGCGAATCCTGCGGACCAGCACCAGCCACGAGGAAGGCTGCACCCGCCACTGGAGCGTGGTGACCAAGAAGCTCGTGGGCTCCGGCAATGCCGTCAGCGAACTGCACGGCTGCCAGGTCGAGTGGGTGCAGGGCGCCAAGGGCTTCGAGATGCGCGAGAAGGCCGGCACCGAGTTCGTCATGAAGGTGGACCTGGTGCTGCTGGCGATGGGCTTTGTGCACGTGGTGCACCAGGGCCTGGTGGCCAGCCTGGGCCTCAAGACCGACCCGCGCGGCAACCTGGTCATCGACCCCTCGTACATGACCAGCGAACAGGGCGTCTTCGCCGCCGGCGACTCCGAGAAGGGCGCCAGCCTGGTGGTGCACGGCATCAACGCCGGCCGCCTCGCCGCCGCCTCCATCGACGGCTGGCTCAAGAACAAGAAGTAACCCCCGCCCCCCTCTGCGGCGCCGCTGGGCATCCCCCGGCGGCGCCGCGATTCATTTTGGCAAAACGAACCCGCCCGCCTGCGGCGGGAATGACCGATGACCAATGCCCAATGACCAAGGCCCAAGGCGTAGTGGTACTTGGCCGATTCGGTGCCACCCCCAAACTCGTTTGGGGGTGAGAGTAACCGCCGAGCCTCCCTTGCGCACCCATCATGGAAAAACGAACCCGGCGCTCCTCTGCATCCTGTTCGGTGCCACCCCCAAACTCGTTTGGGGGTGCGAAGGCGGCACCGAGTTCATCCTCGTCCGCCGGCAGACCGAACCCGAAGAGGGAAAATCGAACCCGACATCGACTATCCCAAAACGTCCGGGCACTCAATCAGCAGGCGGCGGTGGTCTGGGGCAAGCGAACGGAAAAACGAACCCGGCATCCTGTTCGGTGCCACCCCCAGCCCGCCTGTGGCGGGAATGACCAATGACCAATGCCCAATGACCAAGGCGTAGTGAACAAGCTTGTACTTGGCCGATTCGGTGCCACCCCCAAACTTGTTTGGGGGTGCGAATACCCTCCGGGCCTCGATGCGCACCAACATGGAAAAACGAACCCGAGCCGCGGATGGCATCGCTGCATCTCTTGTGCGCACGGCCCCTTAAGACGACGGTACGCACAAAAGCCGCGCAAAGCGGAAGGTGAAATGGGAGGCGGCCGAAGGAATTCGGTTACTTCTTCGTCTGCTCCAGGAGAAGCTTTTCGATGGCCTCCCCGTCGGGACCGCTGAGCAGGTAGAAGCTGCGGTAGGGGCCGGTGTAGATGCCCACGTGCACCATCAGCGGCTCGGGCGGCGTCGGGCGGTACACCACCACCTGGACGTCGATCTGCCGACCCTTGAGGTTCTCGTTGGGGTCGGCCGGGTAGAACACGTTTACGCCCGCCTCGGGCTTGGCCGCCGTCTTGACCGGCGCGTCGGGCTGCTGCTCGAACGACTTCCACGACGCCCCGATCAACTTCATCAGGTCGCGCTTGGCCGCCTGCCCCAGGACCGCCCGCACCTGCCCGTAGCCCTCGACCATGTTGGAGCGACTCGTCAACGCCTCGCGCAGGTACATCAGCGTCGGCTCCGACGACGCCAGCGGCACGGGCTCCTCCGTCGGCTTGGGGGCTTCCTTCTTATTGCAGCCGGCGCAGATCGCCGCCACGGTTCCACACAACAACGCTCGCACGATCCATCGGCGCATGACGTCTCCAGTTCTTCTCGTTGACAGATTCCAGCCTGCCGGTTGTATTCTACGGACGGCCCGCGAACGGGGCGACCAAAAAACGATGCCGCTCGGCGGCAAAGGGCTCTTATGCTTGAGATCGTGATCGATCATCCGAAGGCGGCCGGGAACCTGGCGGGGCTTTCGCTGGGCGATGGCGTGCTCTCGGCGACCGCGGCGGGCGGCGGCGAGGCCGTCGTCGTGCTGCGGTCGTCGTCCCTGCTGCATGTCGCCGGCGCCCAGAACGCCCGGGCCGAACTTCGGCCGGGATGGGATGGCAGCCTGGGCTACAGCCTGTACGCGCTGCATGTGTCTGCCGCCGGCGCCGGCCCCGTGCGGGTGACGCTCCAGCAGACGCCGCCGCGGCAGACGCCGCTGGAGGACACCCCGGCCGACCTCGCCGACTTCGCCCAGGCGCTGGCGGGGCGGGCGTCGCGTTTTCCCGACGGCCCGGCCTTCGCCGCCTGGCAGCGGGAGTATCGGGCCCGCCTGGCCGGCTGGCTGATGGGCGGGGCCATGCCCGGGGCGGTCGACCCGCAGGCGGCGTTCGCGCACCACAGCGACCACGAGGCCTTCACGCTGCACAACGTCGCCTACCGCTCGCGTGCGGATCGGGCGTGCAAGGCCCTGCTGTCGGTGCCCAAGGGGGCGGCGGCCTCGCCGCTGCTGCTGGCCCTTCACGGGCACGAGGCCACCTGGGGCCAGGCCGACGCGGGGGCCTTCACGATGGGGCACAACGACGACTTCTGCGCGTACTTCGCGGCCCGCGGCTGGGCGGTGCTTCAGCCGCCGACGATGGATCACCAATTGCACGACGCTGGCTGGACGCTGCAGGGCCAATGGACGCACGACGCGATGGCCGCCCTCTCGGCCGTGCTGGGTCGCGATGATATCGATGCCGGCCGCGTGGCCGTGTGCGGCCTGTCCACCGGGGCGCACCTGGCGATGAACGTGCTGGCCCTGGACGACCGGGTGAAGGCGGGGGTGGTGGGGTGCGTGCTGAGCACGTGGAACCACTACCGGCGCCGCTTCCGCATCCCGCCGCATTGCGACTGCGGCATCAGCGGCCAGCTCGCCGGCCGCATCGAGCAGTGCGACTGGGCCGCCCTGGCCGCCCCCAAGCCCGTGCAGTATCACTATGGCCGCCGGGACGCCTGTTTCACGCCCGGCGCCGACCCCTCGTACCTCCAGCTTGAATGGAACAACGGCGTCCTGCCCCGCGCCGAGTGGGACCTCATGTGGGCCGAGGTCCGCCGCGCTTATCGCGGCCGCGAGGGCAAGCTCGGCCTTCATTTCCACGACGCCGCCCACCGCGTTGATGAAGCAGCGGCGTTTGAGTGGCTGCGCGGAGAATGGTGATTCGGATATCGTTGAATGTGAGTATGTATATCCGTTGAGCATTGGATGATTGGGTTGATACATCATCCTGCCGCGGAGCGGCACAATAGCTTTAGCCTCGGGTTGGTCGCGCAGCGACCTACCCGGGGACTGGGACGGTCGAGGGATTCAGCCGCGGAGCGGTTGGTTAATCATTTGAGGTGACAGGGCTTGGGGTTAACCAACCGCTCCGCGGTTGGGGCCTGGGCCCGACCTGTGACCACGGGTAGCTCGCTGCGCTCGCAACCCGAGGCTATAAGCTATTCCAACTGCTCCGCGGTTGGGGCTTTGGCGGAATGCGATTGAATGAACAACAGCGGCCGTAAACATGCTTTTGGCCCTGCGGGCCTAAAAGCATGGCACCCGACCACGACCCGCCTACCCATCCGGTCGATTCACCGCTTAACCGATTCACTGGATTCACCGATCCACTGATTCACTGATTCACTGATCCACTGCCCCCACCGGTTCGCCACTCCTCATCCCTTGCCCAGGCCCACCTTGTGAAAAATTCGCGGCATATTTCGCTTGTATGCGTGATCGAAACAGTCGATATTATGAAAGAATTCCTTCATAATTGTGAATGGCGGACGCCATGGCGACTGAACTATCGATTGAAGATCGGCGAACAAGGGCATCGGACCTGCTGGCGAGGCAGGGGTTCATGTCGTTGGCTGAGCTGGTTCAGAACCTGGGGGTGTCCGAAAGCACGATTCGCCGCGATCTGGAGATCCTCGAGGAGCATGGCCTGATCAAGCGGACGCACGGAGGGGCGGTGTGCATGCAGGAGTCGGGCACCCATCGCCTGGCCTTCAGCGATCGCGAGACGACGGCGGCGGCCGAGAAGCAGGCCATCGCCAAAGCGATTGCGCAGTTGATCCCCGAGAACCAAACCGTTATCCTTGATGGCGGCACGACGTGCTTCCAGGTTGCCCGGGCCCTCCAAAGCCGCCGCCTGAATGTAATCACGAACTCCGTCCACGTTGCCTCTCTGCTCTCGACGGATCTTGCCACCGAGGTCACCCTGCTGGGCGGCTACGTGTACCCGCGGACGGGCGTGGCCCTGGGCTCGATGGCGATGCAGATGCTGGAGGGCCTGCACGCGACGCAGCTGGTGCTCAGCTGCGCGGGCGTGACGGAGGAAGGCGCGTACAACTCCAACCAGATGATGGTGGAGGTGGAGCGCCGGATGATCCAGATCGCCGAGCAGGTGATCCTGGCCGCCGACCATACGAAATTCGGCATGCGGGCCGTCGTGAAGTTGTGCGACCTCGCATCCGTGGACGTGATTGTGACCGACGCCGCCGCGCCGCAGGCCACCCGGGAGTGGCTCTCGCGGACCGGCCGCAGAGTGATCTACGCCGAGTAAGCCCAGTAAAACTGGAGAGACGATAGCATGAGCAGCCTCAATATTCCGATGCCGCGTGAGCAGTTGGAGCGGATCGTCCGCCAGGTGGTGCGGCAGCAGTTCGCCGACCGCCTCTTTTCGGGCGAGGGCCAGATGTCCGCGGCCTACACGCCCAACCTGGTGGTCAACATCTCCGCCCGCCACCTGCACATCTCGAAGGAGCACTTCCGCCAGCTCTTCGGCGAGGGCGCCGAGCTGACGGTCTATCGCTGGCTGTACCAGCCGGGCGAGTTCGCCTCCGAGCAGACGGTGACGATCATGGGCCCCAAGCGCCTGGCGATCGAGAAGGTGAGGATCCTGGGCCCGCTGCGTCCCTCGACGCAGGTGGAGGTCAGTTCCACCGACGCGTTCGCCCTGGGCATGAACGTTCCCTGCCGCCCCTCGGGCGACACGAAGGGGGCGCCGGGCCTGGTGATCGTGGGCCCCAAGGGCATCGTGGAGCTCAATGAGTGCGTGATCCGCGCGCAGCGGCACGTGCACATGTCGCCGGCCGACGCGGAGATCTACGGCTTCAAGGACAAGCAGTACGTGAAGCTTCGCGTCGTGAGCGACTGCCCCACGACATTCGAGCAGGTGCTGGTCCGCGTGGACGAGAAGTTCCTGCTGGAAGTGCACCTCGATACCGACGAGGGCAACGCGTGCAACCTGGTCAACGCCACCAGCGTCGAGCTGCTGGCCTGAGATAGAGCATCACAAACGAGTCTTGAACGGCAAAACGCCAACTGAAGGAGATCGATATGGCGCTGCAAGCATTGGGAATGGTGGAGACGAAAGGGCTGGTCGCCCTGATTGAAGCGGCCGACGCCATGTGCAAGGCCGCCAGCGTGGAGCTGGTGGGCTGGGACAAGGTCGGCTCGGGCATGGTCACGGTATTCGTCAAGGGCGACGTGGCGGCCGTCAAGGCCTCGACGGACGCCGGCGCTGCCGCCGCGGCCAAGATCGGCGAGGTGGTTTCGGTTCACGTGATCCCCAGGCCGCACGATGACCTGGCCCACGCGATTCCGGCCCCCAAGGCAGAGCGTAAGGCAGCGGCGACCAAGTAAACCGGCAACAAGGCTGGGCGCGGCCTGCGGGCGCGGCGCCGGCAAGGAGCTATCGAGATGAGCGCATTGGGAATGATTGAAACGAAGGGTTTCGTCGGGCTGGTCGAGGCCTCCGACGCGATGTGCAAGGCCGCCAACGTCGAGATCGTCAAGCGGATCGAGATCGGCGGCGGCTACGTCACCACGCTGGTGCGCGGCGACGTGGGTTCGGTGAAGGCGGCCGTCGAGGCCGGCGCCGCGGCGGCGGCCAAGGTCGGCGAGCTCGTCAGCTCGCACGTCATCCCCGCCCCCAACGAGGCCATCGCGGCCGTGTTTGGCTAATGAGCGGCATCCGTCGTGGGCACCGTGCCCACCCACGGCTCTGATTCACGGTGGGCAAACCAGCCCACCCTACAGGGACGCGCATGAAGATCTTGGTCAGCAATATCGGGTCCACCAGCTTCAAGTTCCGCCTGTTCGACATGGACGGGCGGACGGAGCGTGAGATCGCCTCGGGCGGCGCCGATCGCATCGGCGGCGCTGGCGGCGTCATGAAGTGGCAGATCGGCGGCGGCGCCAAGCAGGTGCAGTCGCTCGACTTCGCCGACCACGGCGCGGCCATCCTCCACGTGCTGGAGGTCCTGCGGGCGGGCGGCGCCCTGAAGTCCAACGCCGACCTGGCCGCCGTCGCCTTCAAGGCCGTGATGGCCGGCGACTTCGCCCCCGTGGCCCGCGTGGACGACGCGCTGCTGGCGCGGATGGAGTATTTCATCCCCATCGCGCCCGTCCACAACCCGCCCTACATCGCGGCCATGAAGATGTTCCGCACGGTGCTGGGCAGCACGCCGCTGGTGGCGGCGTTCGAGCCGGGCTTTCACCGCACCATCCCCGCCCGGCGGAAGTACTTCGCCGTGCCCATGGAATGGGCGGCCAAGTACGGCGTGCAGAAGTACGGCTTTCACGGCGCATCGCACCGCTACATCGCCACGCGCACGGCCGAGCTGATGGGCCAGGCGGCGCGGCGGGTGATCTCCTGCCACCTGGGCGGCTCGTCGAGCATCTGCGCGATCCGCGACGGGCAGTCGGTGGCCACCAGCATGGGCCTCTCGCCCCAGTCGGGCCTGCCGCAGGGCACGCGAGCGGGCGAGTTCGACTCGTTCGGCTTCGCCCTGCTCAAGAGCCAGGCCGGCATGGACGCCGACGCGGTGCTCAAGGCCCTGGGCAACCAGAGCGGCCTGGCCGCCCTGAGCGGCACCAGCGGCGACATGCGGGACATCTGCGAAGCCGCCAGCGGCAAGGTGACCGTGGCCGACGGCGGCGTGCGGGCCCGCATGACGATGGAGCTGTTCGTGACGGCTGTGCGGGATTTTGTCGGCGCGTACATGGTGGAGCTCGGCGGCGCAGACGCGCTGGTCTTCACCGGCGGCATCGCCGAGAACAACGCCTGGCTGCGGACGCAGGTGTGCCAGGGCATGGAGTTCGCCGGCGTGCAGCTGGACGCGGCGAAGAACGATGCGGCCGCCGGCGAGGCGCGGGTCGATGCCTCCGGCAGCAGAACGGCCGTCTGGGTCATGCCCACCAACGAGGAATTGATCGTCGCCCGGCTGGCGGTGGAGCTGCTGGGCCATAAAAACTGAACGACGGAAGAGGCAAAGGAAACCGGAGCCAAAGGCTCCATTGGAGAAATAGTCATGGCGGAAGAAGCATTGGGAATGATTGAGACCAAGGGTCTTGTGGCCATTATCGAGGCGACGGATGCGATGCTGAAGTCGGCCAAGGTGAACTACGTCGGGATGCGCAAGGTCGGCAGCGGGTTCGTCACCGTGATGGTGTCGGGCGACGTAGCCGCCTGCCGCGCCGCCGTCGATGCGGGCGCCGCCGCCGCGGGCAAGCTCGGCGAGGTCGTTTCGGTTCACGTGATTCCGCGGCCGCACGCCGAAGTCGCCAAGATCCTGCCCACCGCGTAAAGGGACCAGGGATCAGGGACCAGGGATCAAGGGATCAGGGACCAGGGATCAAGGGACTAGCGCCCTATGCCCTGTACCCTAGACCCTAAACCCTTTTCAGGAGTCGGCATGTTCATCGCCAAGGTGACCGGCAACGTGGTGATCACGCAGAAGATGGTCAAGATGACCGGGCGGAAGCTCCTGGTCGTCGAGCCCATGCGCGTGGATGAAAAAGGCAAGGCCATCGCGCCGACGGGCCGCAGCCTCGTCGCCATCGACACGCTCGGCGCGGGCACGCAGGACCTGGTGCTCGTCACGCAGGGCTCCAGCGCCCGCCTGGGCGAGGGCATGAGCGACGTCCCCGTCGACTGCGTCGTCATCGGCATCATCGATTCCGTGCACGCCGCGGGGACCGACGTCTACCGCAAAGACAAAGGCTGATTCCGGCGGCGGCCCTTCGCCGCTGCCGCCTGTAATGACTGACAGAGCAATGCTGATCGGAGCGAATCCATGAGTCAGGTAAATGACCAGTTGATCAAGGAAGTCGTCGAGACGGTTCTCAAGCACGTGTCCACCGGGTGGGGCGGGCGAGTGGCCCCCACGCCCGGGCATAGCGCGCCGCCGCCGATCAGCGCCGCCCCCGCGGCGGGCTGCTGCCGCTTCGGCCAGTTCACGAACGTGAACGAGGCCGTCGAGGCCGCCCGCATCGCCCAGCGGGCGCTGCTCAAGCGGTCGCTCGCCCAGCGCGAGATCGCCTGCGACCTCATCCGCAAGATCATCACCAGCCAGGCCGACGCCCTGGGCCGCATGGAATACGAAGAGACGAAGCTGGGGCACATGCCGCACAAGGCCGAGAAGCTCGTGACGGCCGCCCGCGTGGCCACCGGCGTCGCCGGCCTCAAGACCGAGTGCTTCAGCGGCGACCACGGCATCACGCTGGAAGAGCATGCCCCCTGGGGCGTGATCGGCATCGTGACGCCCGTGACGCACTCGCTGCCGACGCTGGCGGTGAACTCGGTGAACATGATCGCCGCGGGCAACGCGGTGGTGTGCAACCCGCACCCGTCCGGCAAGAAGATCGCGGCGTACGGCGCCAAGCTGTTCAACCAGGCGATCTACGAGAAGCTGGGCATCGACAACCTCATCTGCGTCATCACCGAGCCCACGCTGGAGTCGGCCAACCAGATCTTCACGCACAAAGACATTCGCATGCTGTGCATCACCGGCGGCCCGGCCGTGGTGGCGGCGGCCCTGCGGAGCGGCAAGCGCGCCGTGTGCGCCGGCCCGGGCAACCCGCCCGTGGTGGTCGACGCCTCGGCCGACCTGGCCAACGCGGCCCGCTGCGTCATCGAGGGCGCCAGCTACGACAACAACCTCCTGTGCCTGTCGGAGAAGGAGGCGTTCATCGTCGCCGAGGTCTACGACGCGTTCATGGACGCGATGGCCAAGGCCGGCGCGTACCGCCTCACGCGGCAGCAGATGGACGAGCTGGCCAAGATCTGCCTCGAGGGCGGCCACAACGGCGAGCACCCGCACGCCAGCCGCAAGTACGTGGGCGCCGAGCCCAGCGTGCTGGGCGCGGCGATCGGCCTCAACGTGCCCGCCTCCTGCCGCCTGCTGTACGGGCCCACCGACGCGATGCACCCGTTCGTGCAGGCCGAGCAGATGATGCCGATTCTGCCGATCGTCCGGGCGGACACGTTCGAGCAGGCCGTCGAGATGGCCCGCCAGGCCGAGCACGGCTTCGGGCACACGGCCGTGATTCACTCGCGCCTCGTGGACCACATGACGTACATGGGCAAGGCGATGGACACGACGCTGT
>CAZTVF010000147.1:0-11480 GCA_964616985.1 uncultured Planctomycetaceae bacterium
TTCCGACCGCGGCGGAGGCTGGAAATCGTGTGCAGATGAGTCACGTGCCCAAGTTCCAGGTTTTGGGGTTTCAGGAAGATCGCTCCGAGTTGGAGCCTGAAACTTGAACACCCAAACCCGCGTCGCCGCTTGTCGGTCTGGGGAACGACCTTTGCAGGCATTGAACGTAGAGCCCACAGTGTGGAAACAAGGAGATGAGGAATGAGTGAGCCAAGACAGGACGCCAGGCCCGCGAAGGCATCCGGGCAGAAGCAGTGCGCATCAACCGTCAATATGGCCGTGACCGAGGTCAGAAGCCTGTTGGCCGCGCCCGGCACATACTTTGGCCGGCCTTCGCTGCGGATCCTGGCCGACGGCACATGGGTGATGGTCTACATCCGCGCGAAGCACCACTGGCTGAACCCGGACGGATGGATCGAGGTGATGTTCTCGGCCGACGAAGGCCGCACCTGGTCGGCGCCGAACACATGCCTGGACGGCACGCCCGTGAAGGGGCTGCCGGGCCGGCCGTCGGCGCCGGGCTCCCCCTATGACCCCGTGGAACCGTACGTCTACCTCGCGCCCAGCGGCGAGCTCGTGGCGACCTGCATGAACGTGGACTTGAGCGGCCTGTCAACCGGGAAACAGTGCCACGCGGACGGGTGCGCCTGGATCGCGGTTTCCGGCGACAATGGCCGAACCTGGGATGCCTGGCGCAAGGTGACCTTCACGGATCTGCCGCCAACCCAGTCGGCGGATCTCATCGATCTGACTCAGGAGTCGATCACGGATGGCGGGACGATCTACGCATCCGGGCGGATGGGGCGTCGCGATGGGGATCAAAACAAGGCGATTGCCGGCCTGTTCCGATCCGCTGACAACGGCCGCACGTGGCAATTCGTGAACCACATCGACCCAGACGTCAACTGGGACCGCACGCAGGACTGCGAGACGGGTATCGAGCGGGTCGGGGCGACCGAGATCGCGGCGGTCACCCGCGGAACGCTTCAGGGCTGCGCGCGACCCTGGCTGACGCGGAGCGCCGACATGGGCAAGACCTGGACGAAGCTCGTTCAGGCGGCGGAGCACGTCAGATCGTGGAAACGGCCCCGGATCTACACTCGCGACCACCTTCGGCACCTGAGCGGCGCCGCGAGCATTCCCTCGTGGTGGAACGACAACCTGGTGATCGGCACCGGCGTGGACCAGGTTTCGGCGGATCCGTTCCGACGCAATGTGGGACTGTGGTATTCAGCCGACAAGGGCAAGACCTGGAGCGCGCCGTTTCACCTAGACGTGGACACCGAAGACGCCGGCTACGGCGACCTGCGCATGCGGAAAAACGGTGAGCTGGTGGTGGTATCCTACCACGGTTCCTTCGCCGTGGCGGCCGTGAAGCAATACGTTGTGCGCATGGAGATGGCGGAGACACACGAATGAGCGTTCCGTACCGCGTTCTGTTCAGCAACGACACTACGAACATCCTGACCTGCAAGAGCCCGTACAATAAGCGGGCCGGGATGGGGCTCGACCCTGCGACGGGCAAGCCGACATATCACCCGTGCGGCTTCGATGCATCCAAGCTGGAGGCGACGGTGGATGAGACCGCCGGCAAGGGCATCGACGTGCACATGCTCCAGCCGGGCATGGGCTGGGTGCCCTGGTGGAAGAGCCGGCACTATCCGTTTTCCGAGCACATCCGATTCATGAAAGATCAGACGGAAATGGACCCCTCGACCGACCCATTCGCCGCGTACATGGCCGCCGGCGGCGACATGGTGGAGGTCTTCACCCGCCGCTGCCGCAAAGACGGTTTGGTCCCCTTTGTCTCGTTCCGTCTCAACGACAGCCACGGCCACGAATTTCTGTCCTACAAGAAGCAGGACATTCCGTCCTGGGCGTGGCACTGCTTCTCACCTGTACATGTGAACCACCCCCCAATGGCGGCTTGGCGCCGACATCAACGACTGGAACAACCGCGTGCTGAACTGGGCGATCCCCGAGGTGGTGGCGCACAAGCTGGGCTTCATTGAGGAGATCATCGAGCAGTACGACCTCGACGGCTTCGAACTGGACTTCATGCGGCACTGCAAGTTTTTCCGCGACGATGGCCCGGCGCCCGTCGATCGCCTGCGCATCATGTTGGGCTTCGTCGGCACGGTGCGGGCCGCGCTGGACCGGCGCGAGGCGGCGGATGGACGTCATCGTCATCTGTGCGTCCGCATCCCGGCCTTCCTGGCAACACATGCGGAGCTGGGCATCGACATCGCGGAATTCTCCCGGGCCGGCGTCGAGATGTTCAACCTGTCATACTACTATTTCACCGGCCAACAGGGCGACTTCGCAGCCATCCGCAGGCTGGCACCCGAGGCGGCCTTCTACGTCGAGATGTGCCACTGCACGCAGATCGCCCCGCTTCCGTTCATTGCCTCGGGCTACGACAACTTCGGTTTTCGCCGCACCACGCCGAACCAGTACTACACTACGTCGCACCTCGCCTACGCCCGCGGGCTGCAAGGGATCAGCACCTTCAACTTCGTCTACTATCGCGAGCACGGCGTAGGCGAACGCGGCCCGTTCGACGAACCGCCGTTCGAAATCCACAGGGGTTGCGCCGATCCCGCGTTCGTCGCCCGGCAAAGCCAGCATTACTTCATCGGCCACACGTGGTGGTGGATGAGCAAGGGCCGCTTCCCGCTGAACAACACGTGGAACCAGAGGAATCTGGCGCCCGGCCAGACGGCCCAGTTCGAGGTGGACATGGCCCCGCCGACCGGGGGATGGCTTCGTGCCGGCAGCCTGCGCATCCAGTCGCCCCAGGACCTGGGCGCCAGCCGCTGGCGCGCCGTGTTGAACGGAGTCGAACTGACCGAGACCGACGACCGCTCCGAGCCCTACGACAACCTATACTTGCCGCTGCTGGGCACGCAGGAGCAGCACCGCGCGTGGGCTGTGCCGGCCAAGCTCTGCAAGGACGGCATCAACACCATCGAGATCACGTTGCTCGACGGCGACAAGCCCGTGCCGATCGTGTTCCTGGACGTCGCCATGCCGGGCACCGACGAGGGCAGGATGACCCAGAAGGACAACTGATGAACAGGCCTTTCATTCCCGTACGTGAAGTCATCGTTTATTGCCCCAACTCCGGCATCTGGAACGCCATGGCGCCGGCGCTGAAGCGGAAGTACTTCATGTGCTATTGGCCGGATGAGCGCATCCGGCAGCACATCGCCATGCTGCACGCGTTCGGCTACAACGCCGTGCAGGTGAGCGTGGTGGGACAGATGCCGCGCAACGCCGGGCAAAGCATGGAGGAATGGGTGCGCCGGGTCAACGTCCAGGTAGCCGCGGCACGGGAGCACGACATGACGGTGACCCAGTTCGTCTGGGGCAACACCATCAGCGCCCTGGAGGCGGGTGCCTCCGATCCGCACCCGATCCTTGACTGGCATCAGCCGGCGCACCGCGATGCGCTGCATCGCGAGTGGGAGCGGTCGGCCCGGGCCGTCGGCGCAGAGGTTGACCGCGTAGTGACGCACTGGTGCGATCCCGGCGGCGCCACCGTCGGATGCCCTCACTGCTCGATTCATACTGCCGTGGAGATGCACAACGCCTCGCTGGAGCATTTCCGCGCAGTCAGTTCGCGCATCGGGGCCTACTTCAGTAACTGGATGCTCTACCCCGGCAACAAGAGTTTCGGCGCCGGCTGGCCCGGTTACGATGGCGTGCAGAGCATCGTAGGCGACCCGGCGTTCGACGCCGCGTCGGGTGTGGCCCTGGGGATCATGAACTGCGGGGCCGACGGCGTGCATCTGGACCGCTGCGGGCAGTTAAGCGCGGCCGACCTCAAGACCATTGCCGCCGCCGGCCGCAAGGCGGCCGTCTGGGCCTGGTACACCACCGACATGGAAATCCAGCCCGCGCTGCACGTCCACACCAAGCTGCTCCAGAACTACTTCCGCAGCCTGCCGTCCGAGACGACGGGGACCGTGACCTGGCACACGGTGGATGATTGCTCCTCCGGGCTGAACATGCACAACCTCTTCATCGCCGGCAGGCTAATGCAGGACCCGGCGCTCGACGCGCAGGCGTTGCTGCGCGAATACACCGAAGGCTTCTTCGGCCGGGCGGCTGCCCCGGCACTGGTGCGGGCACTGGAGGCCATCGAGCACGCTCGCTGCCGCAGCCTGCGATACAGTCTCAAGGTGGGCGACCCGCACGAGGGACTGCACGAGACGGAACTCGGCGCGGATGAACTGCCGGCAAATTGGGCCGACGAGGGCCTGGGCATGACGCGCTCGGCACTTAAGGAGATGGAATGCCTGTCCCTGCCCCGCGGGCATCGCGCCGCCTGGCCGGTCACGCTTGAGCCGCGGGAGTTCCTGCCGGAATTGGTCGCGCACCTGAAGGCCGTCGAGCAGATGCTGGCGTTCCTGAAGGCCGCCGGGGAGACGAAGGATGCGACGGCGGTGGCAAATCTGCCGGTCGTCGAGTACGATCTCGCGCACACCGCGGGCCTCGAGCGCCAGGCGTACGAACAGCATCGCCGGGCGCTGGCAGGGCGCCTGCGGGCGAAGGATTGAACAAACACCTGAGGCAGGTGCATCTCGATGATCACGACCCCTGACGTTCTGGTTGACGTTGAGGAAGACGTCTACTCGAGCAGCTACTCGAACAACGGCTCGAGCCCGATGTGGTGCTTCAACAACACCTGCGTGGTCCGTGTCGGCGACGATGTGTTCGCCAGCGGCTACGAGCGCATCCCCGGCGCGCCACCCATGAATGACTGCCGCTGGGCGCTGTGGCAGCGGTCAGTAGCGGGCTGGCAGCGACGGCAGGCCGACGAAACCGGCTGCCAGCGCGAGCCGTGTCCCCAGGGCCGCCTTCCCGACGGGCGAGTCCTGCTCTCCAGCAATCCGACGCTGCTGCCGCCAGGGACGGCGGGTGGCGGCCCCGCCCGGCCGGAACTGCTGGTATTCGATGCCGGCGCCCCTGCGGCTTTGCCGCGAGTACTCCACCCCACCTGGGAGGGCAGCCCCGCCTTCAGCGAGCACTCCTACCGCACCTTGGCTGTCGACGGGGCGACGGGCGACGCCATCCTCTTTCAGAATGTCGGTTGCACGCATGCGGAATGGGCACTGTGGCAATCAGACGGCAACTGGTCGAGCGGAAAGCTCGCTTGGCCGGCCTACGCGCCGACGGACATGGCCCCGTTTGGGGCGTCCCATGCGCGGGTCAACTATCCCGTGGTCGCGATGTGCGGCCGCACGGTCCATTTCTATGGGGCCGCCGCCTACGACAACTGGGACCGGGTCAGGACCCCTACCGATCTGGGCTTGGGCTGCGATCCGAATGCGCCAGGCGCATCGGGGATGACGGGCCGCCTGCGCGGCAACCGGTTCCGCCGGTTGCTCTATTCGTGGACCGACAGGATCGGCCAGCAACCTTTCCACGATTGGATCGAGATCGACAACACCTTCGCCGACGGCGGCTGGCTGTTCGCCGGGGACATGCACCTTGCCGGTGACGGCGCCGCCCATCTGTTATGGTTCCGGTCGCCCATGCTGCCCACCGTACGCGATCGATTCTACCCGAACATACCGCGTGTCTATCGGATCGAGTACGCTGTCCTGTTCGGCGGTCGAATCCGGCATCGCCGGACGCTGGTGCGGGCCGGGGAAGGCGCCGACCCGGCGATCCCCACCGACCTTGACCGGGTCGGCAGGCCGTACGTGCTGCTCAATGGCGAAAGCATCCTCGAGGATCCGATCCCCACGCTCCGCTTCCACGTCACGCCCGATGGGCGTGTGTTCCTGGTCTACTACGTGACAGATGGCCGCGGGCTGTCCGAGAACCGCATCCTGGAGATCGCGCCCGACGGCTCGCTGACTGCGCCGCGGACCATCCCCCTCAGACACCCGCTCACGCAGTTCTTCACCGCCTCACCGCGTGCCGGTTGCGAGCCATCCTGGACCGTTGACTTGCTGGGCCATCGGCGCGGAGGCTGGCATCCGGCGGAGGGAACCGACGCCCGGGAGTGGGAGGGAACGGTCAGCTACACCCGCCTGAGGCTTTCGGGTGAATCGAGAAGAAGAGGGAGTGCATGACACCGCTGAACCGCTTTCCTCGCATGATGCAGGAGTACCTGGTCGCGCGGCTGCGCGACAACTACCGGGCCAATCATGAGCGAGTGATGGGGCTGAGGAGTCGCGACGAGGCGCTGGCATACTGTGCCGAGGTGCGAGAGAGAATCTCGCGTGTGTTCGGCCCCTGGCCGCAGCGTACGCCGCTGAACCTGCGCGTGACCGGGGAGTTGGATCGTATCGCCTATCGTGTGCGCAAGATCCTCTTTGACAGCCGGCCCGGCTTCACGGTGTCGGCCAATCTCTACCTGCCGCAGGGATACGCCGGCCCGCGCCCGGCGGTGCTCTCCCCGTGCGGTCACTCCTGGCTGGCCAAGGCCGGCGACTGCTACCAGGAGTATGCCCAGGCCCTGGCTCGCTTGGGCTACGTTGTGCTGATCTACGATCCGATGGGCCAGGCCGAGCGGCTGCAATATCCCGACGGCAAAGGCGAGTCGGTTTTCGGGCCGGGGTCCAGCTACCCCAGCGTCCGCGAGCACAACGCGATGGACCGGCAGCTTTCACTGACCGGGGACTGGATCGGGCGATGGTTCGTCTGGGACGGTATCCGCGCGATGGACGTGCTGCTGATGCAGGAGAACGTCGACTCCACCCGCGTCGGCGTGACCGGCGTGTCCGGCGGCGGCACGATGACGGCCTACGCCGTCGCCTGCGATCCGCGCATCACTATGTCGGCGCCCTGCTGCTGGATCTCGAGCTGGTATCACAACATGCTCAACGAGGAGCCGCTCGACGCCGAGCAATGCCCGCCGGGCATCCTGGCGGCCGGTCTGGAACAGAGCGACCTGCTGCTCGCCAGGGCTCCGAATCCGCTGATCCTGCTGACCGAGGAACAGGACTTCTTCGACCAGCGCGGGTCTCTGGAGGCGTTCGAACGCATTCGGCACGTCTATCGCCTGCTGGGGGATGAGGAGGCAGCGACGTATTACGTCGGTCCCGGCACACATGGCTACTGGAAAGGCGCTCGCGAGGCCATGTGCGCCTTCTTCAACCGCCATGCCGGCGTGGACGCGCCCAGCCCGGAGGGCACGCTGGCGCTGGAGACGCCCGAATCCCTGCGATGCACCTCGACCGGTCAGGTCAGCGACCTGCCGGGGGCCGGATGCGTGCCGGAGTTCATCACCGCGGCCTCTCGGGATTGGGCGGCCACGCGGGGCAAGCCGAAGGGCGACGATTTATGCCAGCAGGTGCGATCACTGCTCCAGTTGCCCCGGCGCAACGGCCCGCCCGACTACCGCATACTGCGCCCGTGGAACAACCGCGCTTACGCCCGGCCTCACGCCAACCACTTCGTGCTTGAGACCGATCCTCGCTCTGGGGCCCAAGCCGTCGTCACCAAGCTCGAAGACGAGTGGCGCACCTCCCGGCCGCTGCGTGGCGGGCCGGAGGCAATGCTCTATCTGCCGCATCTGTCGTCCGACCAGGAGCTCCGGGAGGACAAACGCATTCGGGAACTCGAGGCGGCGAATCCCGCATTCTTCGCCTGCGACTGCCGCGGCGTCGGCGAGTCCCGGCCCGACACCTGCCGCCCGGATTCCTTCTTCGGCATGTACGGCAGCGATTACCACTACGCCTCCTACGCCACGATGCTTGGCGACTCGGTGGTGGCCTGGCGCATCCACGACGTGTTGAGTACGCTCGACTGGATGGCCTCATTCGGCTACGAGCGGGTCCACCTTGTCGCGCAGGGATGGGGAACGATACCCGGCGTGCTGGCGGCGCTGCTGGACGAGCGCGTTCGGCAGGTCACCCTGATCCACGCGCCGGAGTCCTTCTCCACCCTGGCCGAATCGCCGATGCAGAACTGGCCATTCTCGGCTATGCTCCCGGGCGTACTGGAACGCTTCGACCTGCCCGAGGTCTGGCGCGAACTGGCGGCGACGAAGGAACTCCGTTCGCTTGAGCCCTGGGGTCCGGACATGACCTGCGGCCAAGCCACCTCTCAGCACGAGGACGCGGACTCGGCTTGAGACGTTCCTCTGGCACAATAACGCGAAAGACACCACCTGGAGAAGACATCACCATGAGTGCAAAACCAGCCTCGGGCCGTGGGTGGCCCTCAGAACTCATCGTCAGCAAAGACCCCATCAGCGGCGCGACGGTGCGGCAATTGACCAACTACCGTGCGCACAGCAACCACTCGTACTTTACCTACCCGTGCTGGTACGACCACGGCCGAAAGCTGGTGATCGTGTCCGACCGGGAGAACCGCGTAAACCTGTTTGGCGTCGATCTCGAAACCGGCTCAATGACTCAGCTAACCGACTGGGACCCGGCCAAGCCGTGCTACCGCCACGCGGTATCCAAGAATCCCGTGCGCGAGGAGGTCTGCGTTTACTACGACAACATGGTTTCCCTGCTCGACCTGCACACGTACGAACTGCGTCCCCTGATGGCTTGCCCCGCAGGCTACACGGGCAACATGGCAGATTTCACCGCCGACGGCCGGTACGTCATCGCCGGGTTCTGTGAGGATCTCTCGGGCCGATTCCAGATCGACATGGGCAACGGCTACATCGGCTTCAATGAAACCTGGGCTGCCAAACCGCACTCGACGGTCTGGAAGATCCCAACGGCCGGTGGTGAAGCGGAGTTGATCCATGACGATCGCTGCTGGCTGACCCATTTCAACGCCTCGCCCAAGCTGCCGAACATCATGACCTTCTGTCACGAGGGGCCGTGGCACAAGGTGGACAACCGCATCTGGGGGCTGGACATCGAGACCGGACGGGCCTGGAAGATCCGGCCGACCCTTCCCGGCGAGTGCGTGGGCCACGAGTACTGGATGAGTGACGGCGAGCACATCGGCTACCACGGCGGCAACGCCAAGGGCGGGCTCTACGGCTCGATCCGCTACGACAATACCGACCAAGTCGAGGCGTCGTTCAGCGGCCACTGCTGGCACTTTCACAGCCATAGGCTCGAGCTGGTCGTGGGCGACGGCAACGCGCAGGAACCATACCTGCTGGCCTGGCGATTCCGTGACGGTGTGTTCGAGGGGCCCAAGGTGCTCGCCTGGCACCGCGGGTCGTTCCATAACCAGCAGCTCCACGTGCACCCCTGCGTGCACGCCGGCGGCGCCAAGGTGCTCTACACCGCCGACCCGCAGGCGTACGGTCAGGTGTTTATTGTGGATGTGCCCGAGTGGGACGCCCTGCCCGACCGGTCGGCAGTGACAAAGAACAAGGAAGTGTGAGCGGCGAGCAAGAACACCCGTCCGACGACCAAGCGAACCATCGCCGTGTTGTCCGAAGCCATGCAGGACCGTCCAGGACCAACGGCGATTCCATGGGCAAGGAGAAGACTGGATGAAGGCATCGATCCGCATCACAGCAAAGACGTTGTGTCGTGCCGGCCGGCAGATCCTGAGCAGCAACATCGAGGCTTATGAGAACACCATTCCTGCGATGCTGTCGGACCGGCTCAGGAACCCCAAGTTCGCTGGGCCTGAGAACCCTCAGACCGGCATCGCCACCGAGTGGGAGCCCGCGGGCAACACGATGACGGGGTTCTCATGCCGGCTGGTGCCCGGCATGTACCTCTCGGGACGCGAGGCGCAGCTCATTCACAACTACCAGCAGGGCGGCCGATGCGCCATCCTGCAGGCCGGTGTTCACGTGCGGAAGGGCGAGGAGTTCGAGGTGGAGATGTGGGCCCGGGCCCAGCACCAGCCCGTGACCGTGAGCGTCGATCTGCGCCTTCCAGGGCAGCCTGCTGCCGAGGACAGCTCGGCCAGCATGACCTTCGACCTGGCGCACTGGCACCGGCGGACCTGCCGCCTTCGTTCGCCGGCAACCAGCCAAGCAGCCTGTTTCCACATCGGCGTTCCTGGCGACAGCCGTATTGTGATCGATCAAGTCCACCTGCGCCCCGTGGGCCAGACGCACGTGAGCCGAGGGTTCCTCGAATCCTTCGACCACTTCCCCTGCCCGGTGCTGCGATTCCCCGGGGGCTGCGTCTCATGCACGTACCACTGGGAACACGGTATCGGCCAGGTGCACCTGCGGCCGATCTGCGACGACCCCGTCTTCAAGTACAAGCTGTACTACGACTTCGGGACCGATGAGTACCTCGAGCTCTGCGCCGCCCGCGGGATTCGGCCGATGATCACGCTCAACACGTCCACGGCCACGCCGCAGGACGCGGCGGCCTGGGCGGCGTATATGCGCAACTGGTATGCATCGCGAAAGCTGGCAATTCCATCCGCGTACTTCATCTTCGGCAACGAAAACTATTGGTATCACGAACTGGGCCACATGACGGCCGACATGTATGTGGCGCAGCTCAAGGAATTCGTGCCGCCGGTCCGCGCCGTCTACCCCGAGGCTCGAATCATGGCCCTGGGAGAGTTCGACGGCGGCGGCCTGCGCGAGGGGCAAGGCGGGCCGTGGCGCGCGGTGATCATCGAGAAGGCGCGCGGCCTGTTCGACAGCCTGGTGGTCACGCGCTACAGCGTCGTGCCGGATAACCTTCCCCTGGCAAAGGCGATGGAGGCGGTGGCGGACAACTTGACCGATCGAGCGGTTGACCTGCAGCAGCAGGCGCAGACGATTCGCGACGCGAAGCTTGATTGCACCATGGGCATCGTGGAGTGGAACTACTGGACGCGGGCCAGCCACAACGACCACGCCGGGTTCTTCGAGCCCAACGACATCCGACACTGCCTCTACTCCGCCGGCTACATCAACGCCCTATGCCGGATGGGCGAGGTCTTGGAGGTGGCGAACTTCTACTCGCTGGTCAACACCATGGGCTCGATCTGGATGCGCGACGGCGTGGTGGAGCTCAGCGACCTGGTGAAGGTGTTCAATCTGTACGGCGACGCCCTGCCTGGCGATGTGCTGCAGGTCGAGGCGGATATCCCGGCGCTGACGGCCAAGAGCCGCGCGGTGGACGCCTGCTTCATCCGGAAAGACGGCTCGCTTTTCGCGTTTCTGGCCAACTTCTGCTCAACCGATGTGGTGGAGATGAGCCTCGAAGGAATCGGATCTGTCCGCGAGGCGATCGGCCTGTCATCCGACAACATCCGGAAGCCGGTAATGGAGTTCACGCCGGCCGTAAAGGGCTCGTCGGTGACGCTGCCGCCGATGTCCATCGTCCGCCTGCAGTGCGACCAGAGGCGATAGGCAACGTTAGCCAGGCCGGCGGCGTACTTAGGCGTTCACACAGTGAAGGCAATCAGCGGCGAGTTTCGGTCCTTTGGGGACTCAAACCGCCCAGAACGCAGGACAAGAAACATGCCGCAAGTGATTTGTTGCGAAGTGATCACCGACGACGCCGTCCAGGGCGACGGCGGCAACTCCTGTGGTAATCGGCGAGCAAAATGGGCCCACCTCGGCGCGCAATTCGGACCCACCG
>CAZTVF010000148.1:0-11243 GCA_964616985.1 uncultured Planctomycetaceae bacterium
TCACTTGTTATTTATGCATCTCAGATTTGAATCTGCGATTTCGGATTGCGGATTGAAGAGCATAGCAAGAGCCAGCGTTTGGCGACGCTCCGCTCTTCAATCCGCAATCCGCAATCCGAAATCCGCAATTCCCAGGTCGGTTGACTCTCCGCCCTGCACCGTCTACCATCGTGCCCATGGAGAAACCCATGAAAGTGCAGCGGAGCAGTCGCAAGTCGTGGCAGGGTCGCCTGTCCGTCGACGCCGACAGCGTGACGGCCGACCTGCTGGCCAGCATCGACATCGACCATGCCTTGTGGCGTTACGACATCGCCGGCTCGCTCGCCCACGCCCAGATGCTCAGCGAGGTCAAGCTCATCACCAAGAGCGACTTCGCCCGCATCCGCAAGGGCCTGATGTCCATCGCCGACGACCTGGAGGCCGGCAAGCTCGAGATGCCCGTCGCCCTTGAGGACATCCACATGGTCATTGAGGCCGCGCTCATCGAACGCGCCGGCGACGCGGGCGCCAAGCTCCACACCGGCCGCAGCCGCAACGACCAGGTCGCACTGGACCTTCGCCTCTGGGCGCGCGACGCGGCCGAGGATCTCATCGCCGCCATCCGCGACCTCCAGCGCGTCTTCGTCCGCTCGGCCGAGATCCAGGGCCACATCGTCATGCCCGCCTACACGCACCTGCAGCGCGCCCAGCCCATCGTGGCCGGGCAGGCCATGCTCGCGTATGTCGAGATGCTGCAGCGCGACGCCGAGCGGCTGGTCGACGCCCGCGTCCGCATGAACCGCTGCCCGCTGGGCTCCGGCGCCGTCGCCGGCACCAGCCTGCCCCTGGACCGCGCCCGCACGGCCGAACTGCTGGGCTTCGACGAAATCACCCGCAACAGCATCGACGCCACCAGCGACCGCGACTTCCTGGCCGAGCTGTGCTACTGCTGCAGCATGATCGCCGTGCACCTGTCCCGCTGGGCCGAGGACTGGATCATCTATTCGACGACCGAGTTCGGCTTCCTGGCCATCTACGACGCCTACTGCACGTCCAGCTCGATGATGCCGCAGAAGAAGAACGCCGACACGCTGGAGCTCATCCGCGGCAAGAGCGCCACGGCCGTGGCCTCGCTGACGGGCATCCTGACGCTGCTCAAGGGCCTGCCGCTGGCGTACAACCGCGATCTGCAGGACGACAAGCGGTTCGTGTTCCCCGTCGTCGCGGCGATGAAGCAGGCGCTGGCGGTGGCCGCGGGCGTGGTGGGCACGACGAAGATCAAGGAGCCCGCCATCTCGGCCACCATCGACAAGGGCTTCCTCGACGCCACCGCGATGGCCGAGTATCTCACCGCCAAGGGCGTGCCGTTCCGCCAGGCGCACCACATCGTCGGGCGCCTCGTGGCCCGGGCCGAGAGCCACAACCAGACGCTGGCGCAGCTGCCGCTGGCGACGCTGCGCGAGGCCAGCCCCCGCTTCGCCGCCGACGTGTATGAAAAGCTCGGCGCCGCCAACGTGGTCAAGGCCTATTCGCCCGCCGGCGCCGCCGGCTTGCCGCAGCTCAAGCAGCAGGTGGCGTACTGGAAAAAGCTGATCTTCTAGTGCAGTGGCGCCAGCTGATGCTGTTTCCTAGGGTCCCGTAGGGACCGCTGAAGTTAGCCCCGCACTTCAGTGCGGGGTAATGCGGGGTCTTGCGCCTCTGAGTCCCGTAGGGACGATTGAAATGTTTCAGCGTTCTCTTCTCAGCGTGAAAGGCTGGCATCCTGTAGCCCAGGGCGAGCGCAGCGACGCCCTGGGTTGCCGACGCACACGGGGCAAGCCCTGAAGGGGCGCAATACCACCGCCACGACACACGAACCGTTCTGATTTCCGTGACGATCTTCAACCCTCCGGGGACGACGGAAACGGGAGCTTGTGTAAACATGCTTTTGACCCTTCGGGTCTAAAAGCATGGCACCCGGGCCTAAACGCATGGCACCCGGAACGCACCGGCAACACCACGCCACCACCGACCTATTCCCCGTCTTTCCATGCCGCGATCCGGGTCTTCGGCGTATAACAAGGGCATGATTCACCATCGCTGGGACATCACGCCGCGGGAGGCGGTCGCGCTGCAGCGGGAACTGGCGGCTCACGTGGTGCAGGCGCCGCTGGCGGCGGCTGTGCACACCATCGCGGGCACGGACTGTGCATTCATCGACGGCGGCAAGAGCATCATCGCCGCCGCGGTGCTGTGCGACGCGCGGACGCTCGACGTCATCGCCACGGCCGAGACACTCCTGCCGTGCACCTTCCCGTACGTGCCGGGGCTGCTGAGTTTCCGTGAGGCTCCGGCCATCATCGAGGTGGTGGGCAAGTTGCCCGTGCGGCCGGACGTGCTGATGATCGACGGGCAGGGCCTGGCGCACCCGCGCGGGATGGGCATCGCGACGCACGTGGGGCTCTGGCTCGATTGCCCCACGATCGGCGTGGCCAAGAGCCGCCTGTGCGGCGAGCATCGGGACCCGGGCCCCAGTCGCGGCTGCAGCGTGCGGCTGATGTTCGACGGCCGCCCGATCGGGCGCGTGCTGCGGACGCAGCGGCGTGTGCGGACGCTGTACATCTCCGTCGGGCATCGCATCACGCTGGAGGAATCCATCCTCCTCACCCTCGCCTGCGCCCGCCGCTACCGCCTCCCCGAGCCGACTCGCCTGGCCCACATTCACGTCACCGCCATGAAGGCCGCCAACCCTCCCTTCGGGGAGAGGTCGGGCCGCAGGCCCGGGTGAGGGTGCTGCTGGATGGAGCCATGACGCAAGGCGATGCCGAGACGCCGGAACAATCGCCAGTGTGAAAGACCGACCCACGCAGTGGGCCGGCTTTAGAAAGCACGTCCCGCGCCTTCCTGGGGTTGCACCTGGTCCCTGGAACCTGCCCCCTGGAACCTAGTCCCTCGAACCTGGTCCCTCTGTCCCCGCCCCTTCCGGTTCTCCATTGCCTTTGGCCCGCGATCTCTGGTTAAATAGCACCCATGCTGGGAAGACTACGAAAAACCTCTCGCCTGGATGTGGGTCTGGCGTTGCCGTTGACGGGCGTGGCGTACCTGGTGTGGAGCCTGGTGGCGGGCACGGCCCGCGACATGGTCCGCGAGATGGTCGCGGCTACCTCCACCGTCGAGGCGCTGCAGAGCCTGCCGAAGTTCACCAAGGCCACCAACATCTTCTTCGTCGAGATGGGCTTCATCATCGACCTGGTTGGGCTGGCCCTGATGGTCGTTTCGCTGCTGCTGGTGGTGTACGCGGCCCGGCAGAAGATCAGCATCTCCTGGGCCTGGATGTGCGCGGTGATCCAGGCGTCGGTGGCCGCCCTGGGCGGCGTGATGGTCGGCTGGGCCATGCACCTCCCGTATAAGCGACTGGCCACGCCCGGCGCCGAAGGCCCCCAGCCCTCCGACCTGGCCAAGCTCAGCGAGATCTCCCTGCCGGTGGTGCTGACGCTGGCCATCCTGTTCTGGGTGACCTCGCTGGTGTGGCTGCTCATCGAGCGGGCCCGCTTCAAGGCCCGCGGCCCCACGCTCCGCGACGGCATGAAGAGCAATGTCTATCGCTAAGCATTGCGGATTGCGGACCTGCCTGCCGGCAGGCAGGTTGAGGAGCTTCGCTTCGGCGGGCTAGCTGCCACCGCCATAATCTCTTTCGCCAAGCTTGCGACGCAAAGCTCCACAATCGTCAATCCGAAATCCCCAATTGTCCCCCTTTGGCTTTGATGCTAAAATGTGCCCCTTCGACCCTGTCGAAACCAGGCAGCCAAACAATAAGGATTGATTCATGGAGCAGATCAAGATCGACCTGACGGAGAACGAGATCCCTCGCCAGTGGTACAACCTGGCCGCGGACTTCAAGAAGCCGATGCTGCCCCCCCTGGGCCCTGACGGCCAGCCCGTCAAGCCCGAGATGCTGGCGCCGGTGTTCCCGATGAACCTCATCGAGCAGGAAGTCTCCACCGAGCGGTGGATCGACATCCCCGACGAGATCCTGCAGATCCTTGCGATGTGGCGGCCCGCGCCGCTGTACCGCGCCCGCCGACTGGAGCAGGCCCTCGGCACGCCCGCCAAGATCTACTACAAGATGGAAGGCGTCTCGCCCGCCGGCAGCCACAAGCCCAACACGGCCGTGCCGCAGGCGTGGTACAACAAGCAGTTCGGCATTAAGCACCTGACGACCGAGACGGGCGCCGGGCAGTGGGGCTGCGCACTTGCGTTCGCCTGCTCGCTGATCGGCCTGGACTGCAAGGTGTTCATGGTCCGCATCAGCTTCGACCAGAAGCCCTTCCGCCGGCTGATGATGGAGACCTGGGGCGCCAATTGCGTCCCCAGCCCGTCGAATGAAACGCAGGCAGGGCGCGACATCCTGGCCCGGATGCCCGACACGCCGGGCTCGCTGGGCATCGCCATCAGCGAGGCCATCGAGGCGGCCGTCTCCGACCGCACCGGCAGCACGCGCTACAGCCTGGGCAGCGTGCTCAATCACGTGCTGCTGCACCAGACCATCATCGGCCTGGAGGCCAAGAAGCAGCTTCGCAAGATCGGCATCAAGAACCCCGACGTCGTCATCGGCTGCGCCGGCGGCGGGTCCAACTTTGCCGGCATCGCGTTCCCGTTCGTGGCCGAGAAGATCGACGGCGCGAAGATCGACATCATCCCCGTCGAGCCCGAGAGCTGCCCGACGATGACCCGCGGCCCCTTCGTGTACGACCACGGCGACACGGCCCGCATGACGCCGCTGATGCCCATGCACAGCCTGGGCCACGCGTTCGTGCCCCAGCCCATCCACGCCGGCGGGCTGCGTTATCACGGCATGGCCCCGCTGGTCAGCCACGCCATCAACGAGGGGCTGGTGACGCCCCGCGCGTACCACCAGCTCAAGTGCTACGAGTCGGCCGTGCTGTGGGCCCGCACCGAGGGCTTCATCCCCGCGCCGGAGACGTCGCACGCCATCGCCTGCGCCATCGACGAGGCCAACAAGGCGAAGCTCGAGGGCAAGGAGAAGACGATCCTGTTCTGCTGGTCCGGCCACGGGCTGATGGACTTGGTGGGCTATGACAAGTACTTCCGCGGCCAGCTGAAGGATTTCTCTCTGCCCGCCGAGGAACTGAGCAAGAGCCTCGAGGCGATCAAGTCCTTCCCGCGGGCGGGGGCTTAGTCGGCGTTCGTTTCACCGCAGAGGCCTGCCTGCCGGCAGGCAAGCCGCGGAGAACGCAGAGAGAAGAAGAGAAGAAGCAGCGAAGGCTTCACCACAAAGAGCACAAAGAACACGAAGAGAAGAGGCCATACATAGAAGAAGCTGGCCGACGCACCGCTCCGGGTGCCATGTGGTGCCATGGGTGCCATGCTTTTAGGCCCGTAGGGCCAAAAGCATGTTTGCAGACGTTGGCTTCTTTGTCAGACCAAGCGGCGGTCCATCCCGGGCCGCCGCTTCATTGGTAGATCAGAACGGATCCATGCTTCCTGGGCCGGCAGGCCCGCCCCTTTCGGTAAACATGCTTTTGACCCTTCGGGTCTAAAAGCATGGCACCCCGGGAGGCAGGCCAAGACCGCTTTTCGTCAAACATGCTTTTGGCCCTGCGGGCCTAAAAGCATGGCACCCGGCATATCGATCTCTTCCGTCCTTGACCCCCGATCCGTGGTCCCTGCCCCCTGCCCGAGATGGAGTGCCAGCTGTTCGAGCACCACGACTACATCATGCTGCTGTTCACGGACGGTCAGGATTTCCAGCAGGCGTGCGAGCTGCTTGCGATCCAGAAGGTGCAGATCGCCTACCCCGGCGGCATGCGGAAGATCGGCCTCGGGCGGTGCGTCGACGGCGCCAAGGCGATTGCTAAGCTCACGGGGGCGCGAGCATGACTTGTCATAGCACCAGTGGCCCCATAGACGCAGGGGCCTCAATCGCTGGAATTGGCAACCAAGACGCTGGCGCCTCCGCTTGTTGTTTCCCAGGCGCCGGTGACAACAGTGCCGGGAAGGAATTGCCAAGTCTCATCCTGCGCATCGTAGTCCTTCGTCGGAAGCAGGCGGTATGTGTCGCCGCCAAGTGGGACGCCGCGGGTCGGTCGCATGACGGGAGTGCCCTCGTCAAGCAGCCGCACGTAAATCAGAGTGGTTGTCTGTTCTGCTTCGCTCATCCCGAACCTCAGATCCCACACAATCCTAGTGGCCGGCGCTCGGAGCTGCAACTGGTAGATATCGCATGAAAATCATCGTCCCCACCAAGAACCGTGCCAACATTATCGGCGACAAGGCCCTGCGTCTGTTCCCCGACGCGACGCTCTGCGTCGGCGCCTCCGAGGTGGATGCCTACGCTCCGCTGTCGGACAACCTGCTCGTTCACCCTGACGACGTGATGGGCATCGGGCCGCGTCAGTGGGGGCTGGACCACGTGGACGATCCGTGCGTCGTGATGGTCGATGACGACGTGACGCACGTCTACAACCAGGTCGGCTTCCACAAGCGCCGCATCCAGGACGCCGACACGGCCCGCTGCAGTCGGCCGCCAGGATTGCCATGCGCTCGACCATGTAGGAACGAGTTTTTCGGCGGTGCAGCCAATCCATGAATGTATGATGATTCCAGTCTATTACCGCCCCTGCGAAAGGCAAGCAAAATGAGCGACGTGAAGATCGGCCGGTATCGGCACTACAAGGGCAACGAGTACCTCGTGCTGGGCGTGGCCCGCCACAGCGAGACGATGGAAGATGTGGTCGTGTACCGCAAGCAGTACGGCGACTTCGGCCTGTGGGTCCGCCCCAAGTCGATGTTCATCGAGGACGTCACCATCGAAGGCGAACTCCAGCCCCGCTTCAAGTACCTCGGCCCCCAGTGAGCGGCGATCACTTGCGGGCAATGCGACGGAAGAAGCCAGCGACGTCTTCCTTCCTGGCCTTTCCTTCGGCGACCGCCAACGTGATAGCGGCTAATCCATCTTCGTCCGAATCGATCGCGACGTCGTTCATCATGAGGAATATGATGGCGGTCGCTGCCCCTGTCCTTTTATTGCCATCCAGGAATGGATGATTCTGCGTGATGTGAAAGAGGTACGCGGCAGCCATCTCGAAGATGTCTTTGTGCAGGTATTCGCCGCCAAATGAAGCCTGCGGCATCGAGATGGCGGACTGCAGCAACCCGATATCACGGATCCCGTCGAGCCCGCCATACATCTCGATAACGCTGCGATGGGTGCGCACGACGAGCCCAGTGTCGAGGAAGGTCGGCATGGTCATTCCGCCAGGCGCTTCATCGCACGCCCGAAACGAGTGTGCACCGCCTCGAGGGCTTGCTCGAATTTCTTGTCCTGCCGGGGATCGCGCTGCGGCGTGAGGACCAGGGACTGGCCATCCGTAAGGATCTCAAAAGGCGTGCCAGGGTCCACGCGAAGCAACTCGAGGATCGGCTTCTCGATGACCAGTGCGTAACTGTTTCCATGCTTGACCAGGTTCTTGACCATCATTGGCTCCTATACTACATAGTATGTACTGTGTGGTAACGTATGGCAAGGGCAAAGTGCGGTTGTCATTGCCCGCCCACGTGCGCGGACGTATCATGAGCATCCGTGAATGACCCACTCTCCAGTTCCTGCGCTGCGGCGGCCGGCAGCGGCGACGCGCCGGCGAAGCGGCCGACGCCCCGGTGGGCGATGGCGGCGTTGGCGGCGATGATCGTCATCCAGGCCGCGACGTACATCCCGCACCTGCACGGCGACCTCACGCTCAACCAGTTCAACCCCTACGACTGCGCCGCCTACGCCTGCCTGGGCCGCTCGCTCGCCCAGGGACGCGGCTACACCACGCGGCAGGAGCACGACCCCTACGTGCCGCACAAGACCTGGCCGCCGGGGCAGCCGCTCATCCTGGCCGCCGGCTTCCTCGTCCATGATTCCATGTGGGGGCCCCAGGCGGCGATGGCCGCGATCGCGCTGCTCAACACGCTGATCCTGTGGAAGCTCGCGCGGCGGCACCTGTCGCCGGCATTGTCCCTGCTGGCCACGGCGACGATGGCCTTCTCGCCCGTCTTCTCGCAGCTGGCCACCGTGGCGCTGGCCGAGCAGCCCGTCGTGGCCGCCACGCTGCTGAGCGTGCTGTGCTTCGAACGCTGGCGCCAGGCCCGCTACGCCAGGGGTCGCCGGGCGTGGGCGCTGGCCGCCGTCATGGGCTTTGGGCTGATGGTCAAGCCCATCTGGATCCCGATGCTGCTGGTGTTCGTGATCGTCGCCTGGGCCGACTCGCCGGCGCGGCCGGACTCGGCGGCCCCTGCGCCATCGCGCGGGCGGCGGACGCTGCGGGCGTGCGTCGTCGTCTCGCTGGGGGCCTTGCCGTGGCTGCTGTGGCTGGTGCGCGGGCACTTCGTGCATTCGACCGGTTACGACGCATACACGCAGATCGATACCATCCTCACCGACGGCAAGGTCGGCGGGCCCGTCGTGGGCGTGGGGCACATCCTGCATTCGGCCTTGAACACGATCAAGTGGCACGTGCCCGCGCGGTGCCTCGACACCTTCGCCGGCGCGGGCTGGTTCCTCAAGGCCCACGCGGGCGTCGAGCCGGCGCCCCTGGCCGCCATCGGCATCGTCGCTGTCTTCGCCGCGGCATGGGTATACGCCCTGATCCGCATCAAGAATCTGCGGCTGATCACCCTGGCGGTGGCCCTGCTGCAGGCCCCGATGATCCTCTTCCCCGACGGCGGCAGCACCCGCTACTGGCTTCACTGGACGCCGCTGGCCGCCATCTTCTTCCTGGCCGTCATCCAGGACCTGCTTGCCATGCTGAAGCATCGCGCCGTTTGCGACGCGCCGGCATGCCCGGCGCGAGCATGCCGGCGCGAGTACGCTTCGGCATGGCACCCATTCCGGCTGGTCTCGCGGGTGTCGCTGGTCCTCGCCTTCGCCGTCGTCGCGGCGATCTTCACCTTCGACTACACGCACCGCCGCCCTCACGGCCGCGACATCTGGGCCAGCTTCCACGACATCGCCGTGCAGGCCCGCCAGATCACCGGGCCCGACGCCGTCATCCTCAGCCCCTTCCCCAACGGCGTCGCCCTGCTCACCGGCCGGGCGATCACCGACCGCACGCCCGAGTTCCGCCCGCTCTATCTCATCGCGCTGAACAACCGTTCTGACGAGCCCACGCTCAAAGGTCCCTCACCCGAGACCCTCCCCGGCCCCTCCCGCGAAATCCTCCGCAACGCGTATTTCCACCTGCTGGCGATACAGGAGCCGCCTTCAACCCCTCTGCCTTGAGTTCACACAAAGGTGGGCCGCGGGCCTCTTCAACTCCTCTCCCTCCAGGGAGAGGTCGGGCCGCAGGCCCGGGTGAGGGTGCTGCTGGATGAGAGCCATGGCGCAGGGCGATGCCGAGGCGCCGGAAAAATCGCCAGTGTGAAAGACCGACCCACGCAGTGGGCCGGCTTTGGGAAGACGCGCCCCTCGCCCACCCCTCTACCGACTGGTGGCGGGCTGGGATGTGATCATTCGCCTGATCTCCCGGCGGATCGGGTCGCCATCATCGGGAATGGGCCGGCGGTTGGGATCGGACTTGTTCTGATCGAGTTCCAGAATCCGTCTCTGCATCTCCTGGCGCGTCAGCGGCGCTTCCGAGGCGGCTGGGCCGAAGACAGCCCCGGCGGCTGTGAGCCGCTTTTCCGTGGTCGGCTGGGTCTGAGCATCTTTGTCCGCGCGACGGGCATTGTGGCCCCCGACGAAATCGTTCAGCCGTCCGCTGACCTCCGCCTTGAACGCCGCCGGCAGTTCCAGCCTGGCCAGGTCGATGTCTCCGCGGACGCAGATGTCCACCGCGATATCGCGGAATTCCTCGTCGACGATCTTATTGTTCTTCATGATGTAGATGGTGTGGAGCGAGAGGTGCCAGTTATAGCTGAACTTCTCGGCAGCGTCGGGAGTGTCCGACGATTTGCTGATCTTCTGCCCCTCGCCGCCCTCGGTGGTCAGGCGGGCGGTCAGGGTGTACTTGTCAGGCGAAAGCTTCGCCAGCGTGGCCAGGAACTTGTTCAAGGCAGCGGTGTCGCCCTTGAAGTAGAACTGCCCTGTCCGATAGAAGTACCCGTACACCCGTGGGAAGTCATTGATCGCCTTGAGCAGTTCGGGCGGCAGTGCATTGGCCTCCACCGGCTTGTCGTTGGGACACTCCTGGTAATACGTCAACCCCCACGCCGCCGCCGCCATCGCCAGCGCCAGGCCCACCACCGCCGCTTTGATTGCCTTGTTCATGTAACTCGCTCCCCAGCCATGCCTATTCTAACTCGCGATCAGACCGAAAGCTGTCTCAAACCATTCAGAGTCCTCCAAGGAGAGGTCGGGCCGCAGGCCCGGGTGAGGGTGCTGCTGGGTCGCGACATGGGGCGGGGCGATGCCGAGGCGCCAACCTCTTTCCCGTGAGGAGACGGGTAGACATCGCCAATGTCCTACCGACATCCGGGGGCCTGTCAAAATGCGTTGGGGCGGGGGCGAAATCGGCAACGTTGGCAGGAAAGGATGGGGGAGGCGGCGGGGGCGGAATCGAGTCAATTCTCGGCACAATCGCGACTTAAGGTGATAGGCACGGCGGTTGCTCATGTGGAGAGTGATGGGGCTGCGCCAAGGGCGCGGTCCCCTTTGGCGTTTCGATGCGTTTTTGGGACGCTAAACGGCTGCACAAACAGAAGTTGAATCGCTGAGGCAGGCTCGCCTGCCAACCAGGAATTACCAACAGGTCGCAAGACCAAGATTGAGAAGGAGAACCTATGGCGGCAAAGCAGTTGTCTTTCAAGGCGGATGCCCGTGCGGCGTTGCTGGCCGGCGTGGAGAAGCTGGCCCGCGCGGTCAAGAGCACCCTGGGCCCCCGCGGCAGGAATGCCATCCTCGATAAGGGCTGGGGCGCCCCGACCGTCACCAAGGACGGCGTGAGCGTGGCCGAGGAAATCGAACTCCTGGACAAGAACGAGAACATGGGCGCGCAGCTGGTGAAGGAAGCCGCCTCCAAGACTTCCGACGTCGCCGGCGACGGCACGACCACCGCCACCGTCCTCACCGAGGCCATCTTCAAGGAAGGCTATCGCAACCTCACCGCCGGCGCCGACGCCATGTCGCTCTCCCGCGGCATCCGCACCGCCGTTGACGCCATCCTCGTCGAGCTCAAGAAGATGTCCGTCCCCGTCAAGAGCGACGACGACATCCGCAACATCGCCGCCATCAGCGCCAACAACGATCGCGAGATCGGCAAGATGCTGGCCGAGGCCATGGC
>CAZTVF010000149.1:0-11008 GCA_964616985.1 uncultured Planctomycetaceae bacterium
CGCGGCGTGACGTCCTGCTTTCCAAAGCCGACTTGCATGGTTGAATCCTTGTCTTCGCGTCTACGGCGTACCTGTGTCTTGCACAATGGTAATCCCAAGCAGTCCCGTCAGTACCTCGTTGGCCAGCGTTTCGAAGCGGACGGACTGGATCTCGACCTCCATGCCGAGGTCCAGTTCCTGCAGCACTGCGTGCGTGCCCCTGTCGCCCATGGCCTGCGGGCGTCCGCTCTGGACGTAGGGCTCGCCGGTGCCGTTGCACAGCCAGTCATCGATCGTCTCCGGATTGCTCAGTGCCAGCGCGCGCCGGCTGCCGTCGGCCAGCAGCGCGGTGAGCCTTGCGTTCTCGATGCGGCTCTGCGCCGGGTTGGTAGATGCGACCAGCAGGAAGCATATTCGGCTGCCGCGCAGGGCGACCGGGATATCGACCCAGGCGGGGAACTGGTCGTAAAGCGAGGTGAAGACCGCATCGGGGCCGCTGGCGGGAATGGCAAAGGGCACTCCGGTGTCCGTCACGAAACGGCCGGCCGCGGCGGTCAGCCGCGAGACATCGGGCGTCAGGCGACCCGTCTGATGAACCTCCCAGTAGCTGCGGCCGTTGGGCATTACGGTCCGCGCCTGCCGCTCCGCGGGGTGCCAGTAGAACATCTTAAGCTGCGGCGTGTAGATGTTTTCGTGCAGGTGCTCCAGGCGCTGGTTGCGGAAGGCCGAGAGATCCGCCGGCGCGAAACTGGGCCGGCTGACGGCGACCGGGCGATCGAGCCGGGCGGGCCGCCCCGCGGCCTCCCGCACGTCGACCTCCACGGGCACCCAGAAACGCACGGACCGGTGAGAGACGAGCGCAAAAAAGGTGTAGACGCCGGTCCGCTCCGGCAACCGAACCGTGCAGGTCGAGCCGCTTGCGCTGAGGGCGGGTGTACCCAGCGCGCGGCCGCTGTCGCGGACTTCGAGAAAGGCCCCGCGATCGAGAGTGATCTTGAATTCGGCGCCGGCTTCGCCACACGCAGGCATGCTCGCCTGCGGCAGAGGCTCCGGAGCGTAGGCGATTTCCACGAAGGATCGCGTGCACCGAGGGCCTTCCACCTGGATCCAGGCGCACCCGATCCCGGGTTCGACGGAATAGTCGACGGGCCGGCCGTTCAGCGTGACGGCCCGGATCTCCGCGGTCCGGGCCCGCAGTCGAACCACGTGCCTCAGCGGCCCAGTGGTGGCAATGCTCATCCGTTCCCGCTCGCCGTCCCAGGTGTATTGGTACTCGAGGGGCCTGCAGCGGATCGAGGCACTGGCCCATTCCCGCGGGAAGGCCGGCTGGAGCGTGACCCGTTCGTCGGGTGCCTGCATGTCCACGCCGAACAGGCCGTCCACCACGGTGCGCACGTAGATCGACGTGAGGTCGCTGAAATCGGTGTGCGGCGTGTAGGTGCCGTCGGGATTAATTTTGTACCCGGTCGCGCCCGGCGCCGGCCCGGCGAAGAAGCTGCCGTCGATGGCCCGGCGGAAGGGCTCGGCCGCTTCCGTCTGCCCGATCCGATACCAGGCCAGAAGCGTATTGACGATCTCAGCCGTGTAAAGCCCGCGGGTACTGTAGAGATTGGGGAGCCACTCGGAAGAATACATGATGGCGCCCCCGCGCGGCATGGCTCCGCTCAGGATCTCGAACTTGCGCAGGGCGAAGCGCAGCATGCGGTACGAGTGGAACGGGTCGCAATACCGCAGATCGATAGGCGTGTAGATGCTGGAGAGGTCGGGCGACTCGTGCAGGCGCCGCAGGCCCACGCTGTCGCGGTACTCCCCGTAGACGCCCGCGCTTTCCGACCAGAGCGAGCGCTCCATCGCGTCGGCGATGGCGGCTTCGCGCGCCCGGAATACCGCCGGGTCGCGCCCCAGGCGAACCGCGATGTCGGCCATGGCCTTGTTGGCGCGCCAGTAGTAAGCGGAGGCGATCGTGCCCCCGCCGCCGTTGCACCACTTGTAGTCGGTGTTCCAGGCGTTGAGGAAGTTCTCGTACAGGCCGTCGAGGGTCTTGAGGTGCTCTTCGCCCCAAGCGAGGTGCCGCGCGATGACATCGAAGCCGCCGTCGCGCATGAAATCGAGGTCGCCGGTCCATTCCCAGTCATAGAGCACCTGGTCCACCAGCACTTCGTTCATGTTGTATATCGCGTCCCACGGCGGCCACAGCCAAGGCAGATGCCCCGGGATCCGCCCTTCGGGGCTTTGCTTCGCGAAGAAGGTGCGAGCATCGGTCTGCACGCGGTCGTGCCACCCGGCCACGGTGGCGCCGTAGGTCTTGCGCCAGCCGGCGTAGACGTCGTGCCAGGCGATGGCGCCATGACGGAAGGTGGGAGCGTTCCACGCGGCGTTCAGCCCCAGTAGCGCGTGCGGCAGGGCGAGATTCAGGTAGGGGTCCGGCGTGTCGATGACGATCGCCTCCGCCACCGCGCGTTGGTCTGCGACCGCTTGTGCGAACACGTCCGCCGGCGCGGCCAGGAAGGCCCGCACGCCTTCCGAACCGGGATCGTCGGTGGTGACGATGAAGAACACGTCCGATCCGGCGCATGATCGAACGACAAGCGCGGCGACGGGGCGATTCCCGGCGCGTGACTGCAGGAGCGCGCCGGGTCCGCTGGCGACGGCGTCGGCATCGGCCGCCACAAACTCCGCCGGCAGGTTCGCCGCCGCGTACAGGATAGGTCCCTCCCCTGAAAGACGGGCCACGTTGTCGGCGAAGGAGACCCGCGAGCCCTGGCATTCCTGCGGATGAAGGGCGCTGGCGTCGGGGTTCTGGTCGTAGTTGGCGTGCGCCCGTCCGCCCAGGGCAAGCACCAGAGGGCCCGGCGGCGTGTCTTCGAACCGCACCCGCAACAGCAGCCCCTCAAACGCCACGGCACGAACGGCGTCGACTTCCAAGGCGTTGGGCCCCTCGCCCAGGCGGTACTGCTGCAGGCCCAGGCAGTGCCGCGTGAGAACCGGTTCGACCTCGGACAGCCAGGGCCCGCCGACGAGGCCCAGCTTGACGTTGGCCAGCTTGAGCATGTCCTTGGTCGCCGAGATCTTCATCAATATGAATTCCGACCGGTCCCCAGCCATCGCGATCAACCGGCGGGGACGCGAGACGGTGCTGTAGAGTGGCCGATTGAACCGGCGAGTGCCGTTGTGGATCTCGATACCGCCGTCAACGGGGCGGTAGGGATAGTGCTGATTCCCAGCCGGCAATTGCTGTCTTGTTTCGCCGCTCATCCCGGGGGTTCCTGTCCAGCGGGCTTGGCGTGTTTCACGACACGGTGCAAGCCGTCGCTCGCCGCAGTTGACCGATGCGCCGCAGGGCCGCCTGCTCCTCGGGGTGGATGTCGCCCCACGGGCGCGGGCCCACGTTCAGCCAGAAGAAGTCCGCCCCCTTGGCCTGGGCGCGCTGCATGGACGACGGGATCGTCTCAGCAGTCTTGACCGAGTGCGTCCGCGGCGCATAGGCCCAGCCCGTGTTCAGGTTCCACCACACGGCCCGAGGCTTGGGGTGGAAGCGGTCGGCGATTTTCGCGTCCTCCTCCAGTGGGATCCGCTCACGGTTCATCACCCACGCGTGCCGTCCCAGCACTGAGTACAGCCCCCAGTGGATGAACATCCCGAAGTGTGCGTCCTTCCGCCAGCATATGCGCTTTTCGCGAGTGGCATCGGCGCCCTCGAAGTACTCCTGCTCAAACGGAAGCTTGCACATGCTCGGCTCCTGTCATTGATGGACGACATGTGAATGTCAATCGCAGCGGCGGCCACTTCCGGCCTGCCGCCAGCGCCAGGGTGGTACTCGAACCCCCTGCGCCATGCAACTGTTTTCGGGCGAGACTCTCCGCCCGAAACAGCACCAGTACCATCTTTGCTCGGGCTCGGGGATCCGGTTCTTATGGACTTTTGAGTCGCTAATGCTATGCCGCGACTGCCAAAACTATCGAGGTTCCAGGGCCCCAAACGGCATCACCCCGTTACTTCGGACATTGAGAAACCAATACGTCGGCAGTTGCGTGTCGCCTGGAGGCGTTCGCGTGGAGCCACGGCGGCGACGCTGTGCACGCGTGCCGCACCGCCCGACAGGCCAGCTTGCGATGCCGCATCCATTGGTCGACAGGTTCGCGCTGCGACAGTCTCATCCCTCTGTCGCATATGTCCGGCCGATCTCGTCACCGCACGAGAAGTTTCGCCATGCTCCCCGAGAATCCGCCGCCAGTCTCGTCGCATCGTAACCACCGGTATCTCGAATCGGTTCTTGACTCGTTGTACGTCTTCTCGGATGCTCTCGGCGCACGGGCGGAGGACGTGGTCTGGCCTTGGCGGGCTGGCAGTCTCCGGCTAGGCGAGTAGACCGAAAGGAATCCCTATGGGCATCAGCATCGGACTGGTTGGACTGGGCTCGTTCGGGAGCTGCTTCGCACCGTTGTTCAAGAATCATCCCCTGGTGGAGCGCATCGGGCTGTGCGACCGCGAGCCGTCGCTGCTGGCGAAGTTCGCGGGCGATCCGTTCTACGCGGACAAGCTGAACCAGCGAGACTGCTACGACTCGCTGGACGCCATCTGCCAGGCAGACTTCGACGCCCTGGTGATCATCACCCAGCCGTGGCTGCACGCCCCGCAGTGCATCCAGGCGATGGAGAGCGGCAAGCACGTGTACAGTGCCGTGCCCATCATCTCGATCCCCGACGACACGGAGATCCTCGACTGGTGTGACAAGCTGGTCGCGACGGTCCGGCGGACCGGGCAGCGGTACATGCTGGGCGAGACAACGTACTATCATCCGCAATCGATGTACTGTCGGCGGCGGACGCGGGAGGGGGCCTTTGGCGACTTCGTCTACGCCGAGGGCGAGTACATGCACGACGTGGACGCCCACTGCAACCTGCGCCAGGTGCAGCAGTCGCGGACGAGCAGCTTGTCGGGCAAGGAGTGGATCCCCATCCGCGACGCTTACCGCGCGCGAGGCGCGCTGGGAGGCCCGATGCACTACCCGACGCACTCAACCAGCGGGCCGGTGTGCGTCATGAACGCGCATGCTGTAAAGGTCACCGCCTACGGCTACCGCAACCGCGAAAACGACCCGTTTTTCGATAGCTACGCCTTCAGCAACGAGATGGCCCTGTTCAAGATGAGCAACGGCTCGGCCGTGCGTATCCTCGAGATGCGCGAGACGCCCGGGACGGCGGGGCACGATTCCGAGACGTTCCGCATCTTCGGGACGCACGGGGCGTTCTCGGAGAACCGCTGGTTCGGGATCGAGCGCCCGAAGCTGCCGAACCCGGACCTTGCCAACCTGCCCAAACCGACTGCCACGCCGTTGAAACCGGCCGAGATGTTCGACCCGCTTCCGCCGGAGGTGCAACTGGCCTTCAAGCGGGTCATGCACCGCGACGTCGACGAGGCCAAACTCCTGAGCATAGACTTTCAGCCGCAAGGGCACGGAGGGTCGCACCCGTACCTGGTGCATGAGTTCGTGGACGCCGTCGCCCACGACCGTCAGCCGGCCATCAATGTCTGGGAGGCGGTTCGCTACATGGCCATGGGCGTCGCCGCCCACCAATCAGCCCTGAAGGACGGCGAAACACTCGACGTGCCCGATTGGGGCGATGCCCCGGAGTGAGCCCATGCCCGACAAGCTGAACGAACGCGAGCGATTTGGGGTCGTTGCGCGGGACCAACAGCCCGACTACGTGTCCCTTTTCGGCTTTCCGGGCGCAGCCGGCATGAGCGGCGGTTGCCTGCGCACCACGCACGAGCGGCTGGTGGCAACAGGCATGCCTCCGCACGTGGGCGGTTGCGTAACCAACTGGCGGCCCCGCGACGTCGAGAGCTGGTACCCCTACTGGGGCACGACCGGACCGATCTACCCCAACTTCTCGCTGGCTTGGGGCGCTGAGGGGATCAAGAGCACCCGACGTGAGGAGGGCGGCTATGTGTTTCTCACGGGGATGGGCACGTTCACGCCGGGTCTCAGCGTCGATGCCCTCATGGTCGGATCAGGAGCCGCCTTTACCGGCATTTGCCTGGCCTGGCATCTCGGCCACATCAGGGGCGGGTTCGACAATCCTCCACCTCCGGAAGACAACCCATGAAGGGACCCCTTTCCCAGGAAATGCGAGGAGTCGTGTGGATGACATCATCCGCCGTGCTGTTCAGCCTCATGGCCGTGCTGGCCCGCATCGCCAACAATGCGCAGGGGGTGGGGGCATGGAAGACTGCGGAGTTTCGCTTCATCATCGGTATCCTCGTTGTGCTGGCCATCTCAGCCTGGCAGCGTGAGCGCCTGCGGTTCGTAAACCGCTCCTGGCTGGCCAGCCGCGGGTTTTTCGGTGGGGCAGCGGTCTGCATCTTTTTCTATGCGATCTCAGCCATTGGCCTTGCCAAAGCCACGATCTTTACCTACACGTACCCGATCTGGGCCGGACTGCTGGCCCCCTTGATCCTGAAGGACCGGATTACCCTGGGGGTCTGGATAGCCATGCTCGTGGCCTTTATCGGGCTCTATCTCATCATCGTGCCGCCGGAGGGGCTGGGGGCGATCTCGTGGTTCGATCTCCTGGCGATCGGCGGCGGACTCATGTCGGGCTGGGCGATCCTGTCCCTCAAAAAGCTCCACGAGACCGACAGCTCGCGCACAATCTTCTTCTCCCAGTGCTTCTTCGGCCTCATTCTCGTAGCCGTTCCGGCCCAGAGCGGGGGCTACTCCTTTCCCGTCAGCACATGGCTCATCCTGCTGGGCGTGGGTCTCCTGGCGGCCTTCGCTCAACTGCAGATGACCTATGCCTACAAGTTTATCGGCGCCATCGAGGGCTCGCTCCTGAGTATGCTCACCCCGGTGATGAATGTCATCTTCGGGGTCGCCATCTTCCACGAGCCGCTCAGTCCGCGAGCCATGCTCGGCTGCGCCATCGTACTGGTCTGCTGTGCCTATGCCGCCATTCCGCAGACGACTCAAGAGGGCGTCTCCGACGGGTGAGCTTCTCTGTCAAATCCACTTCGTCTGAGCACACCTTGGGGGAACTGACTCCCTGCCGTCGATGCGATATAGAGCGCGTATGAATAACTGGTAAGTGGTGCAGACCAGTCCGCGCAAAGAGAATGGATGGCAGTAAACGTGCGAATAGGCGAAATCCCGCCGTCGCATCAGAGTCCTTATCCAATGGCTGTTCCCGGTATCATTCATATTGTCGCAGTCCCATATCGGATGCTCAGATTCCAGGGCAAAAAGGCAGAGTATGCCTGATACCGGGTTCTCAGAACCATGCGCCCACGTCGGTGGTTAGGAACTCCTCCAGGGGGATACCCTGGCCTCCGACAAGCAGCTTTTTGTGAACCTTGCACTGCTTGGAGAACGCCTCGATTCCCGGCACGGACGCCTTGTGGCGGGTGCTCTTGACCTCGACAGCAATGATCTTGCTGCCCTTGGCCAGGACGAAGTCCACCTCTTTGTTGACGTCTCGCCAATACAACACATCCAATCCAGAGATCCTGGCTGAGTTGACCAGGTGCGCCCCGACCGCCGACTCGACCAGCCTGCCCCAGTACTCGGGATCTTGCCTGGCTTCCTTGAACCCCACGTTATCCATTGCGGTGAGCAAGGCGTTGTTGTGCACCTGGAACTTCGGGCTGGACGCTCTCTGGCGAACCTTCTGGCCGGCGTATTTCTGAAGGCCCTCCAGTAGGCCGCATCCGCGGAGCATTTCCAGGTAATGGGCCAAGGTTGCAGTGTTGCCTCGATCCTGGAGCTGGCCGATGATCTTGTTCAGTGAAAGGATCTGTCCGGAGTACTGGCAGCCAAGCTCGAAGAGACGCTTGAGTAAGGCTGGATTGTCCACCCGTCGCATCTCCAGGATGTCCTTGGAGATGGTCGTTTCCACCAGCGAGTGCAGGATGTACTGCCGCCAGCGCTGGGCGTCTTGAAACAGCGGGGCCGCCCCGGGGTAGCCGCCGTAGTACACGTACTGTTCGAGGCCCAAACCGAAGGCATCTTTCATCTCCACCAACGACCAGTGCGGAATGGGAATCACCTCGAATCGGCCAGCCAGGCTCTCCGAGAGTCCTCGGTGAACCAGCAATGGGGCCGATCCAAGAACCACCACACGCAACGGCAGTCGATGGGCCGAGTCCTGGTCCCACAGGAACTTGACGATGTCGGACCAGCCGGCGACTTTCTGAACTTCGTCCAGAACCAGCACGGCTGCCGGCGCGTGGCCGGGGCCACTCACCAGCCGCCGCGCGGCATCCCATTGCTGCTCAACCCAGAGGCGATCCTTCGTCACCGGCTCGTCGGCCGAGGCATAGTGAGAAGGAGTACTTAGGCCTTCCAGGACCTGTTGGACGAGCGTTGTCTTGCCCACTTGGCGTGGGCCGGCCAGAACCTGGATGAACCGGCGGGGCTCACCCAGACGTTCCAGGAGGATTTGATAAGCGGGTCTCCTGTACATGGTCGCATCCTTTGTCATACGGGGGCTTTTGGGTTTACGAGCGATTCCTCGTAATTCTACGAGACAGTATTCATCTCGTCAAGACCCAAAGCTGTTGTGCCTACCGAAGACCTCGTTCTGTCTGATACCACAGCACTTACGATCGTTGTCAGGAGCGAACTCTCGACAGGTTGCGGCCTCGATACCGCTAGGAGGAGCACACGAAACCGGCATCTTGCGGATGATTCTGGCGATCATTCACGGTCAGGACAAGCTCGTCGGGTTGTGTACCCGACGAGCTTTGGGGCCTGCGCGCCGATGCTGTTCCTGGCGCACCGTGTCGCTCAGCGACGTTCGTTGAGGTTCAGGTAGCACAAGTGCGGGCTTGGCATCCGATGCGGGCGGATGACGATCCCTTCCGTGACCAGTTCGCCCAACACGCTCTCGACGATCTCCGGCCGCTGGAATTGCGGGTATTCTTGGGGGCGGCTCTCGGCGAGAGTCCACAGCCGCCAGCCGTCGAACCCGTCACACCTGCCCGAGGGCATGATGCGGTTCTCTGGCCGATCTCCTCCCCGGCCAGGCCATTTTCTTGCCCTCGGGGTGCGGCGATGCCCATCGGGCGGGTTCGGCACAACGGCAGTCGTTCGATTGAAGACCCCTATTGCGGATTGGACACGATAGGCCAATAATATCTCTCGCTGTCGCCCGTTCTTGCGGGAGTGCCGATCGCGAAGATGCGCCCGCCATCCTGTAGGCGACTATGTAGCGCGGAAAGACGGCCTGGATCGCCCGGTGCCGAACATCTGCCTCAAGGTGCCCACTGGGGGCGGCAAGACACTGCTGGCCACTGTGGCGGTCGAACGCATCAACACGGAATATTTCAGGAAGCAGACGGGCCTTGTGCTTTGGATTGTCCCGTCGGAGGCCATCTACTCCCAGACATGGAAGGCGTTCGCCAATCGCGAGCATTGGTATCGCCAGATGCTGGAACGGGCCTCCGGGGGGCGCGTCCGGCTGCTAGAGAAGGGCGACAGCTTCACCCGGCAGGATGTGGAGCAGCAGCTTTGTGTGATGCTGATGATGCTCCAGGCTGGCGCCGTGCGGAAGGAATCGAAGGAAGCGCGGAAGATGTTCCAGGACTACGGCCGTTGTCCCATCGTTGGCCCCGGTGGGCGCCGTTTTCGGCTGCTGGAACTCCACAACGTCGTGCATCTTCTCGGGGCAGAGGGCCGCGTAGTGCCGCTTGCAGATCTCGGGGGAATTGCCCATCAGCTCGGCGATCTTGTACAGCGAGGTTCCGTTCTGGGCCAGGTGGCTGCCGAAGGTGTGGCGGAAGTCCAGGCAGGACCACTCCAAGCCGGCCTCACGATTGATCTCCCGCAACTCTTGCGAGAGGCTGTCGGGATCCCACCGCAGGCCCCGCGGCGAGGGGAAGTACCACGGCCCATCTCGTTTCGGCGTGTACCGGGACAGGATCTCGAACAGGGCCAGGCTGATCGGCACGACGCGATTGCGCTTTGTCTTGGGCTGCCAGAACTCGCCATCGATGGTCTTGGCTCGAACGTAGAGGAGGCGTTTGTCCAGGTCCACGTCCGCCGGCGTCAGCCAGGTGCCCTCCTCGCGCCGCAGCCCGGCGTAGATGTACGTGGCCACCATGGCCCTCATCGTGGGCCAATCCTTCACCAGCTTCAGCTGCTCGTCGATCTGCTCCTGCGTCAGCCAGGTGATGATGGGTGCCGGCTCGGGGCGCCGTTCCACCGCCGCCACGGGATTGGGATAGCGGCGGTCCCGCGAGACGAAGTGCCACTTCTTGATCGCGTACTCGAACATCCGGTGCAGGATCTCCCGCAGCCGGTTGGCGGTCTTCGGGGCGATCTTGTCTTCTCGGATGCGGCGTGAGATGAACGTCTCGATCATCTCTGGAGTGACGTCCTCCAGGCACTGGGCCGCAACGTGCTTCCGCTTGAAGTGGTCCTTGATCGGCCGCTCCTGGCTATCCTCGCGGAATCTGGCGTTGACGTGCGTGCCGAGTTTCATCGAAGGGCAGGCCAGCCCGAAGAAGACCCGCATCGACGAGATGTCTGCGGAGCACGACTTGGCCGTTCGGATCGTGGACAGGAACTGGCAGAAGTCCTCCAGGAACTCCGGCAGGGGCGTCTTGGAGGGAGCGACCAGATCGCCGCGGACCTCGTCGGCCTCGATCTGCTCCTTGAGCTTCCGGGCGACCCGCTCGCTGGTCGTCTCGAGCGAGCGGTAGACCTGCTGGCCGTTGACGTAATATTTTACGTACCAGAATTTCGACCGGCTCCGCTTGAAAATCGTTGCCATGGCAACTCTCCTGGAGGAGGGCTCCGCAACTGGTTCGCTTGCCCTTTCGAGGAGCCCGTCCTCACTAGGTTAGTTGCACTTTAGTTGCACCTATTTCAGGCGCAACAAAAAGGTACAAGCGTAAGAGCTTGTACCTTCTTGACTTCCGTCACTAGCGGGGGTGGGATTTGAACCCACGACCTCCGGGTTATGAGCGACTAATAGGCCAAAATCGTAAGTTTCGCTCAAACCAGGAACTTAGCGTAAGTCGTTACGCC
>CAZTVF010000150.1:0-10986 GCA_964616985.1 uncultured Planctomycetaceae bacterium
ACACCTTGAACGGGAAGGGCGCCTTGCAGCTCTTGGCTCCGTGGACGGCGACGGGATGGCCGTCCACGAGAACTCCATAGCTCGGGCAAGGCATCGGATCATCTGGTTGGGTAGCGGTGTGTTTCATGCTGATCTCTTTCTTTCCGGTTGCTGCACGCCAGCGCGGTAGTCTAGACGCTGAACACCCATCATCGAACTCCGTGCGTGCAGTGCATGCCGGAGCATGCTCGCCATGGCGTGGACGGGGACGTACACGTTTCCTTTCTGCCATGCGCGGATTTCTGGGCAAAGCGGGGATCATTCGCCTCATCGCTCATTCAGTTGCACATGCTCAAGCCTCCAACACCACCATCTGATGGCAGGTGAAGCGGTCCAGTTGGATTTCCACCCGGCCGTCCCTGACGAGGAAGGGAATCTCGTGTCCCTGCGGCTCGAGCATCACCCGCCGCACGGACCGGCCGGCAAGCAGCGAGACGCGGACATCGCAGCAGGGCATCAGATCCTCGATGATCTCCATGGTCATGGGGCCCCTGTGCGTCTGCTGCAGGCCGCCGCGCTGCACCAGGTTGGCGTGGAGCAGGTGCAGCACATGTCGGTTCCGCTTTGGCTGCTCGGTCAGCGTGACACGGGCCGTCGCGGGCAGGTTTGTCCGCAGGCCGATCCGGTCGCCCAACAGCCGGCGCACACAGTTCAGTACAAAGTGCTTCAGCGCCACCGGCCCCAGTTTGCGATAGGAGAGGCACGCCTCCATCGGCAGCCAGAGCAGATTGCCGTTCTCCACGCCGCAGACGAACCCGCTGGGTTCGCGGCGCTGCGGCGCGTGCTGGTGCGAGCAGAAGTGGTTCCACGCCCGCTCGAAATAAGGCTCCACCACGTCTCCGAGCGACTTGCCGGTCGTCACCTTCAGACGCGGGTAACGGCTATACATGACCATCGGCGACTGCACGAACGTCGGGCGCAACTCGGAGATCGGCAGGATGTAGTCGAGTGAAAACTCGCTCTCTCCAGCGACCTCCGCACCGAAGTCGAACAGCGGTTTGCCGTCGGCGTCCAGTGCGCTGCGCCCCGTGAAGAGCAGCTTGCCGCCGTTGGCCCGATAGGCGTCCAGCTTTGCCTGCAGCGCCGGATCGACTTTCGCCTCGTCCGGGATCAGCAGGAGCTTGTAGGGTGCAAATTCCATGTCGGCATCGAGCAGGTCGAACAGGATCTGTCCTTCGAGCAGCATTCGGCTCGCGCCGATGTCCGAGTCACCGCCGGCCTGGTGCGCAGGGTCCAGCGCCACCGCCGAGAGCAGACCGACGTCGGCCACATTACAGCTTCCCTCGCACCAGGCCTCCTTGGCCTCCACGTCTCTGTAGGCTTCTCCGATGATGGCGTAAGTGGACTCATCGAGCCGGCCGTCGGGGTGGAGTTGATCGCCCACCGAGCATTTGGCGCCGAAGGCGAGCATGGCGGCACATTCGTAGCGCAGGGCGTTCGGGTGCTTGTAGCCGCCGAACTCGCCCCAGGTGGTGTGGAACTTGCCGGTCATGCCGAGGAACTCCAGGCCCGTCTTGGCCGCGTACTTTGCCGACATCGGGAAGTCGTCGTAACCCCAACCGCCGGTCGGCAGGCTTTCGAGTTCCAGGTGGGTCACGTGCCGCAGGAAGCGGCGATCGCCCCGATTGATGTGGCCGCTGTTCTGGGTCATGAGCATCGTTGGATGCACCTCGCGCAGCGCGCCCAGGGTCCGCTGGTAATAGTTCTGCAACACGATGTCGGCGTGCGCGGCCAGATCCGCCTCATTCCTGGGATCGAGCCCGAGGTTGACCATGCTGTCCATGCACCAGCGACACTGGCATTTCGCCTTGTGAATGATGTCCAGCCACAGCCCCTCGGTGTCGGGGAAGAGCCGCGCCAACTCGCGGATCTGGTCGCAGACGAAGTCGAGATAGGGGGTGTTGAAGCAGAGCATGTGGAACCCGGCATCGGTCGGTCGCTGGCTCCAGCCGTAGTATCCGCCGTGCTCGTTGATCGCGCGCCACTCGGGATGCTCGCGCGCGATGCGGTTGTTGACGCCCACCGTGCAATAAACCTGCGTGTCAATCGCGGCCTCGTGACAGGCGTCGAGTTGGGCGCGGGTCAGGTCGAGACCGGGGGCCAGGTGCGGATGGCGCCTGCCCACCTTCGTGTCGTAATAGCTCCAGCCGTGGTGGCAGACGGCGAAGACGTTCACGCCATTGACATGCCCGCGTTTCAGCGTCTCCTGCCAGTGCCGCTTGTCCCAGGCCGCGCCAATGCCGGGGATGTGCTCGGAGGTGTGGAAGTCGAGGTGGATCTGACGGAACGGGAGCATGTGCTTATCCTTTCACTATGGTTTCAGAAGACTCATCCCAGCGGAACGGGACCGGCAGGGAGTCCAAGATCGCTTGCAGTTCTGCGCACGTCCAGCCATGGGCCGGGTTCTGGGTGTCGGTCATGACGAAGACGATGTTCATCGGCACATTCAGGCTCCTGTCTTCCGCGTGGTGTCGAAGCGGTCGGTCTGGGCGAGGCGTTGCACGAGGCGCGCCAGCAATTCGACCTTTCGGCCTTGCGCCTGCGGTTCGCGCCACAGACTGCGCAATTCCTTCGGGTCGTCGGCGAGATTGAGCAGCACGCCATCGTCGAAACCCCCGTAGAGCACGATCTTCCAATCGCCATCGATCAGGCCTCGCAGGCAGCAGAGGGGAGGAGCCCCCAGATCCTCGTCGTATTCCATCACGAGCGCCTCATGCGGCGCGGCGAGCTGCCCTTCGAGGAAGGGACGCAGCGATTGGCCTGCTGGCGGCAGCCGTTTGAGCGGCCCCGGACCACGTGTGTCCAGCGCCAGCGGGTCGAGGCCCGCGTAGTCGAGGAAGGTCGGCGTCAGATCTAGCAGGCTCACCGGCACCTCGCACACGCCGGGCTGGACGCCCCGACCGGCCGCGATGAAGGGAATGCGCCAGAGTTCCTCGAACGGCCAGACGCCCTTGTAGAGCAGGTTGTGGCTGCCGAGGTATTCGCCGTGGTCGGCAATGAAGAGGATCACCGTGTCTTCTTCCAGCCCGCCGGCCTTCAGCGCGGCCATGACGCGGCCGATGTTGGCGTCGACATGGCTGATCATGCCGTAGGTCTGCGCCATGATCTCGCGCATTTCCTCCGGGTTGGCCGGGCCCCTGCCATCAGACTTCTGGGCCAAGTACGAGCAGAGGTCTGCCCGCGCCTTCAGCGTGTCCGGCAGCGGCAGACTCCGCGGATCGTACATCTCGCTGTACGGTCGGCAGGCCGCGAAGGGGAAATGCGGGTCTGGGAAGCTGCAAAAGTGGAAGAAAGGCCTGTTGCGATCGTGTTGTTCGAGGAACGCGATGCTTCGGTCGGCAATCCAGTGGTTGTAGTGGTGCTCCTCCGGGATGGCCAACCGGAAGCCCTCGCCACAGGTGTAATAGGCTTGGTCCTTGACCAGTTTTTGCGAAGACTCGGGATGGTGTTCTTCCAGCCAGGCGCGATATTCGCCGAAGGCGTAGTTCACATGCCCACCCACGAAATCGACGATCTGATAGCCGTAGTATGGGACAGGCAGTCTCGCCAGTTCACGTGTCCGCCACCTCCGGCCCAGTTCCAGGGATTCGGAGTTCTCTTCAAAAAAGCCGCCAAAGGGCTGCAAGTGAAGCTTGCCGGAACTGTGCGTGCGATAGCCGGCATCGGCGAGCGCCTGCGTCACGGTGGGGACGTCGGGAGCAAGGCTGTTGCCGTTGGTGAGCAAGCCGTGCTGGCGCGGCGTCTTGCCGGTAATCATGGTCGCTCGGCTGGGCATGCAGACGGGATTATTGCAGTAGCCACGGCGGAAGCTGACCCCTCGCGACGCCAGGGCGTCGATGTGCGGAGTTTTGACGACGGGATGGCCGTTGCAGCCCAGGCAGTACGACTGCATCTGGTCCACGCAGAAGACGAGGAAGTTCGGTCTCTGGCTCATCGTCGCTTCTCCTGACGAATGCGCATCACCTCATCCCACGGCAACACATTGCAGCGCTTGACCCAGGCCTCGTAAAGCGACGCCATCTCGACGACGCGTTCGGGATACCGCGCAGCCAGGTCGTGGATCTCGCAGCGGTCGCCTTCCATGTCGTACAATTCCCAGCCGCCCGGGTGCTTGCTGACAAGCTTCCATCGCCCCTGCCGCACGGCGCGGTTGCCCTCGTGCTCCCAATACAGCACGTCGCGATCGCTGGTGTCGCGGTCAAAACAGGGCCGCAGGCTGTAGCCCTCCAAAGGCTGTATGGCGTGGCTGTTGTGTTCGCGCGGGTACTCCGCCCCCGCCACATCGAGACAGGTGGCCATAATATCCGGAAGCTGCATCGGCGTGCGGCGAAGTTCGCCGCGGGCGGCGATTCCGGCCGGCCAATGGGCGATAAGCGGCGTCGCAATGCCGCCCTCGTGCACCCAGTGCTTATACTCGCGGAACGGCGTGTTGCTCAGGTTCGCCCAGGGGATGCCATAGCTCTGGTAGGTATCCTCGGCGCCGGGCATGACGGCCGGGTCGTTCCCGAGCTGCACGTCGCGCCCCTCGCGAGTCTTCTGGCCGCGGAGAAAGCCCCAGCCCGGGTTCAACTCCTCCGCGCAGCCGCCGTTGTCGGCAAGGAAGAGGATGAGCGTATTGTCCAACTGCCCCGTCTGCTCAAGGGCCTCCAGCACGCGGCCGATCCCTTGGTCCATGCGGTCGATCTGTGCGGCATACACCTCCATGCGTCGCGCCTGCCAGGCCTTGTGCTCCGCCTCGTCCCACGGCGGCTGGGAAGGATCCCGGGCGGTAAGTTCGGAACCTTCCGGCACGATTCCCATCCTGCTCATTCGCGCCAGGCGTTCCTCACGCAGCCGGTCCCATCCACTGTCGAATCGTCCCCTGTACCTTGCGATATCCTCGGGATGCGCATGCAGGGGCCAGTGCGGCGCGGTGTAGGCGAGGTAGTGGAAGAAAGGCCGGCCGGGCTGGCTCTGGGCGTGTTGCCGTATCTGCCGGATCGCCTCGCTGCTGATCGCGTCGGTGAAGTAGTACCGATCGCCTTTCGGATCGACCGTGACGCCGTTACGCACGAGTGGCGGGTTGTAGTAGCTGCACGCGCCGGTGATGATCCCGTAGTGGTCGTCAAAGCCGCGGTCGTTGGGCCAGTTGCCGGGATTGTTGACGGAATGGCTGACGTGCCACTTGCCCGACATGTAGGCTGCATAGCCCGCCGGCTTGAGCGTTTCGGCGATGGTGACGGCGCGACGACTCAGGTCGCCCCGGTAGCCATCAACACCATCGTTGCCCGTCATGTGCCCCACATCGGCTTGGTGCGGATGCAGCCCGGTCAGCAGCGAGGCCCGCGACGGACAGCACCGCGCGGTGTTGTAGAACTGCGTGAAGCGCACCCCGCCGGCGGCGAGCCGGTCGAGGTTGGGCGTATGCACCTCGCCGCCGTAGCAGCCGAGGTCGGAATAGCCCATGTCGTCATTGAGGATAAGCAGGATGTTGGGCTGGTTGTTCATCATTCTCCTCCCAGGATAGCGACGCTCTGCTGTACCGCTTGCTCACAGGCGAAGGGATCGTGTCGGTTCCGAAAGGCCTTCAAGGCTGGATCGTTCGTCTTCTCCATCCACGCTTCCATCGCCTCCTGGAGTCGGACGCGTTCCACAACGCAGGCGGGATCCGCGATGCGGTTCACCAGCGCATCGGGATCCGCTGCGAAGTCGTACAGCTCTTCCGGTACGCGATGCAGAAATAGTTCGACGCGGGCGGCGATGGCGGCATCTTCGGCCGCAGCGGCCTGCATGGCGATGAAACTGCGGCCGGCCTGGCTTTCATTGCGGAAAACGCGGGTTCCATTGGACCAGGGGTTGAAAATGTAACCGAAGCGGGCGGTCTGCACGCAGCGCATCGGATAGCTGCGCTTGCCGGCAGTTTGGTGGAATTGCGTAAAGACAAGGTCGCGCCCCTCCTGCGTCTGTCCGTTGAGAACCGGCAGGAACGAGCAGCCGTCAACTCCCTCCGGCACGGCGATGTCGGCGACCTCCAGGAACGTGGGCAGAATATCGATAGCCGAGACGAGATGACGGGAATCAACGCTTCCGGCGGCAATCCGGCCGGGCCAGCGCATGATCCACGGGGTCTTGGTGCTGTGAAGGTAGCAATTGGTCTTCGCAAAGGGGAAGGCCATGCCGTTGTCGGAAAGAAACAGCACCACGGTGTTGTCCGCCGCGCCGGAGGCATCCAGTGCATCCAGGATGCGCCCCACGGTATCGTCGCAACGGCGCACCGAATTGCAGTACTCGGAAATCTCCAACCGCACCGCCGGAAGGTCCGGCAGAAAGCCGGGCACGACAACCTCGTCGGGGGTGAAGACCCGCGTCGGCACCGCCGCCCGGGGACGGTCGCCGGCTTCGTACCATTCCGCCGGGTCGTTGCCATGGAATGGGCGATGCGGGTCGTGCGAGTTGGCCATCAGGAAGAAGGGCCGCCCGGCCGCCACTGCCTCCCGCATGAATGCGGCGGCATGGCGATGATAGGTTTCCGGATCGCGCCCGAATCCGAGTTCGGGCTGGTCATGGCACATGTCCCACGAAAACTCCGCATACGGTGTGCTATGGTCCACCTTGCCCAGAATTCCGACGCAGTAGCCGGCGGCGCGGAGCAATCCGGGTAGCACCGGGATTCCCGGATGACGGAGCCGATGGAAGCCCTCACCACCGCTGCGATGCGGATGGCGGCCGGTCATCATGGCCGAGCGGCTCGGCTGACAGACGGCAATGGCGACGTGTCCATGCTCGAAGCGAAGGCCGCCCGCGGCCAGGCGGTCGAGGTTGGGTGTGATCCCCTCCACGGGATACCCGTAGCAACCGACTGTGTTCCAGTTCAGGTCGTCAGCGGTGATCAGCAGGATGTTGGGTCGGTCGCCCATCGGTTATTCCCTCTTTCCCCGGGGCATGGGCACGTTCTGTGTGTTGATCATCCAGTCGAGCAGCATCTTGCGGAAATCGTGGATGCGGTCAGCGTGCTCGGGCCGGGCGGCGAGGTTATCGAGCTCGTCTGCGTCATTGTCGAGGTTGAAAAGCTGATCGACGTCGAACTCCGGGGCGGTGCTGTATTTCCACGGGCCCTGCCGGATCATCTTGGTGTGGTCCATCTCGCAGTAGACTGGACGGTCCGGCCGCGCCTCGCCGCGCAGGTCGGGCACGAGCGAGGCACCGTGCAGGACAGGCATCGCCTTGCGCCCTACCCCGGCGAGGTCCAGGAGCGTGGGCACGAGATCGACGAGCGAGACAGGCGCCGCGATGGTGCGCGTCTGACCGCCGGGCAGGCGGATGATCAGCGGCACCTTGCTTGATGCCTCGTACATGAGCTCCTTGTGGAGCATCTGGTGGTCGAACATCATCTCGCCATGGTCGCTGGCATAGACCACGATGGTACTATCCAGCAGACCTCGCTTTTCGAGGACGGCGAGAATCTGGCCGATCCCGTCGTCAATGAAGCTGATCGAGCCGTAGTACTGGGCCATGACCGCCCGCCAGGCGTCTTCCGGCATGCCGCCGGTATGTTTCCGCGCGTGCGCGCGCAGTTTCTCCGGCGCCCTCTCCAGCTTGTCGCCAAGGGGCGGCGGCATGGCAGCCGGATCGTACATGCGGCCGAACTTCCCCGGTGCATCCCATGGATCGTGTGGGCCTCCCCAGTTGACCCAGCAGAAGAAGGGCTGCTCGCCATCGGCCTGTTCCAGCCACTCGCAGGCCTTGCGCGTGATGAACCCGTCTTGGTGCTGTTCCGGTTCCAGTACGGATGGCGCGGCATAGCCGTGGGGTTTGGGCGTGATTTCCGGAAACTTCCAGCCAAAGCTGCGTTCGCGGTAGTCCCGCTGGAATACCTCAAGCTTACCTGTTGTGGCGAGCCACTTCAGATAGGCGTCGTAATCCGATTCCTTGTAGACGCAACTCCAGGCCTTGCCGTGAATGGGTATGAAATCATCGTAGCCAGCTGCGCGGCACCAGTCGTCGCATTCCGGACTACCGGCCTTCGCGGCCTGACACAGGTGCAGCTTGCCGAGCAACGCGGTGCGATAGCCGGCGTCGTGGAATGCATGGCTGATCATCGGCGTGTCGGGGTAGAGGTAGCCCTCGTTGTTGGTATTGTTGCCGGTGTTGTGCGGGAAGCGTCCGGTGGCCAGGCTGACACGCGAGGGCATGCACAGCGGGGTCGTGCAGTAGCTGTTGGCGAAGCGCACGCCGGCGGCCGCCAACCGGTCCAGGTTTGGCGTTCGCACCACCGGATGCCCGGCACAGCCCATGGCGTCGGCGCGATGTTGATCGGAAAACAGGAAGAGAATGTTTGGGCGAGCATGTGTCATTTCCTAATCTCCACAACCTTCCGGATCCGCGGGGCGAGCTTAGTGGCGATCTCGGCATGGCCCTCATCCGTCGGATGGATGTTGTCCTTGGCCAGGCCCTCGAAACTGAGGAGCTGCGTGCCATCAACGAAGTGGACATTCCTGTGTGGCGTCACCCGGCAGATCTCTTCCAACGCTTTGCGGAACTCCCGGGGACGGACGGCGGTCTTTTCTGCCTTGTCGGCGCCATACGGGAGGATGCTGATGCAGACCACCGGAGCCTTGGGATGGGCCTTGGCGACGGCATCGATCAGGTAGGCGGCGCGTTTGCGGAATTCCTCAACTGTGTAGCCATTGCCGGCCATGTTCACCGAGATCTCGAACAGGAAGAGATCGCCGGGCTGTTTCGCCAGGTAGTCGGCCATTTCCTTCTCGCAGAAGGCGCTGCCGCCGCAGCCGAGGTTCCGGCGACTGTAGCCCAGCGCGGCGGCGGTGAGCGCGGTGAACGAGAGCTCGGGCTTGCTGGCAGCCGCCCCCATGCTGATGGAGGTGCCATAGCTGACCAACACCGGCGGCAATTCTTCCTGCTTGGGCGGGCGGATGTCGCCCTCGATCCCGGTCAGCGTGATTACGCCGCCACCTAGTAGGACACGGTAAACCTGTTGCGGAAAACGTTTCGCCGGCTGCGGTCCCTCCACCACCTTCGCTGCCTCTGCGGGCAGTCTCAGCTTGGCCGGTTTCAGGTCGATCTCGCAGGCCTTGTCCGGATACTGGGATGTCGAGGTCTTGCCGACCAAACTCGGGGGGATGTACGGCTCAACGCCATCCTTTTCGATGAGACTGGTGCTGCCGCACAGTTCATCGCCGCTATAGAATTGGATCAGCGCATTGCGATTCGACTTGAGGCGAATCACCACGTCCTCGAGCTTCGCGCCATCCTTGAGGACAAAGCGGATTTCGCTCGACCTCACATGGGTCATCTGATTCGCCCCTGCGTCGCTCAGGTGTCCGCGCACCTCGGCTGGCAGCCGGTACACGCTCACCCCCGTGCCGTCCGGCGTCAGTTCATAGCCGTCGAAGTTGTGGAGCTGTACCTTGCTCAAAAAGTCCGGGAGCTTCTCCGCTGCTTGGGCGGTAGACGCCAGAGCGAAGGCGCCGGCGTAGAACGGTGTATGGGGTTCCAGCACAGTTGGATCTCCCGTTTGGTTCATGGGTTTAGCGTCATCGCGGCTATTATCGATTCATGCCGGTCGGCGCGCCGTTTCACGGCACAGAAGAAGATCTCCGGCCCGTCCTCCGTGCAATACAGGAACGGTCGCTCCAGCCGGTGCACCTCCTCGCGTCGGCCATCCGCATGGATGAGGGCCTTTTCCTGAAAGATCGGATGCTCCGCCACCGCCCAGTGCAGTCCGTCCTCCGATTCGAAGCGCACAATCGCCTTGTGTGACGGCGAATAGTGGGTGCCCTGGTCTTTGAGCAGGGCGTGATAGCGTTCGTCTTGACACCAGACGAAGGGGTCTTCGCCGGGGAAGGCGGCATCCGCGCTGGCGAAGATCGGTTCGGGGTGTTTCACGAAGGGCCCCTCGGGACGCTCGGCAAACGCGACACCGTGCAGCACCGGGCCATATTTCGGGGGCGGCAACCGGTCGCCAACCCCCTTGTAGAGAAGGATGTACCGACCGTCCGGTGCCTGCGCGCACACCGCGTTGTTCGTGCACGTGGCATCCCAAGAACCGGGCGTCACGTCGAGCAACGGCTTGTCGAACCGGGTCCATGGTCCCTCCGGCCGATCCGCAATAGCCACCCCCACGCGCTGGTTGTTCCGGTGGTCCCACCACCCGCCGTCGCTCTGGTTGCCGTTGTAGTACAGGTAATACCGGTCTCCGAACCGGCGGATACTCGGATTGTGGGTGACGTCGCCGTCCCAGTAACCGGGGCGTTTCGGCAGCACCACCTCGGCGAACCGGTATGGCCCAAAGGGTGTCTCCGCCGTGGCCCGACATACCTCCGAATGCGTGACCCACGCCTCAAACCCCTTCGTCCACATTTCGCTCCCCAACCTCGCGTCGATCGGCCAGCGCGAAAAGAAGAGGTGGTGGCTGCCTTGCGCATCCGTGACCAGCGACGGGTCCCAGACGCAGTAGCCCTCCAACGCGAAAATGGTGCGTGTGATACTTGGTTTCATCGATCACTCCTCATAGTCCGCTCTCCTCCGGGTATTGTCAGAATCCTACCGGCTCCTTCAGCACCGTATTCAGCGGGTCGCCGTTAGTCGAATCCTTAAGCGAATCAGAGACCCACTCCTCAAGGAGTGTCCGTGCTTGTGCCAGGACGTTCGGGAATCTCTCTGTCAAGTTTGTCTGTTCGTGCGGATCGGCACCGACATCGAAGAGCAATTCCCCGGGCATGCGGTAGTCGCCGGCGGAATACGTCCGGATGTAGAGGTAGTCGGCGCCGTCATCCCGGAAGCGCACCGCCCGCTGTTTCGACTGGGCCAGTTGCGAGACGATGAGATAGTCGCGTCCAACGGGTTCGCCGCGCAACGCGCCGGTCATGCTGCGGGCGTCCCAGGCGGCGGGAAGCTTCTGGCCGACCAGATCCGTGACGGTTGCCGCAAGGTCGATGTTGTATATCA
>CAZTVF010000151.1:0-10983 GCA_964616985.1 uncultured Planctomycetaceae bacterium
AACTGCTTCCGACACTGCGGCTACACGCTACGGGTGACTTAGGAGTGCTCTAGATACGCACCGAGGTCAATCTCCCCCTCGCACGCCGCCTGCCGCCGCATCATCGCGGCCTTCGCGCGCTCACGTTCTCACGCATGGCCGCTGTGGTAGGTTACCGAATGAAGCCGGCCGAGAGATCATAGCCGTACTGCACCGACGACGTGGTCCCGGTCTCAGGAGCCCCTATTTCGGCTGGCTGATCCAGCAACTGACCGTATCTCCTTGTATTTCCACATTCACAAATCGTATCCGACGCTCATCGTCCTTACTATGGAAGACCAGCACGCCTTTCTTGGGGTCGAGTTGATTTCTCGAGAGATAAACATCCGTTGTGCCATCGGGTGCTTTGGTACGGTTCGCTGAAAAATGGGGACGATCCACTTCAATCACCCCCCATCGTGCTGCATCGTACCCATCGGCAGAAAGCGCGTCCCGTCCGCACTTCAGTGCTACAACTTCCGTCAGGAAAGGAGGGCTGTCGTGCAGCCGGAAACGATACTCCTGGCTAACAAATGTGTGCTTCGCCCAGATATTGAGAGCTACAATGCCCCCAACTATCAGCAGGGGTGGGATCGCCAGCACGATGATCCACAAACGGTGGCGACTTCTCTTGGTGCCGTCAGTCATCACTCAATCCTTATCGAACAATAGCCGTCCATTCGGCCGGAGTTATCGGCCCAGTTTCAACCAATGTAAGCCCGGCCTTACGCAAAGCTCCAACGGCCAAGGCCCGACAATCATAGACGCCTAAGAGATAGTCGTGCTCTATTGCAGAGGATGACCGACGCGCCGCACCCCAAGCGATCCAGCCCGGCAAGGTCATCCGTGCCGGTGCGGTAGTGAAGTCCAGCCCGCCGCTACGCCACAATCCGCCGTTGTTGTCATGCCTTTCACAGTCTCAGTTCTGCTCGTTACCTCGTCAGATCAAAGTAGACGATTCGGACTTCTGGCAGGAAATAAAGAGGTCCATCCCAGGATGTAAAATGCGCCAGATTCAGATTCTCGGATATAAGAACATCTCCTGAGAGCTTCGGCCCCTGCGGAGGCATCTCCAAGTCACCGACCTTTACACCGGGGCTCTTTGTCCACACCCAACTGTTCTTTATACGGTTCGCGTCCTCTTCCGTCAGGACTGCGTACCCTTTCCAGAAATATATGCTGGGAGCTGGCACTCCATAGCTAAGATCCTTGAGTACCCCGGACCGCCATGAAGAGCTAGCTACGTGTCCGAGAAAGGGGAGGTCCTTTTCGACTACATCTGTCGTGGTTTCCCATATCAGATCGCCGGAGCGATCCTTCTTCTCTCGGCATCCTTCCGCGGCAAAACACAACAAGCCAACTGTTAGACTCCACAGCACCAAGAACATCGTCCGGGACATGGTCATCTCCTATAGCCGACTTGTGCCCTGTCTCCGATCTCGTCGGTCGCGATCCCGTCTAACCTCAACTGTCGTAGCGACCGTCATACCCCGGAAGAAGACTCTTCAAGCTTGATGAAGCCGCAAGACGCCGCCTGCGGGCCGGCCGCCGCGCGCTGTAAACATGCTTTTGCCCCTGCGGGGCTAAAAGCATGGCACCCGGAGCGGAGCAGCCAGGGCCTTCTGGCTCGCAACGCAGTCTCCCCGTCTCCGCGTCTCAGCGTCTCCCCGTCTCCCCGTCTCTCCGCATTCTCCGCATTCTCCGCATTCTCTGCGTTCTCTGCGTTCTCTGCGATCTCTGCGGTGAACTCCTCGCGTCACCGAGCCAAGCTGACGGCGATCGCGGCGGCGGCGCGGCGGCCTTCGGCGATGGCCTGGACGACGGTGGTGCCGCCGTTGACGAGGTCGCCGGCGGCGTAGACGTTGGCGCGACTGGTGGCCAGCGTGCCATCCACCTGCACCAGGCCGTCGGGGGTCATCTTCACGCCCGACAGCGCCGCCGGCAGCGCGGCGTCGGTGCCCTCGCCGATGGCCTCGATCACCATGTCGGCCTCGATCACGAACTCGCCGCCCGCGGCCTGCGGCTTGCGGCGGCCGTCGGCGTCCGGCGGGCCCAGGCGCGTGCGAAGCACCCGCAGGCCCGACACGCGGCCCGACGCGTCGGTGACGTAGCCCGTGGGCTGGCACAGCAGCATCAGGTGCACGCCCGAGTGCAGGGCCTCGTCGCGTTCCTTCGGCCAGGCGGGCATCTGCTCGTAGCTGCGGCGGTAGACGAGGTACACGTCCTGACCGCCGCGGCGCTTGGCGCACACGGCCGCATCGACGGCGGTGTTGCCCCCGCCGATCACCGCCACCCGCGCGGGCACGGCATGCTCGGCGTTGTGGTTCATGTGCGACAGGAAGCTGGCGGCCTCCATCACGCCCTCGGGGCGCGGCCCGCTCGACAGGCCCGTGGAGTTGCCCAGCCCGATCGCCAGCACGGCCGCGTCGAAGCCCTCGCACATCACGTCGTCCAGCGAGTACTCCGGCCCCAGGGCGATCTCGTATCGCCACTGCAGACGATCGGCCGGCACGTGACCGAAGATCGCCGCGATCTCGGCCTGGGCCGACTCGGCCGACAGGCGCGTGGTGGGGATGATGCTGCCGAGCTTGCCGCCGGCGGCGCGGGCGCGGTCGAAGATCGTCACGCAGTGGCCGCCGCGGATGAGTTCTGCCGCGGCCGACAGGCCCGCCGGCCCCGCGCCGATGACGGCCACGCGTTTGCCGCTGCCCTTGGCGGGCACGTCGATGGCGGCCCAGCCGGCGTCGATGGCCTTGAGCGAAAGCTCTCGCTGGAGCTGCGCGATGGGCACCGCGCCGTCGGCCAGCACGTTGCGGATGCAGGCGGACTGGCACTGCACCTCGACAGGGCAGACCGCGCCGCAGATGCCGGGCAGCACGTTCTTCTTTCGCAGGATGCCGTAGGCCTCCCGCGGCTTGCCGTCGGCCAGGGCGCCCAGGAAGCCGGGCACGTCCACGCCGGCCGGGCAGGCGGCCGAGCACATCGCGTCGGAGCACTGGCGGCAGTGTGAGGCCTTCTCGCGCATCACGTCGATGTCCTTCTGGCGGCCTCGACGGAAGATCGGGGCGTACACCTCCGCGTCGCGGATGACGCAGCCGCTGGTGCCGCCGTCTCGCATGATCTGCGTGCACGAACTGCACGCCACGCACACCTTGTGCGGGTCCATCTCGCCGTTGCGGATGATGTCGCGCGCGAAGTCGGGATACGCCAGCCCGCCGCGACCCAGGCCCACCATGCTGATCCAGCCGTTGGCGATGGCGGCGGCGGCGAACTGCGGCATGTACTGCCGCAGCCACGAGAACCCGCTGCCGATGACCGTGAAGCCCGGCTGCGACTGCTGCACCTGCCGCGCCACCTGCACCAGGCGGGCCACGCCGTTGAGCGGGTGCTCGGGCGCCTCGGGCCAGCCGGCGATCATCCAGTCGGCGGGACGGTTCACGTGCGGGTTGAAGTACGGGTTGGCGATGGTCACGTTCAGGCCGCCGTAGCCGATCTTCCGCAGCTCGGCCACCAGCTGCAGGGGCTCGGCGAGGTCGGGGCGGGTGACGTCGTTCTTGTCCACGCCCCAGCCGTAGGGGTACTCGATGGAGTCATAGCAGTTGAGGCGGCTGGTGACCTCGATGCGAAGGCCGACGGCTTGGCGGACCTTGGCCGCCGTCTCGCGCAGCATCCGCGTGCGGTTCTCGAACGAGCCGCCGTAGCGGCCGTCGCGGGTGAACGAGGCCAGCAGCTCGCTCAGCAGGTAGCGATGGCAGCTCTTGATGTCCACGCCATCGAAGCCGACCTCGGCGGCCAGGCGGGCCGCGCGGACGAACGCGTCCTGGAGGGCGTCGAGCTCCTCGTCGGTGATCAGGGGGTAGTCGGGCGCCAGCTTGTGCCGCGGGTCCAGGATCGGCGAGCGGTGCGCGATGATCGGCGCGGGTGCCTTGCCGGGCTTGCTGTAGCGGCCGGAGTGCGTCAACTGCAGGATGTTCAGCGGCGCGTAGCCGTTGGCCTCCATGCCGGCGGCCTTGGCCGAGGCCAGCATGCGGGCGAAGCGGTCGGCGTTGGCGTCGGTCAGCCAGATCTGTCGCGGGTTGGCGCGACCCTGGGGCACGACGGCGCACGCCTCCCACCAGATCAGGCCCGCGCCGCCGGCGGCGAAGCGGCAGTACTTGCGGACGGTGAGCTCGCCGGGCGAGCCATCGATCTCGCCGTCGCAGCCTTCCATGGGTTGGATGGCCATGCGATTGGGCGCGGTCAGCCGGCCGAACGCGACCGGGCTGGCGAGGATCGAAACGTCGTCGGTGGAGGGAAGGTCAAGACCACGGCGGGCGACCTCGTCCTTGAGTTCGGCGAGGTTACGGAAGGCGAACCTTTGTGTGTTTGGCATTCTCATCGCGCCAGCCTCACGGCCGGCGTGGCTACCCTGGATTCCTCGCCGCCGGCCGGGCCAAGCGTGGCGGTGGGTCTCTGCGAGCGGGAACTCTCCCGCGAAGGTTGGATTATAACATTCATCCGCTGCCTCGCTAATGCTGATTGCATCCCCGCGTGCCGATTTCTGGCCCGCCCACCCGCCAAAATGGCAGTTGGCAGGGCACCGCTTGCCACGCACCCGCCGCCGATCCGCGTCCCATCCGGTGCCGGCTTGGCTTGCCATGCCCGCGGCCGATCCGCGCCCCGTTCGGTGCCACCCCCAAACTCGTTTGGGGGTGCGAACGCACCATCGTCCATTTGGCGAAACGAACCTGGGCCAAGGCAAAACCCAAAACTGGGGCCGCCGATCCGCGTCCTGTTCGGTGCCACCCCCAAACTCGTTTGGGGGTGCGAACGCGCCATCGTCCATTTGGCAAAACGAACCCGAGCCAAGGCAAAACTCAAAACTGGGGCCTCGCCGATGTCGATCCCCGTCCAACGCCAAGACTACGCGCGACAAGCGGCTGCAAAACGAACCCGGGACTCGGCAGAGGGGTCCCCACGCCGGTGCTTGGGCCCCGAACCCAATATTTCCTGCCTTTCCGAGGATTTGGCCCTTGACGTTCTGGCAATCTGTGGTACAGTAGAATAAGCTTAATGAGTGACAGAGGCCCGAAAGGGCCTTTTTTGTTGCGCTTATCTCTTGCTGAATCACGACTTACAGAACCTCCACTTCCGCACGATTTGCCTTCCACGGTTTCGACCATTCCCCCACCACAATCTTGCCTATCTTAACTCGGACCCACGCCGGCTTTGCATACTTGCCACGGCTGAGGTTCCGCACCGCTTGGTGAAAAACGAACCCGCCGCTGATCCGCGTCCCGTTCGGTGCCACCCCCAAACTCGTTTGGGGGTGGAACGCACCATCGACCATCTGGCGAAACGAACCCGAGCCAAGGTACGACTGGGCCCAACGCCGCTGCTTGGGCCTGGCAAACGATTTTGCCTTTTCAAGGATTTGGCCCTTGACGTTCCGTGAATGTGTGGTACAGTAGAACAAGCTTAATGAGTGACAGAGGCCCGAAAGGGCCTTTTTTGTTGCGCTTATCTCTTGCTGATTCAGCACTTATGAAACCCCCACTTCCGCACGATTTGCCTTCCCCGATTTCGGCCATTCTCCCGCCACGATCTTGCCTATCTTAGCTCGCCGCCCACGCCCAGCGGGCCAGTTCGAAGCACGCGTCTATTTGGCAGAACGAACCCGGCGAAAGCCGCGCTGTGGCCGAAGCACCCCGCAGTTTCGCAAAACAAACCCAGCCGGACCACCGCCCGCGAACGACCATGAAGTGGATGCAATGGCCGTGCCAGTGGCGGGTGAGCTGTCTTTCAGCCCATGCTCTTCTGCAGATCGTCAGGATCTCATCGTCAGTGGCAAACATGCTTTTGCCCCTGGGGGGCTAAAAGCATGGCACCCGGATCATGTTGACGCCGCCCCAATCGGCTTGCCGTTGTAGGTGGCGGAACAGATCGGCGCCTCGGCCAGCGGCGAGAGGATCGGCTGCAGGCGGCGGGGACCTTTCATGACGATGTTGAGGCCGCCGGCAGTGCGCTGCCACTGGACGCCGATCGCGCCGGCGGGCGTGGCGATGGCCCCCTGGGCGCGGGCGAAGCGGCTGGGATAGGGGCTGACGAGGAAGCGGGAGAAGCCCGGCGCCAGCGGCCGCACGCCCAGCACGTACGCCTGGTGATACAGCACGGGCAGGGCGCTCCAGCCGTGACAGAGGCTGCCGGCGTAGTCAAAATCGTCGCCGCCGAACTGCGTCTCCCAGAAGCTGGTGGCCCCGGCGAGCACCATCGGCTGCCAGTATCGGTCGAGCGTCCGGTCGACCAGTTCGCGCTCGCGCCGGCCGCGCGGCATGAGCGAGGTGACCAGGTACGGCAGGCTGCTGAGCGTCATCGCCGGCAGGCGGCGGCTGTGCAGGGTCGCCAGAATCGACCGGGCCTTGCGCGGTGAGGCGATGCCCTGGTGCAGCGCGAGCACCTGCACGTGCTCGTGCGCCCCCTGGCGCTGGCCCTGGCGAAGCATGGTCGCATACAGGCCCAGCCGGGCATCCCAGAACGCCCGATCGATCACCGCGGCCAGGGCGTCGGCGCGGGCGGAGAGTTCCATGGAGGCGGCCGGTGTCTGGGGTGCCCCTTCGTCCCACTCCCGCATCGTCGCCAGACTTCGCATCGCCTCCAGGAGGTAGAGGTTGTACAGGGCGTGGTGCAGGCCCTCGACGCTGTCGCCGCCCAGCAGGCCGGCGAGCCCGGGCGTCCATTCGTAGTAGTGCCACTTGTCCTTCGCGTCGGGCAGGCGGTAGAGGCCAGTCGCCTCGTCGCGGCGCTCGCACGCGGCGGCCAGCATCGCATCCATCTGCGGCCCGAAGCGGTCGAAGAGCGTGCGATTTCCGCTGAACAGCCAGTGCTCCATCACGGCCGCGATCCACACGAAGCTGAAGATGGGGATCGTGATCCTCACGCGGGCCGGGGCGCACAGTTCCAGCAGGCCGTCGTCGCGGAGGCCGCGGCCGAGCAGGTCGAACGACGCGGCCGCGAATTCGTAATTCCCGAAGGCGTAGTAGCCGAACAGGGCCTGGTTTCGCGAGTCGTACGCGTAGAGGGCCTGCTCGCGCCAGGGGCAGTCCTCGTAGTGCTCGTGCATGCACAGTTCGAGCGTGCGGACGCCGACGGCGTGCGTGCGGGCGGCCAGCGGGTCTGGGGCGTCAAACGCCGCCGCGGCCGGCAGCGGGAGCGCGGCGGGCAGCACGGTCAGGCGGCGAAGGCGGAGCGGCTGGTCGAAATTGTATGCATGAAACTCGATATATCGGCAGCCCAGCCGGCGAAACGGCAGCGTGTAGATGTTCTCGCCCTGGCGGCAGATATAGCGGTCGGCGAAGTTTCGCCCGCCGACCCACGTCCGCACGCGACCGTCGTCGAGATGCTCGCCGTGGCCGATGTCCAGAACCGTCCCGGGCGGGGCGTCGAGCTGCAGGTGCAGCAGCCCGACTTCCTCGCGGCCCAGGTCGATGATGAGGTAGCGGCCCGTCGCGCCGCTGGGCGGCGGCGTGATGAGCAGGCCCTGGTCGCCGTCGATCATCTCGCCCGGCTGCCTGGGCGGGCCGGAGTAACCCGCCGAACGCGGCTGCTTGGAGTAGTCGAACACCTCCGTCGGCCGCTGGGCCAGGAGCGAGTCCAGCAGCATCGTGCGGGCGACGGTGTATTGCTCGGCTGCCCGCGTGAACGTGCCCTGCCCCGCCACCTTCACCCGCGCGGGCTCGCCGATGGTCAGCGGCGGCACCGGCCGCGGAGCCAGCGACGTCCAGAAGCCGCCCGTCGCCGTCGCCGCCACCTGCGCCGCCGGCCAGGAAGAGTCGTCGAATGCAGCCTCCAGCCAGGGCAGGTCCTTGCGGGCGTCGAAGCAGGTGACGAAGCCCATCTGGGCGGTCACGCGCTCAGCCGGGCCGGGGGTGAAGGCCGGATGCGGCGTCGCCCGCCAGCGGCCGTCGGTGAGCACCTCCTGCCGCCCGGCCGCCAGGGCCGCGATCAGGCCGCTCTCGCCCGCGCGATGCTCGGAAAAATCCTCGCCCCGGTAGTAGTGCAGCACCGCGAGGACGTTGGTCCCGCGGCGCAGGAGCTTGCCCACCTCGAAGCGGCTGAACGTCCTGGCCTGGGGATAGTCGCTGAACTGGCCCCGGCCGGCCTCGACGCCGTTGAGATAGAGCACGAAGTCGGAGTCGGCCGCGATCTCGACGAAGCCCCGCCGCGTCGCCGTCGCCAACTCGAACGTGCGGCGGAAGCACACGTACTGGTGCGGGCCCTTGGGCATGTGCGAGCGAATCCACGACGCGCGGTGTATCGGGTGGTCCATGGCGGCTAGTGTAGTCACGAGTCCAAACGGGGGGCAAGAATGTGTTGCCGCAATGTCGGGTGTGGCCAGGCCACGAACCATGCTGCCGGGCAACGATGGTACGTGGCAAGCCGCGCACCCTGCCATGGCTTCCGCCGGCGAAGGTTGTCACATGTGGGCGACATTCTCTTCCGGCGGGAGATAACTCATCTTCTCGCGTCGTCTAGAAAGTGGAAAGTAGAGAGTAGACCGCGGGAGAAACCAAGGCAACGGCTGTGGCCAGGGCCTGTATTCAGGCGTCAGCCGCATTTCTCCTTTCTACTCACTACTTTCTCCCGCTCTGTGAGCGACGTTTTTCCTGTGCCAGGAAAAACGGTCGCTCACTGTCACAGCGTGATATCGCTTGCACCCGGCTGCCAGGTTCGTAGAATGTCGCCGTCGGCTGCAGGAGCGGCCGCAGACTCAACAAGGAGATCACATGAAGAAGCTTGCCGCCCTCGCCGCTGTCGCCGTCGTCGCCGTTGCCTTCTGTGCCCTCAATGCCGAGAACCGCCCCGGTGCCACCAGCAAGCCCGCGGCCGATGACGCCAAGGCCCTGGCGGTCAAGGCCGTCGCCCTGCTGGCCAAGTGCCAGACCTGCCACACCCACGGCCTCAAGGGCAGCGACGGCAAGCAGGTCAATCTGACGGATGTCCCGCGGCTGATCCAGGGCGGCCTGATCGTGCCGGGCAAGCCCGAGCAGAGCAAGCTGGCGAAGTTCGTCGCGGCCCACCCCAATCCAAAGCACAAGATCGCGGCTGAGAAGCTTCCCACGCAGGACGAGGCCAAGGCCTTCGTCGCCTGGATCGTCGCCGGCGCCGTTGACCCCAACGCCCCCGCTGCCACCGCCAGTTCCAAGCCCGCGCGCAAGTAAGCCGCCGTCCCACTCGAAAACACCACCCCCGACTCCTTCGCCTTAGCGATGAGCCGGGGGTGCTTTGTCAGGATACTTCCTGGTAGTGATCACAACGGAATACGTGAATACGTCTGACGGCGGCTTGCCCGTTCGACGCTGTCAGATATGGGTCACACCGCGACTTCTACAGCGCCGAACGGGCAAGCCGCTGTCAGACCCTTACTCCCGGTTCATCCGTGAAGACTGCTAGCCACGGCCCTCACGGCTTGTCGGCCGTGTGCTCCTGGATCACCTTCACAAGCTTGGGGACGACCTTGTCGCACATTTCCTGGCCCCAGGCGGTGGTGGCGGCGTTGGAGGGGCCGGCCTTGTCCCAGCAGTAAGGGTAGTCATTTTCGCGAAGCAGGCCCAGGTCGGTGTACTCGGGGCGGAAGCGGAGCATCCAGCCCGTCTCGTTCTTGCTCGCGTGATCGGAGAAGTTGCCCAGCGGATTCACCAAGCTGATCCGCGGGGCAGCCGCCTTGCCGGCCCAGCCCGGGCCGAGCTTGCGATGCAGGCCCGCGCGGTACTCGGCGATGGCCAGCTTGAGGCCCGTGACCTCGGCCCCGCCGCCCTGGTGGCATTGCAGGATAACGATATTCTTGAACCCCAGCGCCGCCAGCCCCTCCACCACGCCGCTGGCATATTCCTGGAACACATGCCCGTTGATGTCGGTCGTGGCCAGCTTGGGCCCCGTGACCGCGTTGGCCGTGGGACCATACCAGATCGTCGGGGCCAGGACGCACGGGACCTGCTCCGCCGCCAGCAGCGCGGGGTCCTGTGCCTCGATCGCGTCGCAACCGATGGGATTGTGGTTGCCGTGATTCTCCAGCACGCCCACCGGCAGCACGCACGGCAGGCCGCGCTTCAGCGCATCACCCAGCTGCGCCGACGTCATGTTCTCCAGCCGCAGCAGCTTGGCCGCGGGGGCCGTGGCGGGCATCGCCGCCGCCTTGGCCGGGGCTGGCAGGCGGGCGATGCCGACGCGGGACCAGTTGACCTGGTCGCGGTCGGGGCGGATCCACCAGTTGGCCCCGATGTTCGGATCCTTCCACAGGTTGTTGAAGATGTCGCCCATCGCGAAGTCGATGGCCGACCGCAGCGGCGATTCGTCACCCTGCGGGTTGTGCATTGGCACGATCTCTACCCGCTTGAAGCCGATCTCCTGCAGCGTGACGATCACCTCCTGCAGGTAGTGCGAGAACGCCCTGGCGGGCATGTCGAACGTGCCGCCGTCGGGGCCCGAGACGATGTAGCCCGTCGGGCCGTACCAGATAGGCGGGGCGATGACGGCCTTGCGCTTGGCGGCCAGCTGCGCCAGGACGGCGTCGAACGCCGCGGCGTCCATGCCCAGCGGCCCGCCGTTGGCCTCGGCCTCCATCGTTCCCACCGGCAGCAGGCACACGGCGCCCTGGGCGGCGGCATCGCGGATCTGCCCCGGCCTCATGTTTTCCAGGTGCGAGGGGAAGGTGGCGGGGTCGGCGGGGAACTTCGAAATGTCCGGCTCGTACGCCAGCATCGTCCCCGCCACAACGACCAGCACCGAGGCAATCAGCACCAGGTGAAACACGCTCATGTCGTTCCCTTTCAAGTTGTGGCCTATTCTACTGCAACCCGCCGGGACGCCCAACAGACAGATTCCATGGCGTTCCGCGACCGCCGCCCGCACACCGAAGGCTGCACCTGCAATCCAATTGCGGATTCGCAGATTCAAATCTGAGATGCATAAATAACAAGTGACATTGGA
>CAZTVF010000152.1:0-10819 GCA_964616985.1 uncultured Planctomycetaceae bacterium
GAACACCGACTTCGATGCCATCCGTGCGCTTGCGCAACGGTCTGGAGCATGTGGACTGGAAGTCGTCCACGATGTCAGGCGGGCCGACCTTGGTCACCTCGTAGCCTTCGGGCATGTTCATCGCGATCTCGAAGACGCCCGCCCGCTCGATGGTGACGTTGAGCATGCCGTTGAGGTCGATGCGGTCGGTGTCGACGCCCAGCGTCCACAGCTCCTGCGCCGTCAGGCGGGGCGCCACCGAGCCGATCACCAAGTCCGCGCCGTACTCCTTGGACAGGAAGCGGTACACGGTCAGGCCCGCCTGGTTGCGAAGATATTCGGGGGCGGCGGTGATCTCGACGCGGGCGAGGTTGCGGGGCTGGTCCAGTTCCACCGAGCGCCGCGACGAGTGCGACAAGGCCAGCAGGCCCGTCGACTGCAGCGCCTGGTGCGTCACCACCGGCATCAGCGGCACGCGGGCCTGGGGCTCCTTGAGGAACCGCTCCATCCGCACCATCAGCGTATAGTTGTCCTTCACCGGGGCGAAGAGCTTCACGTTCAGCAACTGCACGGCCGGGCCGGTGGCGGGGGCCGAGGCGGCGGCCGGGGCGGTGGTTGCCTGCTCGGCCGAGCCGGCCAGGTCCCACTTGGCGATGTTGGCGCCGTCGACGGAGGTGACGCGGAAATCGCGAGGCAGCTGGATGGTGAAGGTGTCCACGCCGCGGCGGCGGATGTCGTAGCTGATCCGCACGTCCAGCGAGATCAGCGCCTCGGAGATGTCCACGTGCTGCACCTGCGTGGACATGATCACGGGCTCAAGTTCCTCGGCCGCCTGCGTCTTGGGCTTCCACGAAAGCTTCACGTGGTCGCTGGAGCCCAGGAACGCCTGCAGCTGCGTCGCCTTCTTGCCGTCGGCGGCCAGTTGCGTGGTGGTGGCCGCGAGCATGGGTTCCACGTCCACCTTCATGTTTTCCTCGGGGATGGCCAGCTCCAGGGTGCTGATGGCGGCGGCGGGGGTCTTGAAGCTCAGCACGTTGAGCCCCGGCTGGGTGACCAGCTGGCGGACGAAGTCGACGACCAGCGTTCGCCGGCCCTTGCCGCGGGTCAGCAGTGAGTATTGATTGTTGATCGTGCGGAGCAGCGGCGCGTCTCCCTCGGTGCCCTGCGCGAACGCAGCCTTGGTGACGGCCACCTCGCCCAGGGCGATGGGGACGTCGACCCAGCCATCGGCGAGGATGTCGACGGTGAGCTCCATCTGCATTGAGGCCAGCTCGGCGCCGACCTTGCCTTTGAACCGCGCGGTGGAGATGAGGTAGGGCAGCGGCATGGCGTCGACGCCGGCCGGGGCGCCCTGGGCGGCCTTCCAGAGGCGCTGGAACTCATCGAAGGGCAGGAACACGCCCTGGGGCTGGGCCTGCATCACGGCCTTGAGCTGGTCGTAGGGAATGTAGATTCGCGAGGGCTGGGAGGCGGGCTCAGCCGCCGGGGCCGCGGCCACCGCGAACAGGGAAACCACCAACCAAGCCGCCAATGCCAGGGTGCGAGTGCTCATTGTCTTCTCCCGTTAAGTGACAGGGCCGTGCGTAGACAGTGCTTGCGCAGACAGTTGGACGTTCGGCAGACACGATGAGTTCCGCGCATGTGGTTCTGTTACATCTATGTTACATGCGGGGGCCTGCCCTTCCCACAATCCGGAATTATCGCGGATTTCACCTAAGCTTCGCTAGGGGGAATTACTCAGGACAGATGTAGGCTTACTCCCGATTCGCTCGGGGCGTCTTTTTGTTAAGTTAGGCTCTGCTTTTTGTCGCTGCCGATATGACGGGTGGCGGCCTGGGAAAGGCCGCCACCCATCCATGAAGCTGGACAGAGCGCTCGTCTTGTCGGTGCTATGGTCGACCCTGCAGCTTGGGCTGCGCGTGAGGCAACCGTGGTGCGTCTGGGTGTCAAATCTTCGTTCGGCAGCGTGAACAGGCTCCTGCTAAGCCTGATCTGTGTCATCCTCATCCCGCTGCTGGCGGTCCAGGCGGGGGTCTACTACGCGTGGTATGAAAGCCGGGTCGAGGCCGAGGAGCATTCCAACGTGGAGATGGCGCGGTCTCTTTCCATGGCGGTGGACGCGGTGCTGCGAGACGTGCTGCGCGAGGAACTGGCCATCGGCAGCGTGCTTCGCAAGAGCCCCCACTTCGCCGCGGTGGAGATCAGCGACATTCTCCGGCTCAATCGCGACCAGTACATCTCGGTGCGGGATTTTCACTGGGTCTCGCCGCAGGGCCTGATCCAGTCCTCCAGCGACCCCAACACCATCGGCATCTCGCTGGTGAAGCGGCAATACTTCAAGGAACTGGCCGACGGCAACGAGACCATTGTCAGCGACCCGATCATCAGTTTATACAGCTGCAGGACCGTGGTCGTCGTCGGGCGGCGGATCGAGGATGCCAACGGCGCAATCGACGGGATCATGCTGGCCGTGATCGACCCCGTCCGGCTGATGCGGGTGACGCAGTCGCTGCCGCGTCGCGAGCAGGGAATCTTTCGAGTGTTCGATGCGCAGGGGCGCCCGCTGTTTGAGACCGGCCCGGCCGGCCCCAGCGAAAGCTGGCTCGCATTTGACTCTGTGCTTCGCGAAGCGATCCGGACCCGCCAGCCGCAGCACGGGCGCGTGGTGGTGCCCAACGAGGGCCGCCCGCGAATCGCCGCCCGCGTGCCGCTGGAGGTGGCCGGGTGGTTCGCCGGCGCCACGCGACCCATGGACGAGGTCGTCCAGCCCATCGCCCGCAGCCTGTCCATCGTCGCGGCCGTGGTGCTGCTGGTGACGGCCTTGTCGCTGGTGGGCGGGGTGTACTTCAGCCAGCGACTGGTGCGTCCGATCCGGCAGTTGCGTCAGCGCATCAAGCAGATCGGTCAGGGGCAGCTCTCGGGCGAGCGGGTCGTCGGTGGCACGGCCGAGCTGGAAGAGCTCTCGGGCGGGCTGGAGCTGGCGGCGAGCCAACTGCTGGCGGCGCGGGAGGCGCAGCAGGCCCAGGTGACGCGTCTGAACGAGGCGATGGCCGAGCTTCGCGACGCCCAGCGCGAGCTGGAGCAGCTGGCACAATTCCCCAGCGAAAACCCCAACCCGGTGATGCGAGTCGCCGCCGACGGTAGACTGCTGTACGCCAACCGGGCCTCGGAGCTGCTATTGAAGACGTGGGAGGCTCGCGTCGGCGAGGCCGTGCCCGAGATGATCGCCGAGATCGCCGACGGCGTGGTTGCAGCGGGCTCGACCCGCGAGTTGGATTTGACGGTGGGTGATCGCACCCTCTCATTCATGTTCGCTGCGCAGAGCGGGTGGGAGTACGCCAACATTTACGCGCGCGACATTACCGAGCGGCGGGCCGCCCTGGAGGCCCTGCGCCTCAGCGAAGAGCGTTTCCGCCAGCTGTTCAGCGGCATGACCGAAGGCTTCGCCTTGCACGAGATTCTCTGCGACGAGGCCGGCAAGCCCGTCGACTACCGCTTCCTGGAGCTCAACCCTGCCTTTGAGCGGCTCACCGGCCTGCGGCGCGAGGATGTGATCGGGCGCACCGTGAAGGAGGTCCTCCCGCGGACGGAGGATGCCTGGATCCAGGTCTACGGCAAGGTCGCCCTCACCGGCGAGGCCGCCCACTTCGAGAATTACAGTGAGGCGATCGGCAAGCATTATGAGGTGTACGCCTACCGCCCGGCGGCGGGGCAGTTCGCCGTCATCTTCCTGGACGTCACCGAGCGAAAGAAAGCGGTGGAGGCCCTGAAGCGCACGGCCGCGGACCTGGCCCGCTCGAACAAGGATCTGGAGCAGTTCGCCTACGTGGCCTCCCACGACTTGCAGGAGCCGCTGCGGATGGTCACGGGCTACGTACAATTGATCGAGCGCCGCTACAAAGACAAGCTCGACAAGGACGCCAACGAGTTCATCGCCTACACGATCGACGGGGTGACGCGGATGCAGCAACTGATCAACGATCTGCTGGCCTATTCGCGGGTGGGCACCCGCGGACGCGACTTCAAGCTGGCGCCCATGCAAGAGGCGCTGGACACGGCGGTGGGGAACCTGCAGATGGCCATCGCCCAGGAACAGGCCACCGTGACCCACGACCCCATGCCCACGGTGCGGGCGGACACGACGCAGATGGTGCAGCTGCTGCAGAACCTGCTGGCCAATGCCATCAAGTTTCACGGCCCCGAAAAGCCCGTCGTTCATGTGGGCGTGGCCGAGCGGGCGGACGAGTACGAGTTCTGCGTCAGCGACAACGGCATCGGCATCGAGGCGACGTACCTGGAGCGGATCTTCCGGATATTCCAGCGGCTCCATACGAGGACCGATTATCCGGGGACCGGGATCGGCCTGGCGATCTGCAAGCGTATCGTGGAGCGTCACAGCGGGCGGATATGGGCGTGTTCCGAGGCGGGCAAGGGCTCGCGGTTTTGTTTCACCCTGCCGAAGTGACGACAACGGCAACAATGAAATTGGGAGCGGATCATGCAGTGGAAACTGGGCGAACCGATTGAAATCTTGCTGGTGGAAGACAGCCCCGGCGATGTGCGCCTAACTATCGAGGCACTTAAGGAGGCGAAGATCCGCAACGTCCTCAACGTCGCGCGCGACGGCGTGGAGGCGCTGGACTTCCTCAACCGGCGCGGGGCTTTTGCCGATGCGCCGCGCCCGGACCTGATCCTGCTGGACCTCAACCTGCCCCGCAAGGATGGGCGCGAGGTGCTGGCCGAGATCAAGGACCACCCGGGCCTCAAGCGGATCCCGGTGGTCGTGCTGACCACCTCGCGCGCCGAAGAGGACGTGCTCAAGGCCTACGACCTTCACGCCAACTGCTACATCACCAAGCCCGTCGACTTCCGCCAGTTCATGGAGATCGTCAAGTCGATCGAAGACTTCTGGCTGACGGTGGTGAAGCTGCCAAGGAATGATTCATGAGCGAGTTGCCCCTGCGCATCCTGCTGGTGGAGGATAGCCCCAGCGACGCGCGGCTGCTGATGGAGGATCTGCACGACGCCGGGAGCGCGTCGTTCCACATCACGCTGGCCCAGCGACTGTCGCAGGCGATCGAGCTTGCCGGCAGCGGCGAGTACGACGTGATGCTACTGGACCTGTCCCTGCCCGACAGCCAGGGCACCGAGACGGTTGAATCGGCCCACCGCCGGGTGCCGTCCTTGCCGATCGTGGTGATGACGGGCCTGGACAGCGAGGGCGCCGGCATCGAGGCCCTGCGCCAAGGCGCTCAGGACTACCTGGTCAAGGGCAAGACCGACGCCCGCTCGCTGGTGCGGGCGATGCAGTACGCCATTCAGCGGCGGGCCATGGAGTCGCAGCGCGAGCACCACCTGGGCCAGCTCAACACCCTGTTGGGCGTCTCCGCCCGGGTGATGAGCGAGACCACCGTCGGCGGCCTGATGCAGCAGTTGGCCACGGCGGCTCGGGAGATGATGAACGCCCGCCTGGTCGTCTCGGGGCACTTCCGCGACAACGATCTCTTCGAGGTCGGGGCGATGGCCATGACCGACGGCGCGGCGCCCTGTGCGGCCGGGCAGTCGTTCCGAATTGCAGACGGCGGATTCCTCAGCACGATGCGGCTGGCGGGCGGCACGGTCCGCCTGTCCGACGCCGAGTTCCGCGCCCATCCGAACTGGCATCTGCTGCCCCCGGGCCACCCGCCGATGCGGGGCCTGCTGGGCGCCACCCTCGTCGGCCGCGACGGAAAGCCCACGGGCGTGGTCATGGTTTCCGACCGCGTCACGGGCGATTTCACGCCCGAGGACGAGGCGCTGCTGGGCGAACTGGCGGCCCTGACCTCGCTGGCCCTGCAGCACATCGAAGCGCGGGATGATGCCCAGCAGCGGGCGGCGGCGCTGCGGAAGATCGAGTGGCTGCTGACGCGGCACCCCTCGGGCGAGGACAAGGATGCCCGGGTGATCGCCGCGTCCTACGGCGACCTCTCGCGCTTGAATCAGCAGGGCGAGCTGCTGGAGCTCGTCGGGCAGGATGTGCTCAAGGACATCGCCTGCGATTACCTCGACCTGCTGGAGACATCGACCGCCATCTATGAGAAGGACGGCGACTGCGCCCTGGCTTTCTTCTCCAGCAGCTACTGCCGCTACCTGGACGAGGCCTCGCGCCGCCGCTGCGGCGGCGACGACAACGGCGCGGCGCTCGCCGGCGGGCGGTGGTGCTGCCACGAATCGTGCTGGACTCAGGGCTCGCGCCTCGCCGTCGAAACCGGCGAGCCCGTGGACATCGAATGCTCCGGCGGCATGCGGCTGTATGCCGTCCCCATCCGCGCGTCGGGCGAGGTGGTGGGGGCGATCAACTTCGGCTATGGCGACCCGCCCCACGAGCCGGAGGTGCTCCAGAGAATCGCGGCCGAGTATGGCGTCGACGCGCAGGAGCTGGCGCGGTTCGCCCGCGCGTGCGAGACGCGACCGCCCTTCATCATCGAACTGGCCAAGCGGCGCCTGCTCGCATCCGCCCGCCTCATCGGCACCATCGTCGAGCAGAAGCGGGCCGAGCGGTCGCTGCAGAAGGCCCGCAACGAACTGGAAGTGCGCGTGCGGCAGCGCACGGCGGACCTGCAGACGGCCGTCGAGGCGCTGCAGGAAGAGGTGCGCCAGCGCATCTCCATCGAGGACGAACTGCGCGGCGCCAACCGCGCGCTGAGGATGTTCAGCGAGTGCGACCAAGCCGTCGCTCGCGCCACCGACGAAAACAGCCTCCTGGTCGACATCTGCCACAGCATCGTGCAGGTGGGCGGCTACCGTCTGGCCTGGGTGGGCATGGCCGCGGCGGATGACAGCTGCCGCGTGCAGCCGGTGGCGCAGATGGGCTTCGAGGACGGGTACCTCGATACGGCCATCATCACGTTTGACGACACCGAGACGGGGCGCGGGCCCACGGGCACGGCCATCCGGACGGGGAAGGTCGTGGTCGGCCGCAATTTCCAGAAGGACCCCGAACTGGCCCCGTGGCGCGAGCAGGCCGCGCGCCGCGGCTACGCCTCCTCCATCGCCATTCCGCTGATATTTGATGAAGGCCCGCGCGGGTGCCTCACGATCTACGCCGGCGAGGCCGACGCCTTCGACCCCGACGAGATCACGCTGCTGACCCAACTGGCGAATGACCTGACGTTCGGCATCGCCGCGCTTCGCAGCCGCCAGGACCGCCGCCGCCTGGAGGCCGAGGTCCTGCGCACCAGCGAGATGGAACGCCAGCGCATCGGCCACGACCTGCACGATTCGCTGGGGCAGACGCTGACGGGCATCGCGTTCATGTGCAACGTCCTCCGCAGCCAGATCAAGGAAGGCTCCGACGAGGCGGTGTCCGGCGCGGCCGAGATCGAGCGGCTGGTGAACGAGTCGGTCGCCCTCACCCGCGCGCTGGCCCGGGGCCTGAGCCCCGTCGGCCTCAGCGTCGACAGCCTGGCCACCGGCCTTTACGAGATGGCGGCCGGGGCGCAGGAGATGTTCCGCGTCGCCTGCCATTTCCAGTGCCCCAACCAGGTCACGCTGCGCGACACGGTGGCGGCGACACATCTGTACCGCATCGCCCAGGAGGCGGTGAACAATGCGGTGAAGCACGGCCGCGCCAACCGCATCAACATCTCGCTGGAGGAGACGGCCGGGCGGATCGTGATGAGCATCGCCGACGACGGCGTGGGCATGCCCGCCCAGCGCAGCAGCGACGGCCAGGGCATGGGCCTGCGGATCATGCGGTACCGCGCGAACATGATCGGCGCCCAGCTGGACATCCTCCCCAACACGCCCTGCGGCGCCCTCGTCCGCTGCACGCTCTGATTGGGTGCCCTGATCGGGTGCCATGCTTTTGGGCCCGCAGGGCAAAAGCATGTTACAGTGAACCTTCGACGCGACGCATCCGGGTGCCATGCTTTTAGGCCCGTAGGGCCAAAAGCATGTTTACAGTAACCGTGGCGCGAGCGCTGGCATCACGACGGTGCCGATGGTGCGTGGCAAGCCACGCACCCTGCCAGCATGGTTCATAAGGCATCCCTTCTCGTGAACATGCTTTTGCCCCTTCGGGGCGAAAAGCATGGCACCCGGACGACGGATGCGTAGCGTCGAAAAGTCTCGCCTCGCAACGCATCTCCCCATCTCCCCGTCGTCGTGTCTCCCCGTCTTCCTCGTCGGCGAGGTCTTCTGGTATACTGCCGCGATGTCACAAGCCGTAGTCACCGAGAGTCACACCGCCCGCCGCAACCGCGGCGTGTTCTTCCTGGGCCTCGCCTGTGCGTGCGTCGGTTTCGCGATCATGCTGCAGATGGCCGTCAACTCCAACTTCGTCGGCGAGGAGCAGTACCTCAACCTCGCCCCGCAGCAGCAGGGCTATCTCGAATCCATTCGCGAAACCTGCGGCATCTCCGCGTTCGCGATCCTGGCGATCCTGGCCGGCTTGGCCGAGCCCCTGGTGGCCGCCGGCGTGCTGGTGCTGTTTGCCGCTGGCATCGCCGGGTATGCCTTCGTGCCCGACTTTACCTGGGTGGTCCTCATGAGCCTGGTCTGGAGCCAGGGCCTGCACATCTGGATGCCGCTGCCGAATTCCATGGCCTTGGCCCTGGCCGAGCCTGGGCGGGCCGGCCATCGACTAGGGCAGATGCAGGCCGCCGGCGCAATCGGCTCGGCCTTGGGGCTGCTGCTGGCGCTGCTGCTGACGTGGCAGGGGATCTCCATCCGCAGCCTGTACATCGTCGCCGGCGCCGCGGCGATGGTCGGGGCGGCCGCCTGCCTGGGCATCCCGCGCAACGTCAAGACTCCCGGCCCCCGCCTGATCTTTCGCCGCCGCTACGGCCTATACTACTTCCTGTGCTTCCTCGAGGGCTGGCGCAAGCAGATCTTCCTGTGCTTCGCGGGCTTCCTGCTGGTGAAGAATTACGGAATCGAGCTTAAGACGATGCTCGTGCTGTGGATCATCGCGCAGGCCATCGGCTACTTCGCCGCCCCGCGGATCGGGCGGCTGATCGACCGCGTCGGCGAGCGCCCCGTGCTGGTGTTCTACTACAGTTCGATGATTGCCATCTTCGCCGGATACCTGGCCGTGCCGGGCGATTTCGTGCTGTTCAACCTGTCCTGCGCCTGGCTGTCGCCGGTGGTCGCGTCGGCGTGCGATGTGACGCTGCCTGCACAACTGCCGATCGGCGGGCTGCACATCCTGTGCGCGCTGTTTGTGGCCGACAGCGTCTTCTTCGCCTTCAACGCCGCCCTGACCACCTACGTGAACAAGATCGCCCCGCCGGCAGAGCACACCGCCACGCTGAGCATGGGCGTGGCGATGAATCACGTGGCCGCCGTCACGATGCCCCTGGTGGGCGGCCTGCTGTGGAAGTACCTAGGCTACCAATACGCATTCCTGATGGGCGCCGTCGCCGCCGTCGCCAGCGTGATCGTCTCCACCTTCGTCCCCGCCCAGGCGACTCAGGCCCTCCCCGCCGTCGCAGAGGAATAGGCCCCACCCGGTCTGACACAGGTGCCATGCCGAAGCGTACCCGCGCCGGCATGCTCGGCCGGGGCATGCCGCGGGTACATTCGCCGGGTGGCGGCCTTCACAGGCCGCTGCCTTTGACAGGCGTTTCAGGCGGCGGCCTGGGAAGGCCGCCACCCCTCAGACCTGGGAAGGCTGCCACCTCTCAGATCCTGGCAGCCCGCCACCCCTCAGATCCCGCCAACTCGTCCCCGCCGCCCTGTTTTTTTCTCGCCTTACTAAAGAGCCACCCCCACAAGCCGATGAAGAACATGGAAGCACCGATGCAGGGCATGGGTCTTCTTAGACATGATCGGAACCTATGCGTACGGCCAATCGAAAAGATGTGCTGACGACCGGCGAGGTGGCAAAGATCTGCCACGTCGCGCCCCGAACCGTCAGCAAGTGGGTCGATACCGGCGAACTCAGCGGCTACCGCATCCCCGGCAGCCGCGATCGCCGCATCCCACTGGATCAGCTCGTGGCCTTCATGCGGGTGAACCACATCCCCCTCAGCGCCCTCGACGGCGGCATGTGCCGCCTTCTCATCGTGAGCACCTGCTTTTCGCCCGAGGTTCTTGCCGCCGCCCGCGATTCCAACCGCCACGAGATACGCGTCGCCGCCAACGGCTTCGAAGCGGGCATGATCGCCCAGCAGTTCCGCCCCCATGCGGTCGTGCTGGAGATCGGGCAGGAGACGGCCGAGGCCGTAACGATTTGTCAGAACATCAAGGGCAGCGAAGCGTTCGGCGCCGCCAAGGTGCTGGCCGCCGTGGCCTGCCTTACCGACGAGCGACGGGCCAGCCTGATCGCCCAGGGTTTTGAAGAGTGCCTGCCCCTACCGTATTCGCTGGCCCAATTGGCTGCCGCGGTGGACAAGGCCATCAACTGGATCATCTGAAATTGGGCCGCCTGGAGGGCGTCATGACCGGCCTGCCGCGAGGCGGTTCGGGCGTGGCGTCAGGTGGCCCATGTTATTGCGAGCTTCGTGCAGCGGACACCTGCCGGCCCAACGGTCGGCGGGACAACACGAAAGACCGGACGACCCCTCACAGGCCGTCCGGTTCTTTTGTTTTGTGGGGTGCGCGACGGTGCTCGCGTTGGTCTGGACGATGGCGGCGGCAAGGTCGCGCCGGCCCGGACTATCGCTTCACGCGGGCGTTGCCCTGCCAGATGCTCCAGACCTGCTCTTCGTCGGCGGGCTGGGCATAGTCGGTCAGCATCGTGGTGGCCAGTGCCCCGCATGCCCAGCCGAACTGGGCCCACTTGGCCGCTTCCCATCCGCGAAGGATCGCGTAGAGCATGCCGCCGACGAATCCGTCGCCGCCGCCGATGCGGTCGAGC
>CAZTVF010000153.1:0-10724 GCA_964616985.1 uncultured Planctomycetaceae bacterium
ACTTTCTGAGCGGCCAGGAACACGTCCTTGCCCGCGCCGCTGCCGAGGTCCAGCACCACGTCGCCGGGGCGGAGGTGGCCGAACGCCAGCGGGTTGCCGCACGAGAGCCCCAGTTCCGATTCCGGCACAGGGTGGTCGGGCACGGTATAGGGCTTGCTGTCGCAGCAGGACGACTTGCTGCACGAGCAGCCCGACTGCTCGCGGGCGACCTGGCCGTAGGCCTTCTTGACCGCGTCGTGGATGTCTTTGGGTTTACTCACTGATGATCTCCGGTTGGACCTGGTTGAGGATCTCGACGGCGTCGTGCACGAGCTTGGGGCAGATGGCCTTGAACAGCCCCCGTGCGCGGGCCTGCTCCAGGGCGCCCGGCGAGGAGAGGTTCACGCCCATCAGGTCGGTGCAGCGGATCGAGCCGTGACGCTGGCAGAAGCGGCGGGCGAATTCCTGGGCCGGCGCGTGCGTCTTGAGCTTGCCCTGCGGATCGGGCGTGGCGGCACGCAGCCCCAGCGCCATCAGCGCCCCGAGGACGGCGCCGCACGTCTGATCGAGGTAGCACATGCCGCCGCCGAAGGCCGCGGCCAGGCGAACCGCCTGCTCCCGCCGGACCCCCGACGCCTCGGCGCAGCAGGCGAAGACGGCCTGGGCGCAGTTGTAACCCTGGGAGAACATCGCCTCGGCACGGGCGGGTGCGTCGATCATCGCAACTCTCCTTTCATCGCCCCGGCCGCAGGCAGGGAAGCCCTATTTGCGGTAGAGGTCGCAGAGCTTCTCGACGTCCATCTTATTCACGGCCGCCAGGCGTTTGGCGTCGTGGCGGATTTGTGTCTTCCCCTCGAGCGTCGTGTGGACCCATCGCAGGGCCTCGCGGATGCAGGGCGTGGGCTTCTGCGGCAGGCGGTAGTAGACCCAGCGGCCTTGCTTGCGGCTTTCGACCAGGCCCGCCTGCTGCAGGATGTTGAGGTGCTTGGACACGGTGGAGGGCGCCAGTTGGAGCATCTCCAGCACCTTGCACACGCACAGCTCGCCCGAGCGCAGGAACATCAGCACCCGCGTGCGGTTCTCGTCGGACAGGGCCTTGGCGATGGACATGAATTCTTTCATCGCTCCTCACTATACTTCGCCAAGCAACGAAGTCAAGAAGAAGTGTGATCGTCCCAGGGCAATCGCCTTCTCGTAGCACGGGCGTCTCGTCCGTGGAAAGTCCCGAGCCAGCAGGACCGGGACGGTCTTGCGACGCATGGGCGAGAGCCCAATGGCTCTAAGATAAGGTTTCGCGTTGGAGCCCGAAGGGCTCGAATTCATCAGCCCAGGGCGAGCGTAGCGACGCCCTGGGTATGCGACCGTGAAAGGGTCAGCCCTGAAAGGGCGCAATAGTATGCCGCCCTTTCAGGGCTTCCCCATCCAGAGCCGCAAGACCCAGGGCGGCGCTTCGGCCTGTCGGCCTCGCTCTGCCCTGGGCTGCAGAATGCCAGCCCTTCGGGCTGGAGAGGCCTGAGGTCGAGGTGGCGAATTGCCGCCCGCTGATGCGGAGAGAGGCATGGGCTAGGAGCGGCAGACGGGGCAAGTCCAGCCGCTTCTTCAGCTCGGGTCGGTCTTGGCGGGGGCGGCGGGGACGAAGCTGTGGGTGTGTCGCCAGAAGACGGTGAAGTGCTCGGAGTAGCGCTTGACCCAGTCGGAGACGGAGGATTCGTGAAGGTCCTGGCGGGCCTTCTCGGATTCGATCCACTTGTGCCGGGCCATCTCCTCCTGCTGAAGGATCATGTATGCCTGCAGGGCGGCCTGGCCGCTGCGATAGACGACCTTCTTGTGCTGGGCATCGTACCAGCACTCGCCCTTGAACCGCTCCAGTTCCGCGGCCAGCCGCGCCGCGGTGCCCGAATCGAAATCCTCGGTAATGGACATTTGCCTCTCCGTTGAGGAGTCGCCGCCGGCGAGGCGGTCGCCTCCGCCCGCGGACGGCCCTATAGCATATCGACCCGCCCGCCAGAAGCAATCCGTTCATGTGCATTCGACGTACATTCGCAAGGTGAGTTGCACGCATAGGAAGCCACGGAGAATGCAGGGGCCGGCTATCGCTCGCCTTTCAGCGCTGTGCGACCCGCTTGGACCGAACATCGCCGAAAAGCGAGCGACTTGCCGGTTTGCTGCAGGTGCGACTGAAAATCCAATGCACCCCCTGTTGCGCAGCCGTTACAGCCGGGAGGCGGGGTTGGGGCGACAATAGAAGTGTCGTCCAACAAGAAAGGGCAACCTATGAAGACCAATACGGTGGGCACGATCGGGGCATGCGAGCGCAGCGGGGCCGCTTGCGGTGAGCGTAGTGGGGCCGCTTGCGGTGAGCGCAGTCGGGCCGCTTGCGGTGAGCGTAGTCGAACCGCCTCGGCATGGGTGGTGGTGGCCGCGGTGCTGGCCGCGGCAGGGGCGCAGGCGGCGGGGCAGGTGCCGGTGAAGTCCAGCACGGCCGCGCACGCGGCGGCGGCCAGGGACTTCGCCGCCAACGTCATCGTGCCTCAGTCGCGGGCGATCCGGCATGATCACGCCGCCGGCATCGAGGTCACGGGCGTCAAGGTCGGCGTGGTCATCCTCGAGCAGGCGGCCGTCACCACGATGGACATCTCGCTGCGCAACCGCAGCGGCTCGCGCCAGGAGGCCGAACTGGCCGTGCCGGTGCCCGAGGGCGCCGTCATCAAGGCCTTCACGTTCGAGGGCCTGGCCAGCGAGCTCAAGGCGGCAGAACTCCTGCCCAAGGACGAGGCCGACCGCGTGTATCACCAGATCGTTGCGAAGCTGCGCGACCCGGCCTTGCTGGAGTTCATGGGGTGCAACCTCATCCGGTCCAGCGTCTTTCCCGTCGAGGCCAACGGCACGCAGAAAGTCCGCATCACGTACGAGCACCTGCTGATGGCCGAGGGCGACCGCATCGACTACACGCTGCCGCGGACGGAGTCGGTGGAGTACCGCGTGCCGTGGGACATCTCGGTGAAGATCAAGGGCAAGTCGCCCATCGCGGGCGTGTACTCGCCCAGCCACGAACTGGACGTGAAGCACAACGACGACGGCTCGGTGAACGCCAAGGTCGCGGCGGTGTCCTCGGCGGTCAGCGGGGCGTTCCGCCTGTCGTACCTGCTGCATCGCGAGGGGGCGACGGCGACGCTGATGGCCTATCCCGACCCCAAGGGCGATGGCGGCTACTTCCTGCTGCTGGCGGGCCTGCCGGCGTTGAAGGAGAAGGCGGCCACCAAGCGTGAACTGACGATCGTGCTCGACCGCTCGGGCAGCATGACCGGCGAGAAGATCGAGCAGGCCCGCGCCGCCGCCCTGCAGGTGCTGCAGGGGCTGGAGAATGGCGAGGCGTTCAACATCATCGACTACAGCGACACGCTCTCGAGCTTCGCCGCCGCCCCGGTGATTCGCGACGCCAACACCTACGAGGCCGCCCGCGCGTACATCACGCGTCTGGCGGCCGGGGGCGGGACCAACCTGCACGACGCGCTGCTGGAGGCCCTTCGCCCCGCGCCGCGCGAGGGCATGCTGCCGCTGGTGCTGTTTCTCACCGACGGCCTGGCCACGGTGGGCGTGACGCAGGAGCTGCCGATCCGCAACGACGTCGAGAAGGCCAACACGCACAAGCGGCGGCTGTTCACCTTCGGCGTGGGCTACGACGTCAACGCGCCGCTGCTGTCGCACCTGGCCACCACCAGCCGCGGGTCGGCCACCGTGGTGCAGCCGAAGGAGAACGTCGAGGCCAAGGTTTCGCAGGTGTTCAAGGGCCTGGCGGGCCCGGTGCTGGTGGACCCGGTGCTGGAGAACCTCGACGCCCAGGGCCAGCCGGTGGCCCGCGCGTCGGAGATGCTGCCGCAGCGGCTGGCCGATGTCTTCGACGGCCAGAATATCATCGTCATGGGCAAGTACCGCGGGGCCGAGCCGCTGCACTTCCGCCTCCGCGGCAAGTACGCGGGCAAGGAGCGGACGTTTGACTTCACGTTCAAGCTCGACACGGCCAGCGTCCGCAACAGCTTCGTGGCGCGCCTCTGGGCCAGCCGGCGCATCGGGCTGCTGGCCGAGGAGATCCGCCAGGGCGGGGCGGGCAACCCCAAGGCGGCGGCCGCCGACCCCAAGCTCAAGGAACTCGTCGACGAGATCGTGCGTCTCTCGATGGAGTTCGGCATCCTCACCGAGTACACCGCCTTCCTGGCCAAGGACGGCACGGACCTCACGAAGCGCGACGCCGTGATGGCCGAGGCCAACGGCAACTTCGTCGGCCGGGCCATCAACAGCCGCGTCGGCGTCTCCGCCGTCAACCAGTCGATGAACTCGACCTACATGAACACCCAGTCGGTGGCCAATGGGGCGAATGAATACTACGACGAGCAGATGAACCGAGTGGCCAACACGCGCGTCCAACAGGTAAGCGACCGCGCCTTCTTCCGCCGCGGCGACCGCTGGGTCGATTCCCAGGCCCTCGAGCCCGGCAAGGAGACGGCCGTCGATGAGATGATGACGGTGGGCTCGTCCGAGTACGAGCGGCTGGCGGCGACGCTGGCGGCCCAGCATCGCAACGGGGCGCTGGCGATGGAGGGCGAGATCCTGATGCGGGTGAACGGCAAGAACGTGCTGATCAAAGTCAAATGAATGGGTTAGAATGACAACCATGAACGGACGCTCCATCCTGGTGGTCGAGGACGATGCGGCGATTCGCCAGGGCATGGTCGATGCCCTGCAGTTCCACGGCTACGCCACCGCCTTCGCCGGCGACGGCAAGAAGGGCCTGGAACTGGTCCTGGAATGGCCCTGCGACCTGGTGCTGCTGGACCTGGTCCTGCCGGGCATCGAGGGGCTGGAGATCCTCCAGCGGATCCGCGACCAGCGGGCGACGCTGCCGGTGATCATCCTCACCGCGCGGGGCGGCGAGGACGACCGCGTTCGCGGCCTGCAGCTGGGGGCCGACGACTACGTCGTCAAGCCCTTCAGCGTCAAGGAGCTGATCGCCCGCGTCGACGCCGTGCTGCGGCGATCGCCCGAGCGGGCCCGCCCGCTCAAGGAGATCCGCCTGCCCTGCGGCAGCGTCAGCTTCGATCGGCTGGAAGTCCGCTACACCGACGGCACGCGCGCGGAGCTTTCGCAGCGCGAGGCCGAGCTGCTGCAGTATCTCGCCTCCAATGCCGCCCGGGCCATCTCGCGCGAGGAACTGCTTCGCCGCGTGTGGAAGATCGACCCGCGCGGGCTCGACACGCGCACCATCGACATGCAGGTGGCCCGCCTGCGCGAGAAACTCCGCGATGACGCCGCCGCCCCTTCGGTGCTGATGACCGTGCGGGGCAAGGGCTACATGCTGGCCGGGCCGCCGCCGGGGGGAGGCAAACGGTGAGGCGTTTTCGAGCCACCTGGCTGGCGTTTGCGGTGAGCCTCGCGGCCTTGTACGGCGCGATGGGCTGGGCGAGCGCCACGGTCCTTCGGCTCGAGGGGGCGCAGCGGCAGGCGTCGGCCCAGGCCGCCTTCGAGGAACGCGTCCGCCTGGCGCTGTGGCGGATGGACTCGGCCATGACGCCCGTGGTGGCGCTGGAGAACGCCCGCCCGTACTTCGTCTACAGCTCGTTCTACCCGCTGGAGCGGGCCTACACGCGGATGTTCAACGAGATTCGCGCCGACGAGGTGCTCGTGCCCTCGCCGCTGCTGGCTGCGACGAGCGAGGACATCCTCCTGCACTTCCAGGTGGACCCCGACGGCACCGTCTCTTCGCCGCAGGTGCCCTCGGCGGCCATGAAGGAGCTGGCCGAGTCGCAGTACATCAGCCCCTACCAGGTGCTGGCGGCATCGCAGCGGCTGGGGGAGCTGCGCCCGCTGGTGCAGCGGCAGGCGCTGCTGGCCTCGTTGGGGGGGTGGCTGCCGATCCCGCCGACGCTGAATCCGCCGCGCTATCTCACCGCGCGGCCGGTCGCGGCGGCGCCACTGCCGTCGCCGTCGCCCTCGGCAGCGCCCGCGCAGGTGCAGCCGCAGGCCGTCGGCAACCAGAAGGGCAGCAACGACCAGCTGGACCTCAATCAGAACGAGTGGCGGGCGCGGCTCAGCATCAACAGCAGCGGCCAGATGGCCGCACAGCAGCGCCAGGATACGCAGATCAATAACCGCGGGGCGATCAACCTCAACGCCAATTCGAGCAGTCAGCTCCTCGGCAACGGCACCAGCTCGGGCAATTTCGTCAATGGCAACACCAACGTGGATGCCTACGGGAAGCTCACGAACAATCTCGGCAGCAATCCAAGTTCAAACAACTTTGGCGGCTTGAATTCCATCGCCGGCAATGGTGGCGCCGCCAGCGGCGTGACCTACGTCGCGGGTTTCAACCTGTGGGAGACGGCATCGCTGGGCGCGGGCAACCCCAAGTCGCCCACCGACCAATCGGTGACGCCCCCATCGGTGCAGCAGACCGAACTGCGGCCGGTGTGGTCGGGCACGTCGCTGCTGCTGGTGCGCCGCGTCACCGCCGGGGGGCAGTCCTATCTCCAGGGCTGCTGGCTGAACTGGCCGCAGATCCGTTCGTGGCTGCTGGGAATGGTGACCGACCTCCTGCCGCAGGCGGACCTGTCCCCCCTGGTCGGGGCCGACTCCGAACGCGCGATGGCCTCGCTGCCGGTGCGGCTGCTGCCGGGCCCTCCGCCGGCCGGCGACCCCGGGAAGCTCTCGCCCATCATGCTGTCGCTCGCCTTTGCCTGGGCGGCGGTGCTGGCTGCTTCCGGCGGGGCCGCCTGGCTGCTCCGCGGGGCGCTGTCGCTCAGCGAGCGGCGGGGGGCCTTCGTCTCGGCCGTCACGCACGAACTCCGCACGCCGCTGACCACCTTCCGCCTCTACTCCGAGATGCTCGCCGGCGGCATGGTCACCGGTGACGACCAGCGGCGGAAGTACCTCACCACGCTGGTCGAACAGTCCGGCCGCCTCAGCCACCTCGTCGAGAACGTGCTGGCCTACGCGAGGCTCGAACGCAATCGCAACGGCACCAACGCCGAGACCGTCGAACTCGTCCCGCTGCTGACGGCCGCCTGCGAGCGCCTCTGCGAACGTGCCAACGCCGATGACATGCAGGTGGTGCTCGACCGGTCGACGCCCTCGGCCGGCGAGGCGAGTGAATCGGATGCGGTCGGCGACGACGTAGCCCCGTCCTCGTCCGCCACGGGCGCGGCCGCCGGGCCGTCGATCCTCGTCCGCGTGAACGTCGCGGCGCTGGAGCAGATCCTGCTCAACCTCGTGGACAACGCCTGCAAGTACGCCTGCCCGCAGGGGGACCGGCGGATCGAAATCGGCTGGTCGCTCGCCCCCGGCGTCGCCATCGTCAGCGTTCGCGACCACGGCGGCGGCGTGCCCCGGGCCTTCGTCCGCCGGCTGTTCGAGCCCTTCCACAAGTCCGCCCGCGAGGCCGCCACCTCCGCCCCCGGCATCGGCCTGGGCCTCACGCTCAGCCGCCGCCTCGCCCGCGCGATGAACGGCGACCTCCGCCTCGACCCCGCCTGCACCGATGGGGCCCGCTTCCTGCTCACGCTGCCGCGGGCGTGAGGCGTAGGGCATGCAGGTCCTCGGGCACAGGCCGAGGTCCTGCATGCCGCCGACGGTCTTGGCATGTTCGTGGCATGCAGAACCTTTCGCTTCGCGAAAGAACCTGCATGCCCTACCGCCTGCCGCCCCGCCAGGGGCGAAAGATGGTAGCCCGTGGCGTGAGCCACGGGGCCAAGTGCGATTACGATGATTCCCCAGCCCCGCCAGGGGCGACAGAAGCCGTGGCGGTTGTTCAGTGTCGCCCTTGCCAGGGCTTAAGAGGTGAAAGTGCATTCCCATTCCCGCCTCTGGCGAGGCGGGCTACCATCTGCCGGCCCTGACGGGCCTGATCATCGCGCGGGCGCCTTGCCCTCGCATCTTTCCGTTACATCGCATCAATTTCGGAACAGCGGATGGATATCCCCATCGCTCAACCCCAACTCCTCAACGACCGGCCCCAGCTTGAGCACGCGGCCGATGCCGCTCAGCGCGTGGCTGTCGCTGGCGATGTGGAAACAGCAGCCGCTCCGCTTGGCGATGCGCAGCATGCGAAGGAAGATCTCGTCCTTGAACGGCCCCTGTGCGCCGAAGCACCCGGGGAACATGATGGTGCTGATCTCAAGGCTGACGCCCCTGGCCGCGGCGCGGGCGAAGGCGGCGGCGAAGTCCTTCTCGCTGATGCGCGAGTGGATCTCGTCCATCTGCGCCTCGTGCCCCAGCGGGAAGAACGGGTGCGCGATCCCCGTCGCCAGCCCCAGGTCGACGGCCTGCTCAAAACGCGCCACCAGCAGGCGGGCCACCGCGTCGGCATCGCGCAGCTCCGCGGGCGCCACGAACCCTCGCATGTGGAAGTGCGAGATCGGCAGCAGCACGAAGTCCAACTGCGCCGCGGCCGCCGGCGAGATTCCCACCTTGCCCTCGCCGCAGTATTCGCTCTCGCAGCCGACCAGCACGCGCACGCCGCTCAGGTCGCGCGGCAGCAGCGCCCGCGTCCCCAGCACGTGCGCCAGGTCCTGCGGCCGGTACCAGTCCATTGCGCCGGGCACGGCGGCGTCCCACAGGTGATCGGCAAAGCCGATCGTCCGCAGCCCCTCCTGGGCCGCCCTGGCGATGATGTTCGCCGGCGTGGCCTCTTTGTCGCCGCAGCAGGCCGAGAGCGTCGTGTGCACGTGCACGTCGTGATCAATCTTGTAGGGCATGGTTCCTCGCTGGTTCAGGTGCTTGGGCCCCGACAAGACCATTATTTCAGCTCAAAGTCAATCGTCTCGGTCTGGATTATGTCTGGGGTACGAAGGCGCCACCGGCGCGGTGCCACCCCCAAACTTGTTTGGGGGTGCGAAGGCGTCACCGGCGCTGGTGCGGTGCCATCCCCAGGAAGGCGTCACCGGCGCGGTGCCACCCCCAAACTTGTTTGGGGGTGCGACGGCGGCACCGGCGCGGCGGGGGGCCGAACTGCATCAGCCAAGCAAAACCAGATTCCGAAAGTGTTGACTCGTCTGCCTCCGCGGCGACAATGCCGCCTGCGAAGCAGCATGAACCGCACCGAAAGAGCCTGCACATAATGAGAGGTCTCACCATGGCTGGAAGCATTGAAAGTACGCGAGCCCACTGGTTCGCCCAAGCCCGTTTTGGCATGTTCATCCACTGGGGGCTGTACACCAACCCCGCCGGGATGTGGCAGGGGGCCAAGATCAAGCACCCCTACGCCGAGTGGCTGCAGGCCTCCGAGCACGTCCCCAGGCCCCAGTACCGCAAGCTCGCCGAGTCCTTCAACCCGACGGGCTTTGACGCCGAGGAGTGGATCAGCCAGGCCCGCAGCGCCGGCATGCGATACTTCCTCATCACGGCCAAGCATCACGAGGGCTTCGCCCTCTGGCCGACGCGGGCATCGCGCTACAACGTCATGGACGCCACGCCGTTCAAGCGGGACATCATCGGCGAACTGGCCGCCGCCTGCCGCAAGTTCGACATCAAGCTGGGGCTCTATTACTCGCACTGGCAGGACTGGGAAGGCACCGGCGGCGACGTCTGCCAGACCTTCATGGTCAACGAGGAATACGTGCATCCCACGCAGGAGCAGTTCGAGAACTACTGGCGACACAAGTGCCTCGTGCAGGTGCGCGAGCTGCTGGACAACTACGACCCCGCCTTCTTCTGGTTCGACACCTGGAACAAGGACAGCTTCGAATACATCACGCCCCAGCGGCAGGATGAGCTGATCGAACTCATCCGCAGCCGCAGCGAAACGTGCCTCGTGAACAGCCGCATCCAGTTCCTGGCCCCCTCGGAGAAGGTCGACTTCATTTCGATGATGGACAACGACTTCCCCGATAAGGGCCAGAACAAGCCGTGGGAAACGTCGGGCACGCTCAATCATTCCTGGGGCTACCACTGCATGGACTTCGACTGGAAGTCCACGCGGCAACTTGTGCAGAACCTCGTGGGCAATGCGTCCAACGGCGGCAATTACCAGCTCAACGTGGGGCCCACGGGCGAGGGGCGTTTCCAGGACGCAGCCACCAAGCGACTGCGCGAGATCGGCCTGTGGCTGGGGGCCAACGGCGAGTCGGTGTACGGCACGCAGCGCAGCGGGCTGGGCAGGCCCAGCTGGGGGCGGTTCACGTCCCGCGCCCTGCCCGGAAACCGGACGCGCCTGTACCTGCACCTGTGGGATTTCACCCCCGACACCGCCGTGCTGCTGGACGGCGTGAAGAACGCGCCGCTGTCGGCCAGGGTGCTGGAAAGCGGCCAGCCCGTCACGGTCAACGCTACCGCCGCCGGCCTGTGGGTGCGGCTGCCTCGCGAGCTTCGCGGCCTGGAACTGCCGGTGATCGCCCTGGACGTTGAAGGCGGCGAGGTCGGCTGACCTGAGTGAGGCAAAGACCGCGGCCGCGACAGGCGTGATGCGCGGCGGGCTCTCGCCAGGCAAGCCTGCCTCCGGCAGGCAAGCCCCGGCCGCGTCCCCACGCGTTCGTCGGGCCCGCCGCCTGCGATGTGGCCATGCGCTCCGGCGGGGATTCATGCGGCCGTAGGCCCGCGGCGCCGGCTTTGGGCATCGGCAGAATCTTCTGGCCGAAAAAACTCTTGACCGCCCGAAATCTGCCGATATTATTAGCAGTACCGCGGGCGTAGCTCAGTGGTAGAGCGTCACGTTGCCAACGTGAATGTCGTGAGTTCGACCCTCATCGCCCGCTTTT
>CAZTVF010000154.1:0-10615 GCA_964616985.1 uncultured Planctomycetaceae bacterium
CACCCGCTGGGCCTATGCATGCAGCAAGATGGTGGACGAGTTCCTGGCCCTGGCGTACCACGACCAGTTCGACCTGCCGACCATCATATGCCGGTTCTTCAATACGATCGGCCCGCGGCAGAGCGGCGAGTACGGCATGGTCGTGCCGCGGTTCATTCGCAAGGCCATGGCCAACGAACCCATCCAGATCTACGGCACGGGCAAGCAGAGCCGCTGCTTCACCAACGTCGCCGACGTGGTCGACGCGCTGCTCAAGCTCGTCGATTGCCCCGCGGCCGTGGGCGAGGTCATCAATATCGGCAACGACGACTCGATCACCATCGAGGGCCTGGCCGACAAGATCGTCGCCATGACCGGCTCGCGGAGCACCAAGGAATTCCTCAGCTACGAGCAGGCGTACGGGCGGGCCTTCGACGACATGCTCGTCCGCATGCCCGACCTGGCGAAGGTCAAGCGCCTGATCGGCTACCAGCCGAAGCACTCGCTGGACCGCACGCTGCAGCAGATCATCGACTTCGAACGAAAGAAAGCGTAGGCAAACATGGGCAAGTACCTCGTCACCGGCGGCGCCGGCTTCATCGGCTGCAACCTCGTCCGCTACGTGTTGGCCAAGGGCCACCAGGTGGTCGTGCTGGACAACTTCGCCACCGGCAAGCGGCAGAACCTCGCCGACGTCGCCGGCCGCATCGAACTGATCGAGGGCGACATCCGCGATCGCCAGGCCGTGGACCGCGCGGTCCAGGGCTGCACGGCGATCTTCCACGAAGCCGCGCTGGGCTCGGTGCCGCGGAGCGTGAATGACCCCGTCACCAGCCACGACGTCAACGTCAACGGGACGATCCAGGTGCTGGAGGCGGCCCGCGCGGCGGGCGTGAAACGAATCGCCTTCGCGGCCTCGTCCAGCGCCTACGGCAACCAGGCCGAATCGCCCAAGCACGAGGGCATGGTGCCCAGCCCCATCAGCCCCTACGCCGCCAGCAAGATCTGTTGCGAGGCGTACCTCCAGGCCTACGCCGCCGCGTACGAGTTGGAAACGGTCTGCCTGCGGTACTTCAACGTGTTCGGCCCTTACCAGGATCCCGAGGGCGCGTACGCGGCCGTGATCCCGGCGTTCGTGTCCAACCTGCTCCGCGGCCAGGCCCCGGTGGTCTACGGCGACGGCGAGCAGAGCCGCGACTTCTGCTACATCGAAAACGTGTGCCTTGCGAACTGGCTGGCGGTCACCGCGCCGAAGGAAATCTGCAACGGCCAGGCCATCAACGTCGCCTGCAACCAGCGGACGACGCTCAACGAGATCCTCACGCAGCTGTCGAATCTGCTGGGCGTGAAGGTCGCGCCGCAGTACACCGCCGTTCGCGCCGGCGACGTGAAGCACTCGCTCGCCGACATCACCCGCGCCCGCACCGTGCTGGGCTACCAGCCGCAGGTCCTCTTCGAAGACGGCCTGCGCCGCGCGATCGGCTGGTATAAGGAAAACCTGAAGTAAGCGGCCATGCATGTGCCCAAACTCTGGCACTCCTTCGGCATTCCAGGAATGACCACAGAGGCACAGAGAACACAGAGAACGGCAAGGCAAACAAGCCTTCATGGTTGCGGATCGGTCCACGGCGCCGCCGCCGATCCTGTCGCGGGCTGCTGATTCCTTCTGTCACATCCTGATCAAAAAGCAACGGTAAACAGGCGGCGATGCCACTGTCTACCGTTGTCGTTTTCCTGGCTACTGGCGACCTGCTTCTCAGAACGGAATGTCCGACAGCGCGGGGTCGCCGGAGTAGATGAAGTCGGAATGCACGGGAGCGGTGACCTTCTTGCCGGTGACGGAGGTGAAGACGGCCTGGCCGTACCCGAAGGTCACGTCCTTGGTCTTCACGTAGCCGCGGGGGATCTTCACCACGCCCTGGATGTAGTTGATGACGGTGGGGCGGCGGGGCGAGAACTTGATCGCCGTCGGGATGCCCACCTTGGTCAGGCAGTTGGGCTTGCACGAAGGGGCGATGCCCATCGCGAAGTAGCTGCAGATGTCCTCGAGGCCCAGGCAGATGTTCCGCCCGTTCCACGGCGGCGTGTGGCGGCCGACGTTCTCGATCCAGAACATCGTCGTCGGCAGCACGGAGGCGTCCTTGATGCTGAACCACATCCAGCCTTCCTCCTCGACGGCGGCGGTGGTCCAGGCGGGCGGCCAGTTGTGGCGGCCGGGCTTGTTGAACACGGCCAGCAGATCGGTGAAGCCTGCGCGGGAGGGGTAGATCGAGCAATCGCCCACGGGCTGGTCCTTCCAGATCAGCTTCACGGCGTCGAGCGACTTGAACACCTGGTTGGGCACGACGGAGGGATACTCGCCGACGGCGGGGTTGCCGCCGGGCGTGGGATTGGTCATGCCGAACGAGATCGGGCTGGTCGTGATCTTCATGGCGCCCTCGGTCTTGGGCATCGCCAGGGTCGCGTGATGGCCTGCGGGCGCCATCCCGCTGTAGCCCTCGATGGTGTGCTGGCAGTAGATCACGTTCTGGCCGTCGATGATCGACAGCTTCTTGGTCACCGTGCCGGGGCGGACCTTCGTCTTCATCTTCAGCGTCAGCGTCGTCACGCTGCCCGACTTGGCCAGCCCGCCCAGCGACCACTTCGCCAGCGCCGGCTCGCCGTGCGGATAGTGCTTCTCATCCTTATACTGGCCGCCAGCGCCGAAGGGCAGGCAGAAGAAGTCGCCGCGCAACGGCCGCAGCACCGGGTCGGCGATCTTCACGTCCTCGCCCTGCCACGGGCTCATGTAATACGGCTGCACGGGCTTGGCCGAGTCGCGGTAGAACACCACCGGCGACATGTGCCCGCCCAACTGCGTGACCGACAGCTCGATATCCTTCGAGCGAACCACCCACGCCGGCTGGCCGACGACATTCTTCAGTTCAGGCTTCATGCGTTCTCCTCATGTTGAAGTGTGCGGTGATTATACCACTGACCCCGTCGAAAGAAACAACAGGCACAATCCCGACCTGTCTCCGCACGCGCGTTCCGCTTACTTGCATCATCAGAAGACATGTGGAATCCAGCGGCCGGCTATCGCTCGCCTTTCAGCGCCGTTTGACCCCGGCAATCCCTTTGATTATTCCGAAACCAGCCTGCCGCTGCCGACAGGTCCCGCTCTGTCTTTTAGAGCAAGCCGTGACCGAATCGATGCCACCAAACCCACCGATCGATCGGAATTTCGCAATCCCGGTAATCCCCTTAATCATCCCAAAATCCCGCTCTCTCTTTTAGAACAAGCACTGACCCAACTGGCGCCACCGCCGGACGCCACGATTGCCCCGGCCGCGCGCGGAGTCTATACTCACTCGCCAAATGGAGACCGCCATGAACGATGAGCCTCGCATGCAGATCATGACCGACATCCCCCACGAACTGACCCCGGCGGGGCGGAAGTGGCAGGGCATTCCCGCCATCGAGCGGGCCGCCAACGGCAGGCTGTGGGCGGCGTGGTATAGCGGCGCCGAGGGCGAGGGCCCCGGCAACTGCGTCATCCTGGCCACCAGCGCCGACGACGGCCTCACCTGGGCCGACCCGGTCCTGGCCATCGTGCCCCCCGTGCCCAACCTGCGCGCCTACGACCCCTGCCTCTGGCTGGACCCGCTGGGGCGGCTGTGGCTGTTCTGGGCGCAGTCAGGCCAGTGGCACGACGGCAGGGCGGGCGTGTGGGCCATCCGCGCCGACGACGCCACGGGCCCGCATCCAGCATTCGGCCCCATGCGGCGCATCGCCAACGGCGTGATGATGAACAAGCCTACGGTTGTCGCCGGCGAGTGGCTGCTGCCGATCGCGCTGTGGAACAAGGAGCCCTTCGTGCCCGAGCTTGCGGCGGAGCGGTTCTCCAGCGTGTACGTCTCGCGCGACAACGGCGAGACCTTCACCCGCCGCGGCGGAGCCGACGTGCCCGACCGCGTCTTCGATGAGCACATGGTCGTTTCGCGGCGAGACGGCTCGCTGTGGATGCTCGTCCGGACGTCGTATGGCGTGGGCGAGAGCGTCTCGCGCGATGGCGGGGCGACGTGGACGCCCGGCCTCCCCTCTAAGATCCCCGGCCCCAACTCACGGTTCTTCATCCTCCGCCTGCGGTCAGGCCGCCTGCTGCTGATCACGCACGATCTGCTGCCGGTCAAGCCCGTCCTCCGCAACCGCCTCACCGCGTATCTCTCTGACGACGACGGCGCGACCTGGCCGTCGAAGCTGATGCTCGACGAACGCGCGGGCGTCTCCTACCCCGACGCGGTCGAAGACGACGCCGGCCGCATCCTCGCCATCTACGACTACAACCGCGGCGACTGCTACGCCCTCGGCAAAGACCGCGAGATTCTGCTGGCCATCTTCACCGAGCGCGACGTGCTCGAAGGCCGCAGCATCGATCCCCGCTGCCGCCTCCGCCAACTCGTCTCAAAGGCGACCGGCTGACCGACTGTCCCTCTTATGGAGCGCGGGATGGAGCAAGAGCATGAAGCGGCGAAGCATAGGTCTCGAACTTCTTTGCGGTTACTTCCTATCCGGCTGCTGCATGGCCTATGTCCTATTGGTGGACGCAGGCCTCGACGTGGCCCTTGAAATAGCGTTTGGGCTATTCGTGGTTCCCTTTGCTGGGGCAGTAGGGGTGGCCCTATCGAGTGTCTTTCTGCTGCGCCAGCGAACTATGTGGATCTTGAAGTCGCTGCTCTCGTGCTTCTTCAGTATTGCGTGGTCTTGCTCGGTGTTCCTACTGTTCAAATCCAGCCTTCTTGCGCTGCTGGTCGGATGGATTGGCGCAGTAGGTGTCGCCTGTCTTGTATGGCATGCCGCGAACCGCTGAAGGACATGCGCTCGCCCAACGGCATGACTCTTGCCATCTCCCACGTAAAGAGAGCACCAATGGCGACGATGCGTTCACATTCGCGCAGAACGGGATGAACTACCGCTGCACCGACCCCCGCGCCCGCCTCCGCCAGCTTGTCTCAAAGGCCAACGGTTGAAAACTGCCCATTGCCGATTGAGGCGTCGCGTCAAGAGCGACATTACTGCGCTGCGAAAAGAACACCCCCAAGCACATCGCTTGGGGGCGTCGCAAGTCATGGATATTTCCTGCCGTCGGCCATCGCCGCGTTCAATCGGCAATCGTCAATCGTCATTCGGCAATCGGATTACCGCATCCCGCCGGCGAGCATGTAGTAGGCCTCGTTCCAGCGGAGCTCGTTCTTGAACTGGCGGATCTCGGTCTTGGCGTCGATGACGACGGTCTCGATGTTCGCCATCTCGGCGAAGTCGGCCAGGTGCTCGGTGCCGATGGCCATGCTGAAGCCCGTGTGATGGGCGCCGCCGGCGAGGATCCAGGCGGCGGCCCCGATCTGCAGGTCGGGGCGGGGCGTCCACAGGGCCCGGGCGACGGGCAGCTTGGGCAGGGCGTTAGCGGGCTTCACGACGTCCACCTCGCTGATGATCATGCGGAAGCGGGCGCCCATGTCGACGATCGACGCGTTGACGGCCGGGCCGGCGGGAACGTTGAACACCAGGCGGCAGGGGTCGCCCTTGCCGCCGATGCCCAGCGGGTGAATCTCCAGCGAGGGCTTGCCCGCGGCGATGGTGGGGCACACCTCCAGCATGTGCGCGCCCAGCACCTTCATGCCCGCGGGGTCGAGATGATATGTATAGTCTTCCATAAATGACGTGCCGCCGTCCAGCCCGGCCGCCATCACCTTCATCGCGCGGACCAGGGCGGCGGTCTTCCAGTCGCCCTCGGCGCCGTAGCCATAGCCGTCGGCCATCAGCCGCTGCATGGCCAGGCCCGGCAGCTGCCCCAGGCCGTGAAGGTCCTGGAACGTCATTGTGAAGCCCTTGAAGCCGCCGTCGGCGAGGAAGGCCCGCAGCCCCAGTTCGATCTGGGCGGCCTCGACCAGCGCCGCGCGCTGCTCGCCGCCCTTCTTGAGCGACTTCACCACGTTGTACTGCCGCTCGTACTGGGCGACCAGGTCGTTGACCTTGGCGTCGGTGACCTTGTTCATGAACGCCACCAGGTCGCCCAGGCCGTAGCCGTCGGCGCTGTAGCCCAGGCGGATCTGCGCCTCGACCTTGTCGCCCTCGGTGACGGCGACGTCGCGCATGTTGTCGCCGAAGCGGGCCAGGCGGGCGCCCTGCGCATCGTGCCATGCGCACGCCGCGCGCGTCCACACGGCCAGCCGCTCCTGCACGCCCTTGTCCTGCCAGTGGCCCACGATCACCTTGCGGTTCTTGCGCAGGCGCGTGGCGATGAAGCCGAACTCGCGCCCGCCGTGTGCGGTCTGGTTGAGGTTCATGAAGTCCATGTCGATCTTCGACCACGGGATGTCGCGGTTGAGCTGCGTGTGCAGCTGCGCGAAGGGCTTCCGCAGGCCCGACAGGCCCGCGATCCACATCTTGGCTGGCGAGAAGGTGTGCATCCACATCACCAGGCCCACGCAGTCGCCCGAGGCGTCCGCCTCCTGGCACAGCGTGCGAATGCCTTCGGGCGTGGTGAGCACGGGCTTGTAGACGACCTTCACCGGCACGGCCGGCGAGGCATTGAGGCCGGCGGCGATCTCCTTCGAATCGGCCGCCACCTGCCGCAGCGTCTCGGGCCCGTACAGCGACTGCGAGCCCGTCACGAACCACACTTCCATCTTCTTCAGATCAATCATGTTGCCCTCGAGCGTTATGTTGGTCGTTGATGAACAGGTCAAACGAGCGGGCATGATACCGAAAGATCGCCGCGCCCGCCACCTGTCAATTGGCGGTGGTGCATGGCGAATCCCTCTCCCGCAAGGGGAGAAGGGTAGCAAGTACGGTCATGCACGCATTGGCGGTGGATAGGGTCATGTAGGTGATTCTCGCTAGAAAGAGAGTTGGTGCTAAAGTTTGTCCCCGAACTGGCCGAAAAAGGTATGACAACGTTTGAACAATCGGCCTCAGGCGCTGCCGATTCCCAGGCAGCGGTTCCTTCGGTCCCCTGGCCCACTGCCAGGAGAACGCGGGAACCGCTGTCGTTTTATTTACCCATTTGTCCGCCCAGACCGTGGTGCCACCCTCAAGCAAGCCCGGAGGGCGTAGCTTGGGGGTGTCTTCAGCAGGCGGTTTCATCCTCGATCAAGCCAAGTTCCAGCAGCACCCCCAAGCTTCGCTTTGCTCGCTTGAGGGTGGCACCTATGGCACCGAGGCATCACGAGATGGTGGGCTGGCCAGCCCACCCTACGACCGCGTTATCCGGATGATCGTCACGTCGTGTGCATTCACGGGCACTTCGAAGGAGGCCAGTTCGGCGCCCTTTCGCACGCAGCCGCACTCGCGCGTGAGGGCGTCGAGCTTGTAGGTCGCCTTGGCACTGAGGCCGAGTTTGGCCAGGTTCAGCGAGACGGCGGCCTTGCGGTCGTGGGCGGCGCGGTTGGTCACGAAGAGCACCCAACTGCCGTCGGCGGCGCGGTGCACGTTGGTGAGCACGTCCTTCTCGCCGCTGTTGGCCGAGATGCCGCCTTCCTGCTCCAGCACGAGCTTGATCAGTTCGGCCGAGGGGTTGGAGCCCACAAGCACGATGCGTCCGCGGCCCAGCTTGCGGCTGTAGCCGATGCTGAACGAGCGGGCGGCGACGGCGCCCAGATCGACCAGCAGTTCCTTGGCCTTGGTGTTAATGGCCAGCACGATCGGCTCGCCCTGCACCTGGGGATACCAGAAGAAGTTGACCTTGCAGCCCATGTGTCCGCCGCGCGTGATGGCGGTGGCGCCGCCCTTGTACTTCACCGCCACTGGCAGGATGACGGGGCGGGCGCCCTTGGGCGCGTCGAACTTCAGCCGCTCCAGCGGCTGGCCCTGCTCGTCGCAGGTGGGGAACTGGTTGAAGCAGATCAGCGTGCCGCCGCCTTCGACGAAGTCGGCCAGGCGGTCGGCGACGGCGCGTTCGAGCCAGTCGCCGCCGGCGTAGATCAGCGTGTTGTTGTCGGGGCGCTGGGCGGCCTGGGGGTCCCAGTAGTTGTAGCTGACGTCGGCCTTCTCGAGGGCGTAGAACATCTCCTCGAAGTTTCCGGGCGTGATGACGCGGTGGGGCTTGTACATGAAGAGGCTGGCGTCGGTGGCCTCGGTGAGCTTCCACGGCTCGACGGCGTTGGCGACGCGGACGATCTCCTTGTGCACGGGGAAGTATTCGTTGGTGCGGCCCCACTCGTTGATGGGGCAGTGGCACCAGTTGTCGCGGTTGACCAGCATGTACCAGTTCCACGCCTTGAGGCCTCGGGCCATCTGGGCCAGCGTGAGGTACTTGAAATGCTGCGGCGGCAGGTAGCCCGCCAGCGTGATGGGGTAGCAGCCGCTCTGGAACTCCGCCGACCACGTGTTGCCGTTCTTCACGTCGGACTGTGTGGTCTTGATGATGTCCATCACGTACAGCCAGTCGTCCTCGGTCTGGCTGCCGCCCTCGACGTAGGGCATGGGGTACACGTCGCAGCCGACCAGGTCCGCCACCTCAGACAGGCCGGTGAAGTCCTGGTACAGCGGCGACCAGCCGTTGGCGAAGATGGGCACGTCGATGCCCGCCCCGCGCAGCCACGACGCGACGGTCGAGACGATCTTCGTGCCGTACCAGCCGACGAAGGTCATCGTGTCGGCGTAACGCATGTAGTATTCGCGCGAGGTCAGCAGCCGCTGCGCCATCGGCAGGCGGGTGTTGACGTAAGGTTCGTGGAAGTGCACGGCCGGCTGGTCGAACGAGGTGAAGCTCTCGTGCCACGCGCGGTTGAGGGCGGCCAGGTCGTCGCCGTACCGCTGCCGCAGCCAGTCCTTGAAGGTGCCCTTGTCCTTGAAGCAGCCCATCTCGTCGCCGAAGCTTTCGATGGGCGGGTAGGGCTCGTTGTCGGCCTGGCACAGGAGGATGTTTCCGCTGCGCGTGATCTGCTGCGGCACGAGGACCTTGCACACGGCCTCGATGTAGTGCCGCGACATCTTGAGGAACTCGGGGTCGAGGCGGTGGAGCTTCGCCGCTCGCTCGGGCACGCCGCCGAATTGCCATTCGGAGTAGATGTACGGGCCCGGCCGCACCACCAGGTACAGGCCGCGCTGGCGAGTGAGGTCGATGAAGCCGGCCAGGTCGCGCTGCTGCTGGGTCTTGCCGGTGAAGTCGTACTTGCCGGGGGACAGCTCGTGGTAGTTCCACGGGATGTACGTGGAGACGACCTTGAGGCCCATCTCGACGATCGAATCGAGCACGGCCGCCCACTGGTCCTTGTTCACTCGCCAGTAGTGGAACTCGCCGCTGATCAGCGGCACCTGCTTGCCCTTGTGCTTCAGAACGCAGTTCTCGATCTTGATGGCCATGTTCGCTCCTTGTGGTCGCGGTAGCATACGATACGCGGGACGGGAGCGGAAGGGGGCGCCTGCGATCACGAGGAAGAGCGGGATTACATGGATTTCAGGATTACACGGAGGAGATGGAGATTCGGTTCGAACGCCGTCGGCGGCCTCGCCTCGCCTTTCATTCCCGCCATCGGCGCGCGTCAGTTGTCACGGCTCCGCGGCCGGCGACCAAGCGTTAGATGCTCTTGCCGGCGCGGCGGCGATGGTGTCATTGGCGTAGTCGATGCCGTCGTCGCCGCCGATGTGCGCGTCCTGCGGCTTGGGCACATAGTCGGGCGGCTGCGGCGTGGCTGGCTGGCATCCGCTCAAGGCAAGCACCAGCAGCGTCAGCATGGCGATGTATCGCATATCGTTCTCCCCAACGAATCATAGGGCGACACCCCGCCCTTGGCAGGCAACCGTAAACCCCGCCGCGCTGTGACAGCCAACCCAAAAGAACGGGCGGGATCGTTTTGAGGCGATCCCGCCCATGTTCCTATCTTCGTGTTCTTCGTGCTCTTTGTGTTAGAGCTTTCTTTGTCTCTCTGCGTTCTCTGCGGTGAAGGCCGTGCAGTTTCTTACTTGGCGTACTCCACGCAGCGGACCTCGCGGACGAGCGTGACCTTCACCTCGCCGGGGTACTCCATCTCGTCCTCAACCCGCTTGGCGATGTCGCGGGCGATCTTGGCCGACAGGCGGTCGTCCACCTGCTCGGCGTTGACGATGACGCGAACCTCGCGCCCGGCCTGGATGGCGTAGGCCTGGCTGACGCCCTCGAAGCTCTTGGCGATCTCCTCGAGCTTCTGCAGCCGCTGGACGTAGCGCTCCAGCGTCTCGCGACGGGCGCCCGGACGCGATGCACTGATCGCATCGGCTGCCGCCACGATGGGCGTGTATACGCTCTTGGCCTCGAGGTCGCCGTGGTGGCCGCCGACGGCGTTGATGACTTCATCCTTCTCGCCGTAGCGCTTGCAGAGGTCGGCGCCGATGTCTGGGTGGCCGCCCTCGACCTCGTGATCGACGGCCTTGCCGATGTCGTGCAGCAGGCCGCACCGGCGGGCCAGGGCGCTGTTGAGCCCCAGTTCGTCGGCGATCACCTGCGACAGGTACGCCACTTCGATCGAGTGCTTCAGAACATTCTGGCCGTAGCTGGTGCGGAAGTGCAGGCGGCCCAGCAGATCCACCAGCTTGTTGTGCACGCCGCGGACGTTGGCCTCCACCACGGCTTCCTTGCCGGCCTCGTACACCTGCTTCATGACTTCCTTTTCGGTGG